>CALGTB010000325.1 GCA_937902285.1 uncultured Actinomycetes bacterium | reverse complement strand
CACACGGGTGTTGTGGCCCCTACAGCTCCCCACTCGCGGAGGGGATCAGGTCGGGTGGTTCGGTCGTGCTCTCGGTCGTGCTCCTAGAGGTTGCGGGAGAAGATCGCGTCGATCTCCGCACGCTCAGAGGGGCTCATGGCCAAGGCCCGCTGACGGTCCCACTCGCGATGAATCTGCCGGCGGACGGCCGAGGGGCCGTCGTCGGGGCGCTGGTCGAGAACGTGTGCGAACACCTTCGAGAAAGCCTTCACGGAGGATCACTCCTGTTGTCGTCGTTGTGGTGCCTGTCGTCCTTGGGGGTCTCCCTGCGGACATAACGATTATGTCTCAGATTTGTCATCAGAGCAAACAAATCTGACGGAATGTGAGTAGGTTCACGCAAGAAGTTGCAAAAGTGCGGACATTGCCGCGTCGCCAACGGTGCCCGCGCCCTGCCTGAACGAGGATGGCGCGCACCCGGACTCCTCACGAGGGGCGTGTGCAACGATGTCGCGTCAGCCCGGTCCGGGATGACCACATCTGCCATCGCTGGAGGCTCCGGTGACCGCGACTGACGCGCCACGCCGGATCACGTTCTCCCCGAAGGTCTTCATCCCGCTCACGATGCTGTGCCGCGACCGATGCGGCTACTGCACCTTCGCGCAGTCGCCCGCGCACGTGGCCTCGGCGTTCATGTCGACCGACGAGGTTCTGGCGGTCGCCCGCGCCGGCGCCGAGGCCGGCTGCCATGAGGCGCTGTTCACCCTGGGGGAGTTCCCCGAGGACCGCTACGGCGTCGCACGGGACTGGCTCGACGAGCACGGCTTCGCCTCGACGGTCGACTACGTGGCGCACGCGGCGCAGCTGGTCCTCGACGAGACGGGCCTGCTGCCGCACGTGAACGCCGGAGCGCTGGGCCGTGAGGACCTCGCCCGGCTGCGCCAGGTGTCGCCGAGCCAGGGAATGATGATCGAGTCGCTCAACCCCGACCTCCCGGCCCATCGGGGGGCTCCCGACAAGGACCCCGAGCGGCGCCTGGCCACGCTGCACATGGCGGGCGAGCTCGCTATCCCGTTCACGACGGGGATCCTCGTGGGTATCGGCGAGTCACGGGCCGACCGCATCGTGGCGCTGGAGGCCATCGCGACGGCGCACGAGCGGTACGGGCACGTGCAGGAGGTCATCGTCCAGAACTTCGTGCCCAAGCCGGGCACCCTCATGCGCGACCACCCTGCCTGCCCCGTCGACGTCCTCGTCGAGACGATCGAAATGGCCCGGCAGATCCTCCCGGCGTCGGTGCATCTGCAGGCTCCGCCCAACCTCGTCGACGACCCGGGCGTCCTCCTCGACGCGGGCATCGACGACTTCGGCGGCATCTCGCCGGTCACTGCTGACCACGTCAACCCGGAGAAGCCGTGGCCGCACGTCGACGAGCTGCGGGCGGCGGTCGAGGCGCGCGGCCTGGCGCTGGCCCCACGCCTGACGATCTACCCGGAGTACGCGCTGGATCCGCAGCAGTGGCTGGACGAGGGGCTCCGCTTCGCGGTGCTCGACCGCAGCGATGCCGAGGGCCTGGGCCGTGACGACCCGGGGTCGGTCTTCCCTGAGCGGCACGAGGCCGCGGCCAACGTCGGCACGGGGGCGGAGGTGATCCAGGTGGGGCGCCGCTCGACCGCCTGGTACTCCGGCGCCGACCGGGCCCCGATGGTCCTGCTTCCCGGTCCCTCGCACGCGGGCTCGGCCGTCGCCGAGGTGCTGCGCGGCGTGACGCTGGGTCACGAGCCCGGCGTCGACGAGCTCGTGACACTGTTCGAGGCGCGCGGCCCCGAGGTCGTGGCCGTCGCGCAGTTCGCCGACGGGCTCCGGCAGCAGGTCAACGGCGACTCCGTCACCTTCGTGCGGAACCGCAACATCAACTACACCAACGTGTGCACCTACAAGTGCACCTTCTGCGGCTTCTCCAAGGGCCCCCTGTCGCTCAACCTGCGCGGCAAGCCCTACCTGCTGAGCGACGACGAGATCGCCGACCGGGTCCGCGAGGCCGCCGACCTCGGGGCCACCGAGGTGTGCCTCCAGGGCGGGATCCACCCCGACTTCGACGGCGACTACTACCTGCGCGTGACGCAGGCGGTCAAGGACGCCGTGCCGTCGATGCATGTCCACGGCTTCACGGCGCTGGAGGTCACGGAAGGGGCCCGGCGGCTGGGGGAGCCGCTGGAGACCTACCTGCGGCGGATGAAGGATGCCGGCCTCGCGTCCCTGCCCGGCACCGCCGCAGAGATCCTCGACGACGAGATCCGCGCGGTGCTGTGCCCCGACAAGGTCTCCACCAGCGAGTGGCTCGACGCCCACGAGATCGCCCACGGGGTCGGGCTCCGCTCCAACGTGACGATCATGTTCGGCAGCGTCGAGCAGCCCCTCCACTGGGCACGGCACATCGTGCGCACACGCGACCTGCAGAAGCGCACGGGCGGCTTCACCGAGTTCGTGCCGCTGCCGTTCGTCCACATGGCGTCGCCCATCTACCTCAAGCGCCGGGCCCGCAGGGGCCCCACCTGGCGCGAGACCGTGCTCATGCACGCCGTCGGGCGCATCGGCTACCACGGCCACATCGACAACATCCAGGCCTCGTGGGTGAAGCTGGGCGTGCGCGGCGCCCAGCAGCTGCTCCTCGCCGGCGTGAACGACCTCGGCGGCACCCTGATGGACGAGAACATCTCCCGAGCCGCCGGCGCGACGCACGGCCAGGGCATCTCCCCGGACGACTTCCGCGCCGTGGTCGAGCCCCTCGGAAGAACCCTGACCCAGCGCAGCACGCTCTACGAGCCGGTGGCCTCCGCGGTGACCGCATGATCCCGGGGGCCGTGCGAGCGTGAGCATCGCCGAGGTGATCGAGGTCGTGCGCGAGCGCGCACTGCCGCGCCGCTCGGACTACGACGGATTGAGCCGCAGCTGGCGGGCCGACATCATCGCCGGTATCACCGTCGGCGTGGTGGCGCTGCCGCTGGCGCTGGCCTTCGGCGTCACCTCGGGGGTCGGGGCTGGCGCAGGACTCGTCACCGCGATCGTGGCGGGCGTGGTCGCTGCGGTCTTCGGGGGGTCCAACCTCCAGGTGTCCGGGCCCACGGGCGCCATGGCTGTCGTGCTCGTGCCTATCGTGGCGCGCTACGGCGCGGCGGCCGTGATTCCGGTCGCGATCATGGCCGGCGGGATGGTCGTCGCCATGGGGCTGTTCGGCCTCGGGCGCATCGTCGACTTCATCCCCTGGCCGGTCGTCGAGGGCTTCACCATCGGCATCGCGACGATCATCTTCCTGCAGCAGGTGCCCCTCGCACTCGACATGCCCAAGCCCGAGGGGGAGAACACGGCACTCGTGGCCCTCACGGCCCTGCAGACCGCCGACTGGTCGTCAGCGGGGGAGTCCCTCGCGATCGTCGCCCTGGTCGTCGCACTGATGGTGCTGCTGCCTCGCATTCGGCGGTCCCTGCCGGCGTCCATCGTCGCGATCGTGGTCGCGACGGTGCTGGTGGCGCGACTGGCGTGGGACGTCATGACCATCGGCCCCATTCCGTCCAGCATCCCCGCTCCCAGCATGCCGGTGCTCGACACGGCCACCACCAGCGCGCTGTTCTCGGCAGCACTCGCCGTCGCCGCGCTGGCCGCGATCGAGAGCCTCCTGTCGGCTCGCGTGGCCGACGGCATGACGGACACCGGCCGCCTGAACCCCGATCGCGAACTGTTCGGCCAGGGCCTGGCCAATATCGCGAGCGGGCTCTTCGGCGGCATGCCGGCCACGGGCGCGATCGCGCGCACCGCCGTCAACGTCCGTGCGGGCGCGCGCACCCGGGTCTCGGCGATCGTGCACTCCGTCCTGATCCTCCTCATCGTCCTCTTCCTCGGCGGCCTCGTCGCGGTCATCCCGCTCGCCGCCCTGGCGGGTGTCCTCATGGTCACGGCGGTCCGCATGATCGACCGCAGGTCGGCCATGTCGATACTCCGCTCCACGAAGTCCGATGCCGCGGTCATGGTGCTCACGGCTCTGGCCACCGTCGTGTTCGACCTCATCCTCGCGGTCGAGATCGGCATCGCGGTGGCGGCGGTCCTCGCCCTGCGGGCGATGGCCAAGAGCAGCACGGTGATGCCCGAGTCCGACGATGTGCTGGAGTCCGCTCTCGGAGCGGCCAGCGTGGACGAGATCAGCGGCGATGACGAGAGCCGCCTCATGCGCGAGCACATCGCCGTCTACCGCATGGACGGAGCGCTGTTCTTCGGCGCGGCCCAGCACTTCCTCGACGAGCTCACCAGCGTCGCCGACGTGCGCGTGGTCATCCTCCGGCTGGGCGGCATCCGGGTGATCGACGCCAGCGGCGGCCACGCCCTCGAGGAGATCATCACGAGCCTCCAGGCCCGTGGCATCGCGGTGCTGCTCTGCGGAGTGGCGGAGCGTCCGCTCCACATCCTGGAGGCGGTCGGGGCCATCGACGCGATGAACGCCGGCAACCACGTGTTCTCCTCCCTGCCCGACGCGATCGCGCACGCGCAGCAGCACGTGCGCCGCCACCTGGCCCCCCGCGACTGAGGCCGTGCCGCACATGACGACCGACACGAGGAAGTCGTTCCTCGGAACGCCGGCCACCGCGCCCGGGCCCGAGGGGCCGGCCATGCTGCGTCAGTTCGGGCGCATCAGGCGGGACCCGCTGCAGTACCTGGCGGCGACGTGGCGCGAGTACGGCGACGTCGTGCAGTTCCCCATCCCGCGGCCGCCCAGCTATCTCGTCTGCGACCCGGGGGCTGTGCGCAGTGTGCTGGTGGCGGACTCGAAGTCCTATGGGAAGTCGACGATCCAGTACCGGTCGCTGTCGCTCGTCACCGGCGACGGCCTGCTCGTCGCCGACACCGAGCCCTGGCGTCGGCAGCGGCCGCTCGTGCAGCCGGCCTTCCATCACGAGACGCTCGAGGCCATCGTCGCCCACATCGACGTCGCCCTCCAGCGCATGTTCGCGCAGTGGGACGCCCTGCCGGCGGGTGCCGTCACCGACATCGACGAGGCCATGATGCATGCGGCGCTCGAGGTCGTGGGGCATGCGCTGTTCGGCACCGATCTGTCGGCCGACGCCGAACGCCTGGCCACCGCCACGCTGTCGGCACTCGACGTGGTCATCGCCCGGGCGCGGGTGCCCATCACCCCGCCGGCGTGGATGCCGACGCCGGCCAACCGCAAGCTGCAGGCATCGGTGCGCGAACTCGACGCGGCCGTCCGCGGGATGATGCTCGAGCGTCGCGGCGGACGCGGCACCGTCCCCGCGGACATGCTCGACCTGCTGCTGGGCTCCCGTGACGACAGCGGCGCTGGGCTCACCCCGAGGGAGGTGCGCGACCAGGTCGTGACCTTCATCGTCGCGGGCCACGAGACGGTCGCGAGTGCACTCACGTGGGCGTGGGCGCTCGTCGCCAGGCATCCGGAGGTGCAGGAGGAGCTGCAACGGGAGGCGGACGCCGTGCTCGGCGGGCGTGCCCCCACGTTCGCGGACTATGCACGCCTGCCTTATGCGCGAGCGGTCTTCGACGAGGCGCTGCGGCTGTACCCGCCTGCCTGGCTCATCACGCGCAAGGCCCTCGACGATGCCGTCCTCGGCGGCCACGACGTCCCGCGGGGCTCGCTGGTGATCCTCAGCCCGTGGATCGTCCACCGCCATCCTGATGTGTGGCCCGAGCCCGAGCGGTTCCTGCCGTCACGATTCCTGGACGGCTCGGCGAGCCGCACGTCGTTCATCCCGTTCGGCGCGGGATTGCGCCAGTGCATCGGACGCGACTTCGCCTACGTGGAGGGCACCCTCATGCTGTCGGCCATCGCCGGTCGCTACGCCCTGGCCTACCCGCCCGGTCGCGATGTCCCGGCAGCAGCGCCGCTGGTCACCATCCGGCCTGTCGGCGGCCTGCCCCTCCGCGTGACCCGGCGCTGATCCCGGTGTCGCTCGCGGCGGTGCTGCCGCTCAGCCCTTGGTGATGTAGTCGAGCAGCGCAGCGCGCTCGCCCTCGAGCTCGCCGAGCCGTGACTTCACGACGTCACCGATGCTCACGATGCCGAGCAGCACGCCGTCGGGATCGGTCACGGGGATGTGGCGGACGCGCTTCTCGGTCATCAGGTGCATCAGCTCGTCGATGTGCGCCTCGGGCGGCGCGCAGAACACGTGGGTCGTCATGATGGCCGCCACCGGTCGCGTGAGCGACTCGGCACCGTGCGTCAGGGCGTGGACGACATCGCGTTCGGAGACGATCCCGGTGATCGTGCGGCCGTCGGCCGAGACCACCAGTGCGCCGACATTGTGCTCGGCGAGCATGGCGATCAGGTCGGCGACGGCGGCATCGGGCTGGATCGTGACGACGGACCCGCCCTTGGCGGCGATGATCGTGGACAGCTGCATGGCGCACCTCCGTGACCCATGGTGCCGTGACGGGGGCGTCCTGTCTCGCAAACGGGTGGCTCGTCCAGGGCTACTCCTGAACGCTCGTCCAGGGCTAGTCCTGAACGCTCGTCCTGGGCTACTCCTGGAGGGACGCGAGGACCTCGTCGTGCAGGAGGCCGTTGGTGGACAGCGCTGATCCGCCCGAGATGGCGGGGCCTCCGTCGAACGCCGTGATGCGCCCCCCCGCCTCGCGCACGACGGGGACGAGGGCGGCCATGTCGTAGCTCGCGAGCTGCGGCTCGGCCGCGATGTCGACGGCGCCCTCGGCCACCAGCATGTGCGACCAGAAGTCGCCGTAGGCACGCTGCCGCCAGGTGTCGTCCAGGAGCACCCGAAGCCCGCGGCCCGCTCCTCGCTCCGCCCATCCCACCTGGTCGGAGAGAGAGACCGAGGCATCCGAGAGTGCCTGCACGCGGCTCGCCTGCAGCCGTCGCGGGGTGTCGGTCCCGGGCTCGCGCACCCACGCCCCCTGCCCAGACGATCCCCACCAGCGACGGGCCAGTGCCGGCGCGGACACGACGCCGACGGTGACGTCGCCGTCCTCGACGAGGGCGATGAGGGTTGCCCACACCGGCACTCCGCGCACGTAGTTCTTCGTTCCGTCGATCGGGTCGAGGATCCACTGGCGTGGGGCCTCGCCAGCACTGCCGTACTCCTCACCGAGCACGGCGTCCTGGGGCCGGTGCTGGGCGATGAGGCGGCGCAGGATGCTCTCCACGTCGCGATCGGCATCGGACACCGGCGTGAAGTCGGGCTTGGTCTCGACGACGAGGTCAGCCGCCCTGAACCTGCTCATCGACAGCGCATCTGCGGCATCGGCCATGAGGTGGGCGAGGGCGAGGTCGTCGGCGAGGGCGGTGCTGCTGGTCGACGGGACTGCTGGGCTCATGTCGCGCACGCTATCGCGCGGCGTGTCGACCAGCGGTCCCGTCGTCCCTACAGTGAGCGCGTGGACGCCCTCTTCGACACGGTCGGCGGGATCCCGGTGCACGCGCTCGTCGTGCACGCGGTGGTCGTTCTGGTGCCCCTGGCCGCCATCGGTGCCGTGCTGATGGCGGTGCGTCCCTCGTTCTCGCGCCGCTTCGGGTCGCTCGTGGTGATCATCGCCGGCATCGGGGCGGCGGCGTCCCTCGTGGCCAAGGAGTCCGGCGAGCAGCTGGCGCTGCGGGTGGGGGAGCCCGACCCGCATGTCGAGCTGGGCGACGTGATGCCGCTCTTCGCCTCCG
>CALGTB010000324.1 GCA_937902285.1 uncultured Actinomycetes bacterium | reverse complement strand
CACGGTCGGGCGAGGACTCGAGCACCTCGATCGCGTCGGCGCGCACGATGCGGCGGTTGACCTCCGTGACCCTGACGCGCACGGTCTCGCCCCGCAGCGCGTGCCGGATGAAGAGGGTGCGCCCGTCACTGTGGGCGACCACATGGCCACCGTGGGCGATGGCGCCCGCCAGCACCACGCGCTCGTCCCCTGCGACGAGAGGGGCCGCCTCGGGTGCCGGGCCGGGACTAGTCGTCACGTTCGGCGACGAGCTCGCTCGACTTCAGCTGCCACGGCACGCTGGTGACCATGACGCCGGGCGTGAACAGCAGGCGGCTCTTCAGTCGCAGTGCCGACTGGTTGTGCAGCAGGTGCTCCCACCAGCGCCCGACGACGTACTCGGGCACGTAGACGGTCACGAGGTCGTTGGGGTTGTCGGACCGCAGGGCATGGACGTAGTCGAGGATCGGCCGGGTGATCTCGCGGTAGGGCGACGCCAGCACCTTCAGGGTGACCGGGATGTCCTGCCGCTCCCACTCCGCCTGCAGCCGCGCGGTGTCCTCCGGGTCGACGTCGACGGTGATGGCCTCGAGCACGGTCGGGCGGGTGGCCCGCGCGTACATGAGCGCGCGCAGCGTCGGCTTGTGCAGCTTGGACACGAGCACGAGGACGTGGACGCGCGCGGGCAGCACCATCATCTCGCGGTCCACCGACATGATCTCGTGGCTGACGCGCTCGTAGTGCTTGTGGATGCCGCGCATGAGCAGCCAGATCAGCGGCATCGCGATGACCACGATCCAGGCGCCCTTGGTGAACTTGGTGACGAGCACGATGACGAGGACCGAGGTCGTCATGACCAGCCCGAAGGCGTTGATCGCCCGCGACCTGACCATCCGACGGCGCTCGGAGGCATCGGACTCGGTGCGCAGATGCCGCGTCCAGTGCCGCACCATGCCCAGCTGGCTCAGGCTGAACGACACGAAGACGCCCAGGATGTACAGGTTGATCAGCCCGCTCACCGACGCCTGGTAGATGATCACGAGGATCACGGCCATGGCGGCGAGGCTGAGGATCCCGTTGCTGAACGCGAGCCGGTCGCCGCGCGTGTGCAGCTGGCGCGGCAGGTAGCCGTCGCGTGCCAGCACCGAGCCCAGCACCGGGAAGCCGTTGAAGGCCGTGTTGGCGGCCAGCGCCAGGATGACGGCCGTCGCGAGGGCGATGACGAGCACCGCCCAGGGCATCCCCTCGAACACGGCACCGGCGATCTGGACGATGACCGTCTTCTGCGCCTGGCCCTCGGGGAGGCCGATCAGCTCGGAGTCCTTGAGCGTCACGTGCACGTTCGTGCGCAGTGCGAGCCAGGTGATCCCGGCGAACATCGTCATGGAGATGATGCCCAGCAGTAGCAGGGTGGTGGCGGCGTTCTTGGACTTCGGCTTCTTGAACGCCGGTACGCCGTTCGAGATGGCCTCGATGCCCGTGAGCGCCGTCGTGCCGCTCGAGAACGCTCGCGCGACGAGGAAGATCAGCGCGGCTCCGGTGAAGGTGTCCTCCGCCACGATCTGCCAGTTGGCGCTCTCCGCCTGGAGGTCGTTGCCCATCGCCAGCTGCACGGCCGCGTAGCCCACCATGATGAAGATCGACGCGATGAAGAAGTAGACGGGGATGGCGAAGAACGCGCCCGACTCCTTGACCCCACGGAGGTTGAGCAGCGTGATGAGCACGATGAGGCCGACGGCGAACCAGACCGAGTGCTCCTCGACGATGGGAATGGTCGAGCCCAGGTTCTCCACCGCGGACGAGATCGACACGGCCACGGTGAGGACGTAGTCGATCAGCAGCGCGCTGGCGACGAAGACGCCCCAGTTCGGGCCGAGGTTCACGGAGACGACCTCGTAGTCGCCGCCCCCGCTCGGATAGGCGTGCACGTTCTGCCGGTAGGACGCCACCACCGTGAAGTAGATGACCACCACCATGAGCGCGATCCACGGCCCGAACGTGTAGAGCGAGGCGCCGCCGAGCGCCAGGGTGATGAGGATCTCCTGGGTCGCGTACGCATTCGACGAGAGCGCGTCGCTGGCGAACACCGGGAGCGCGATGCGCTTGGGCAGGAGCGTGTCGCCGAGTCGCTCGCTGCGGAGGGCGCGGCCCAGGAACACGCGCTTGACCACGTCGGACATCGGCACGGTCGTGAGCCTACGACCCCGGGGGGTCCTGAGGTGCCACCAGTGTGGGCCCGCCTGCCGCTCGACGTGCGTGTAGCGTTCGACCGTGCACATCGTCATCCTCGGCTGCGGCCGAGTCGGGTCGCTCCTGGCCCATCGGCTCGACGAGATGGGTCATTCCGTCGCCGTCGTCGACCAGGACCCCGACGCCTTCCGGAAGCTGGGTCCCGAGTTCAGCGGCCAGACCGTCAAGGGCGTCGGCTTCGATCGCGAGACCCTCGAGTCGGCCGGCATCGAGCGCGCCCACGCCTTCGCGGCGGTCAGCAGCGGCGACAACAGCAACATCCTCGCGGCCCGCGTGGCTCGGGAGACCTACGGCGTCGAGCAGGTGGTCGCCCGGATCTACGACCCCCGGCGGGCCGAGGTCTACCAGCGACTGGGCATCCCCACGGTGGCGACCGTGTCGTGGACGGCCGAGCAGATCATGCGCCGCATCCTCCCCATGGGCGCCCAGGCCGAGTACCGCGACCCGAGCGGCTCGGTGGTCCTCGCCGAGGTGCACACGGGACAGGCGTGGATCGGCCGCCGGTCGCGCGACCTCGAGGAGGCCACCGGGGCGCGCATCGCCTTCATCACGCGGTACGGCGTCGCCTTCGTGCCCGGCGACGAGTCGGTCGTGCAGGACGGCGACCTCGTGCATGCCGTCTTCGCGACGGACGCCCGTGAGCACGTGGAGCAGGTCTTCGAGAACGGCCCGGGGGGAGTCTGATGCGCGTCGCCATCGCCGGTGCCGGCAAGGTAGGACGGGCCATCGCCCGCGAGCTGGTCACCAACGGGCACCAGGTGCTCCTCATCGACCGTGACGCCAGCCTGGCCCGGCCGGGCATCGTCGAGGGGGCCGACACCCTGCTCGCCGACGCCTGCGAGATCTCCGCTCTCGACGAGGCAATGCTCTCCCACTGCCAGGTCGTCGTGGCCGCCACCGGCGACGACAAGGTCAACCTCGTCGTGTCGCTGCTCGCCAAGACCGAGTACGGCGTGCCGCGCGTCGTGGCCCGCGTGAACCACCCCAAGAACGAGTGGATGTTCGACGAGTCGTGGGGCGTCGACGTCGCGGTCTCCACGCCGCGCATGCTCTCGGCGCTCGTCGAGGAGGCCGTGAGCGTCGGCGACCTCGTCCGGCTCTTCACGTTCCGTCAGGGCGATGCCAACCTGGTCGAGATCACCCTGTCGACCGACTCCCCCGTCGTGGGGTCCCGGGTGGGCGACCAGAACTGGCCCGCCGACACGGCACTCGTGGCGATCGTCCGCGGGCCCCGGGTCTTCGCACCGTCAGCGGATGACCCGCTCGACGCCGGGGACGAACTGCTCTTCGTGGCCTCTCCGGACCAGGAGCCCGAACTGCAGCGGATGCTCGGTCACGCCTGATCGGACGGCTGCCCGGGACTCGCGATGCCGGGCGGCGGATCGTTGCCCGCCTCGGCCTCGGCCGCACGCTCGGCCGCCAAGGCCCGCTCCGCTCGCTTGTGCGTGAGCACCGGTGACAGGACGCGGTAGGTCCAGTACGCGGCTCCCAGGAACATCGGGTAGCCCATGACGATCTTGACGATGCCCTGCACCTCGACCCAGCCGGCGAGGTACATCGGCGTCTGCACGATGAGGCGCCCGAAGAACAGCCCCACCCAGATCCAGGAGGCGGCGGCGTAGGTCCGGCGCAGCATGCGGTCACGCCGCCACGACGTGCCCTCGCCGGTGAGGAACCCCATCGCGATGCCGAGCAGCGGCCAGCCCACGAGGATCGACACCAGGAACGCCGTGCCGTAGCCGAGGTTCGTCAGCATGCCGGGGATGTAGAGGTCGGAGGCGTTGTCGTTGCGTGATGCCCACCACGCCGAGATCGCCAGACCGGCGAACCCGGCGGCCACCTGCCCGAGCTTCTCGCGCCGGATGAGGCGCCAGCCCACGATGAGGACACCCGCAGCGATGGCGGCGATCAGCGAGGTGCGCAGGGTGCCGCCCGTGACGACGTAGGCGATGACGAACACGGCCGTCGGCAGCCCCGAGTCGATGACCCCGCGCCAGCCGCCGATCGCGCGCTCAAGGAGGAGGGCCTCCGCCCGGACCTCCGCGGGGCCGTCGGCCGGGGGCGGCTGCTCGTCCGGCCCGGTCATCCGGAGACGGGCTTCAGCTCGTAGCGGGGGTTGTAGATCGTCGGGCTCGCCTCGTTGCAGGTCAGGCGCCCGGTGACGACCATCGACCTGCCGGGATCGATGCCGGGAATGCGCCGGCGGCCCAGCCACACGACCGAGACGCTTCCCGAGCCGTCGTACAGCTCGATCTCGAGCGCGGGAACAGTGCTCCGGGGTCGCAGGGTCATGCTCCGCACCATGCCGCGCACAGTGACCGTCTCCCCCGGCGTGCAGCAGTCGATCCGGGTCAGGTCGCCCTCGATCGTCGCGTTCTCGCGCTGGAGCTCGTCGGCCTCGACCTGGGCCTGCGTCCGGGTCCAGCGGTGCCAGAGTCGGGCCAGGCCCGAGGACTCGTGGTCGGTTCTGTGCGCAGTGCTCACGTTGTCAGGCTAACGCGTCTCGGTGATCTCAGGTCCCCGGGCGAAGGGCGACGGCAGGCCAGCGGCCTCGGCCGTGGGCTGCGCCGACTCCGGAAGCCGCATGGGGATCGGAGCGCCCACCGGCATCGCCTCGCCGCCCCGGACGATGACGAGGTTGCGCACCATGGCCTCCAGCACGTCGGTGGTCTCGCCGGGGCGGGTGGCGGCGCCGAGGAACACCGCCCGCAGGAACCACCGCGGACCCTCGATGCCCACGAATCGGGCCGGCTGCAGGGCGCTGCCGCCGTCGGCCTTCACCTGGGCGCGCAGCTCGATGCCGAAGGGGCCCTCGGTCTCCTCGACCAGTCCCCCGCCGGTGTTGATGGACGACTTGATCTGCGGGCGGACGGTCTCCCAGAGGCCGCCGCTGCGGGGTGCCGCGTACGGCTGCACCTGTACGCCTCCGTCCGGACGGGCGAAGGTGAGCTGAATGACGTTGCCGGTGCTCTCGTCGACCTGCACCTGCACGTCGACCCCCTCGGAGGCGGCCACCTGGAGAGCCCCCAGGTCGAGCCGCTCGACCTCGACCGAGAAGTCGACCTCGGTCACGTCCCACGGACCGTGGGATCGGTTCTCCGACACGCCTGTCTCCTCTTCCGGACGCCTGAGCGACGTTATCCGCCCGTTACCGTACCCGCGATCCCGCCCGTGGACCCAAACCCACCCTCCCCGCGGTGAGATCCGGGCAGGTCGGCCACCTCGACGAGGCGGGCGCGCTCGACCCTCTGGATCACGAGCTGGGCGATCCGGTCGCCCCGGCTGATGCGAACCTCGGTCTCCGGGTCGTGGTTGACGAGGATCACGCTGATCTCTCCGCGGTAGCCCGCATCCACGGTTCCGGGACTGTTGACGATGCCGAGGCCCTGCCGCAGGGCCAGTCCGCTGCGCGGGTGCACGAAGGCCCCATAGCCGGCCGGGAGCGCGATGGCGATGCCCGTCGCGACGAGCACACGGGCGCCCGGGGGGATGACGTGGTCACCTCGGCTCATGAGGTCCAGCCCCGCATCGCCGGGATGGCCGTACGCGGGAAGCGGCAGGTCCGGGTCGAGCCGGGTGATGAGGACGTCGACCACGCCGGGTCCGGTCACGGATTCACCTCCACGGTGCGGGCCTCGCCCTCGGGCCGCCATGCCGGCCCGCCGGCCGCCCGGTCATCGATGGCGCGCTGCACGTGCTCGGGGGCGCCATGCGCGACGAAGTGCTCGAGGGGAACCTGGACGAAGAGCGCCGCGGCGGAGATGGCCACCAGCCCGTCGCGCCCGTCCAGCCGGCCGATCGCCCGGGTGAACACCTTGCGTCCCTTGACTCCCACGATCTCGGCGTCGATGTGCAGCCGCGTGCCGACGGGCACCGGCCGGCGGAAGTCGCACTCGAGGCGTCCCGTGACCGCAGGTCCGGCCAGGAGCCAGTTGAGGGAGCCGAGGATCTCGTCGACAGCAGCCGTCAGGAGCCCGCCGTGAGCCAGGCCGGGCGCACCCTGATGGTGCTCGGTGACGAGGAAGTCGCCGACGACGGTGAGCCCCTCGCCGGCCGTGATGCGCATGTGCAGGCCGGTGGGGTGCTCGGTGCCGCACCCGAAGCACCAGCGGTAGTGCGAGGGGATGGTCGCGCCCGGGGGCGGAGCATGCGGCGCCCGCATGGGGAGCACGGCGTCGGGCGGCGGCGCGGTGGGCAGCGCCCCGCGGGGGCGATGGGACCCCGACGGGGCCGCGCTGGAGGCGGACTGGCTCACGGCTGGACCCTACCCGTGACCGACGCCCTGGGGGGCGACCGTGGCAGGGTGGAGGCATGGACCTGCCGGCGTACCGTGAGCGCCTCCTGCCGCGCTGGTGGGCCTGGCTGCTCGCGGGCGCACTCGTCGCCATGCTGGCGGTCGCCTACGGTGCCGCCCTCGGCCCGACGGTCGGCGTGGTCGTCGCCATCGCAGCCGGACTGGTCGCCGCCTGGCTGCTGTGGATCTCGGCCCCCGTCGTGACGGTGGGTGCCACGACGCTCAGCGCCGGAGGCGCCGTTCTCCCCCTGTCCTGCGTCTGCGGTGTCGAGGTCGTCGACGGCGCCCGGATCCGGACCCTGCGGGGTCCCGGAGCCGACGCACGCCTGTTCGTCGAGCTGCGGCCGTGGTCGGCCTCCGGAGGCGTGCTGGTGACACTCGACGACGACGAGGATCCGCACCCGGCCTGGCTGGTCAGCTCACGCGGTCCCGCGCGCCTCGCGGAGGTCATCCGGGCAAGGATCGCGTCAGGCCCGGAGTAGAGGGCGATACGCTCGGGCACGAGCGGCAACCAGCACAGCGGACTCCGGAGGGCACATGGCAGACATCGACGAGGCATCGGGCAGCGCGGACGTCGACGTCCAGGTCGAGGTCAACCCGATCGCGCACCTCATCGCACCGCTCGCCGCCATCGGGGCCACGATCATCGTGCGCAAGATGATGGACTCGGGCTACAAGAAGGTCACCGGTGGACCGGTGCCCGCACCGCGCGATCCGCGCGTCACCTTCGGGCGTGCCCTCATGTGGGCGGCCGTCACGGCGGCCACGGCAGCGGTCGTCGAGGTTGCCGTCTACCGTCTGGCGAACCAGTGGGGCGAGAGGTCCGCGTCCTAGCGCGACGACGCCCCAGGCGCGGGCCCGGGTGCCATGCGCCCGAGTGCTAGGCGCACTCCTTGCAGATCGGGCCCTTCTTCGACTCGTGGTCGAGCTGGCTGCGGTGCTGCACCAGGAAGCACGAGCTGCAGGTGAACTCGTCCGACTGCCGCGGGAGCACCCGCACGGTCAGGCTCTCGTCGGACAGGTCGGCGCCCGGGAGCTCGAGGCTCTCGGCCAGCTCCGCCTCGTCGACGTCGACGGCTGAGGACGCCTTGTCGGCACGGCGGGCCTTCAGCTCCTCGAGGCTGTCCTCTGCGAGCTCCTCATCGGTCTTGCGAGGCGCGTCGTAGTCGGTTGCCATGTGCCTTGCCCTTCGTCATCTCGTCCGCGTCCACCCGTCTGGGCGGATCATTCGTGCTCGATCACTGCACGCCGCTGAAACGCCGACGCGCCGCCGTTCATTCCCGCGCCTCGCAGCGGTGCTGCCCCTGCGGGACCCGTGCCGCGCAGATTGTGCCCCATGCCGCCGACGCCCGCATGGGAGGGTATGCCCACAACCCGAAACCAGGAGACCCCATGCCGCTCTATGCACTCGGTGACCGGATCCCGCAGATCGATCCCACCGCGTTCGTCCACCCGGACGCCGTCCTCATCGGCGACGTGCGGATCGGCGCGGAGTCCAGCGTCTGGCCGTCGGCGGTCCTGCGGGGCGACCAGGCGGCGATCATCGTCGGCGAGCAGACGTCCGTGCAGGACGGCACGGTGGTGCACTGCTCGCGCGGCCTGGACACCGTCATCGGGAACCGCTGCGTGATCGGCCACAACGCCCACCTCGAGGGCTGCACGATCCTCGACGACTCGCTGGTCGGGTCGGGGTCGATCGTCCTGCATCGCTCCGTGGTGGGACCGCACGCGCTCATCGGGGCCGGTGCGGTGGTCGGCAACGACAAGGTCGTGCCCATGCATGCCCGGGCGCTCGGCGTCCCGGCCGTCGTCACCGAGAACTGCGTCTCCGACGACCAGTTCGCCGACTCGGTGGCCGGGTACGTGCGCAACGTCCACTGGTACGTCGCCGAGCTCAGGCGCCTCGACTGACCGCCTGGCTCAGGCTGGATCGGCGTCCGCGTCGAGTGCCACGAGAGCCGAACGGAGCCCGGCATGGATGCCGGGTGCCGCGGCCACCACGAACTCGCTGAAGTCTCCGCCCCGCAGTCCTGTGACGACGGCACCTGCCTCCTGGGCGATCAGTGCCCCCGCTGCGTAGTCCCAGGCGTTGAGGCCCTTCTCGAAGTAGGCATCGACCCGACCACGGGCCAGCCAGCAGAAGTCGATGACGGCCGCGCCCATGCGTCGCACATCGCGGATCTCGGTGATCAGCCCGGTGACGACGGCGGACTGCGACCTCCGCATCGCGGCCGCGTAGCCGAACCCGGTCGTCACGAGCGCCTCGGACAGGTCATCGCACCGGCTCACGTCGAGGCGCTCGGCGCGCGATCCGGTCACCCGCCATGCGCCCGCACCGCGGACGGCGACGTACGACTCGTCGTACTCGGGAGTCGCGACGACGCCCACCGTGACGATCCCCTGCTCCTCGGCCGCGATGGACACGCCCCACATCGGCAGGCGGAAGAGGTAGTTGACCGTGCCGTCGAGCGGGTCGACCACCCAGCGCACGCCGGAGGTGCCCAGGCGCTCGCCGCCCTCCTCCCCCAGCATCCCGTCGGTCGGCCGCGCCCCCAGCAGCTCGGCCAGGATCATCGCCTCCGCGGTGCGATCCATCACCGTCACCGAGTCGGTCGGCGAGCTCTTCGTGTCGACGTCGAGCAGGGCCGGGCGCTCGTCGCGCAGGAACCGGCCTGCACCCCCTGTGGCCCTCCAGGCCGTCGGAAGCAGGGGGTGGAGGGCCAGGACGTCGGCCAGGTCGCGGACCTCGGTGGGAGACATGCCACCATCCTGCCCGCTGCGCCGGTGGCGGTACCGTCCGGACCGTGCTGACCACGTATCGACAGGCCCTTGCCCTCCCGGGCGCCCGGGCCTTCTCCTCGAGCGCGTTCGTGGCCCGCCTGCCCATTGCGATGATCGGGCTGGGCATCGTCCTGCTCATCAGCGAGCGCACCGGGTCGTACGCGCTGGCCGGCGTGCTGGCCGCCACGTTCCAGGTGGGGGCCGCCGTGGGGGGCCTGGTCACCAGCCGGTGGATGGACCAGGTGGGCCAGGCGAGGCTCCTTCCGGCCCTGGCAGGCCTTCACGCCCTCGGCCTGATCGCCTTCGTCGCGGCCGTCGAGACCGACCAGCCGGTCGCCGTCCAGCTCGTCGCCGTGATCCTCGCCGGACTGAGCCAGCCGGCCATCGGATCGATGGTCCGCGCACGCTGGGCGCATGCCGCGACCGACGGCGAGCACCTGCGGGGCGCCTTCGCCCTCGAGAGCATCGTCGACGAGCTCATCTTCTCGATCGGCCCGCTCCTCACGGCGTTCCTCGCCTTCCAGGTCGGCCTGCCGGTGCCGATCCTCGTCGGGGCCGTCCTGGCCGTCGCGGGCTCGCTCGTCCTGGCCGCGCAGCGCCGCACCCAGCCACCGGCCTCCGGCCGTCGCCGTGCGTCGCACGGAGGCGAGCGGCACCGGAGCGCCCTCAGGTCGCCCGGCATCGCCCTCATGGCCATCGCGTCGCTCGGTGTCGGCGGAGTCTTCGGCAGCTACGAGGTCAGCGTCGTCGCCTTCAGCCAGGAAGCCGGCCAGCCGGGCGCCTCCGGCATCATCCTCGGCCTGTGGGCCATCGGGTCGATGATCGGCGGCATCTACTTCGGGGCCCGTCGCTGGCACGTCCCGCTGCCCCGGCAGGTGATGCTCCTCACCGGACTGCTGGCGCTGGTCCTCATCCCCGCGCCCTTCGTGCGGACCGTTCCGCTGCTCGCCGTCAGCACCTTCCTGGCCGGCATGGCCGTCGCCCCCGCACTCATCGCGATCTTCTCCCTCACCGAGCGGCTCGTGCCCGCGGCGCAGCTCACCGAGGGCCTGACGTGGACCAACTCCGGACTCGCCCTGGGCTTCAGCGGGGGCACGGCCATCGCCGGGATCGTCGTGGACGCCCTCGGCACCTCATGGGCGTTCTGCCTCCCGTTCGCCTCGGCAGCGGCCGCCTGCATCACCGCCACGGCCGGGCAGTCCCTGCTCTCGCGTGCCGCCGCGGGCCGGCCGCAGCCGCCTCCGGCGGTGTCGTGGGTCGATGATCCGGTGCCGGGGCCGGGTCCCGGCGCGATCCTCGACGATCCCCCGACGGACGGCACGAAATAGCGACGCAGGCATCCGTGCCCAAGCCGGAGGCGCTAAGTTCCTCTCAGCGTGCGAGCCGTCGGCGACTCGCACCCCGACCAGCCGACACGCCAGTAGGAGACTGCCCTGCAAACCTTCAGCCCTCGGGAGATCCAGTCCCGGGTCCGCGCGGGCGCCTCAGCGGAGGCGATCGCCGACGACACCGGGTGGCCCCTCGACAAGGTGCTCCGCTACGCGGAACCACTGCTCGCGGAGCGTGCGTACATCGCTGACCAGGCGCTGGCCGTCGAGGTGCGCCGGTCTGCGGGCGGGGCCACGCTGCGGCAGGCGGCCGCGGCCGCTCTCGGGGTCGACGTGGCATCGGATGCGATCACCTGGGATGCGCTCCGCCGCGACGACGGCAAGTGGGTGGTGTGCGCCACGTACGCGGATCGGGGCAGTGTCCGCACCGCCGAGTGGACCTACGACCACGCCGGCCGCAATATCCACCCTCTCGACGACAACGCGCGGTCCCTCATGGGAGTCCGTGCGCACGTCGACGATCGCGATGCCATCGCGGACGCCCTCGACCTCGTGGCCGAGCCGGAGCCGCTGCCCGATCCGGTCGACGCGCGACCGCGCCTGGTCGCCGTGCCCGACGCGGTCGACGAGCCGGCCACGGACGAGTCGGACGACGCCGAGGAGCCGGCCGACGACGAGCCCGACCCGGTGACGGCGACATCGCAGACGGTGACGATCCCGCACCCGAGCTCCACCGCGGCCGAACCGACCACGCCGGCCGCGAAGGCGCCCGCAGGGAAGCCCAAGGCCAAGCCGCGCAAGGGTCGCGCGAGCGTCCCGAGCTGGGACGAGATCCTCTTCGGGGCCACGCGCCCCGACGACCAGCCCTAGGACGTCACCCGAAGGGCAGCGGCTGGGGCGACATGTGCTCCACCGCGGCCCGCGACGCCGTCGTCCGGGATCGGTAGTGCCGGCGGCAGAGGACCTCATAGGCCACGGCCGACGTCGACTCGGTGCTCGTGTCGCCCACCACCACCTGGTCGCCCTCGACCACCATCTCGCCGTTCGCCGTTCGCGCGTTGTGGATGGCGCGGGCTCCGCACCAGCACAGGGCCTCGACCTGGAGCACCTGGACCCGGTCCGCGAGCTCGACCAGCCGCGCCGAGCCCGGGAACAGCCGCGTCTGGAAGTCGGTCATGATGCCGAAGGCGTACACGTCGACCCCGAGCTCGTCGACGATGGAGGCCAGCTGCTCGACCTGCTCCTCGGAGTAGAACTGGGCCTCGTCGCAGATGAGGTAGTCGACCCGCTCGCCCTGCGACAGCCGCTCGACGACGAGGGCGCGGAAGTCCAGCAGGTCACTCACCTCCACCGCCGGCACAGTGAGGCCCAGCCTGCTGGAGAGCACCGACATCCCGGCCCGGTCCAGGCGGGTGAGCACGATGCCCGCCCGGCCCCGCGAGGAGTGGTTGTGGTCGGTCTGCAGCGCGAGCGTCGACTTGCCGCAGTCCATCGTCCCTGCATAGAAGATGAGCTCCGCCACGGGCCCATCGTGCCAGACGGCGGACCCTACGCGGGGCGGTGCAGCAGGGCCGGGATGAGCACCTCGTCGTCGGTGAGGGCGCCGTGCTGCCCGATGAGGCTCGACACGAGGGCATCGCCGCGTGTCGCCAGCATGGCGCCGCCGGTCGCCACGGCCATGACGTCGCCGATGCGGTCGGCCAGCGCTGCGTCGACGTCACCGAGGAGCCCCGACGCGACGACATCGGCGCGGCTCATCACCCGCACGACATCGCCCACCTCGCTCTGCCAGGCGGCGGCGACGTCGGCCGCCGCCCCCGGCCTCGTGTAGATGTGCCGCGCGCGCGGCTCGCCGCCGATCCTCTCCACGCCCGCCATGAGGGCTGCCCGGTCGTCGACCTGGATGCGCTCGGACCGCGCGCAGTCGACCATGCCGTGATCCGCGGTCACGAGCAGCGCCGATCCCGGCGGAAGGGTGCCAGCGAGCCCGTGGACGAGGGCGTCGACCCGCACCAGGGCGGCTCGCCACTCGTCGCTGTCGACCCCGAACTCGTGCCCCGTGCGGTCGAGCTCGGCCCAGTAGACGTAGGTGAAGGACCGCGACTCGGATCGCAGGATCGCGCCGACCTGCTCGAGTCGCGCGTCCAGGGTGTCGGCACCCCGGTAGGAGCCGCCGCGCAGCACGGCGCGCGTCAGTCCCGACTCGCGGTAGGCCTCGGGGGACACGGTCGTCATCGTGACGCCGGAGCGGGCGACGGCCTCGAAGACCGTGGGCTCCGGCTGCACTGCCACCGGAACCGGATCACCGCCCCACTGGAGCGGGGACAGCATCTGGTCGGATTCCGGCAGGAGGAACGACGCGCCCACGAGACCGTGCACGCCGGGCATGAGGCCGGTACCGAACGACCCGAGGCCGACGGGCGTGGTGGTCGGGAAGACGGCGCTGATCGGTGCCCCGGTCATGCTGGCGAGCCGGGGCGCCAGCTCGGCATGCCGGGCGAGGAGGTTCGCGCCGAGTCCGTCGACGAGGCACGTCACGACGTGCCGTGCCGGGCCGATGCCCACGGCGTCGTCGAAGCCCGGGACCCCCAGCGCAGCCGCGGCGGACGTGGCCACCTGGGCCAGGGTCGTCACGGCCACCGGGTCAGCGGGCGCGATCGGCCGTCGCCTGCGACAGCGCCGCGGCGAAGGCAAGCACCTGACGGACGACCTCGGCACCGTCGGCCGCCTCGGAGACGCGCACCGAGAGGTCGTCGTTGCTTGCCGTGCCGGTGTAGCCGTGGTCGGCGTCGCACTGGGGATCGCCGCACGTGGCCGGCTCGAGGTCGATCCGACTCACGGCCCCCCAGCCGATCGTCAGGACCACCTCGGCGGCCGGCCCGCCCGGCTTGTGCCGC
>CALGTB010000323.1 GCA_937902285.1 uncultured Actinomycetes bacterium | reverse complement strand
CCTGAGCGAGCGGGACGCGGCCCGTTTCGGGGCCGAGGCGCTCCAGCGAGCAGGCTTCTCCGTTGAATACTGGGAGCTCGCTCCCCTGACCCTTCCGCGTGCCGAGCAGCAGTGGGCGGACCGCGCGAGGGATGTACGGATTCATCGCATGGAGAGCCTCGACGCGTTGACCGATGCCTGCCGTTCGCTGTCGTCGCGTGACGTCGTGATCTCCATTCTGGGGGTCGCCCGGGGCGAGGCCGAGCGGTGTCGCGAGGTCCTCGCCATCGTGTCGAACGCGCCGTCCACCTTCTGTGGGGTCATCGGTCGTGCTCCGTGGGACGAGTCGTACCCGGACATCCAGTCACGTCCCTATCAAGACGAGTGGGGCGCCCTTGAGTTCGCCCTCCTTCGAATCCGCTACAGCCTCGCGCATGCTGTTGCGAAGGCTCTGAGCTTCGTCAAGAACGGTCCTTTCGTGCTGCCCCGTCGCCGCAGGCGGATGGGCATCCGCCCACTGGATGATGTCTTTCTCGCGGCCTCCTCGTGCGCGGTCGACCCACTCCTCACCGACTCGTCGACTCGGACACATGTGGTGCACTCCTTCGACTACGACCTGATCAGAGGCATCGCTGCCACTCCCTACGAGGAATGTGACTCGATTGCCTTCATTGATGGGCTGGGTCCACTCCACCCGGACTTCGCGACGCTCGCCCTCGAGCTGCCCCAGTCGACACCGGAGCTGTACTTCGCGCGAATGCGCTGCGCATTCGACTGGATCGAGGAGGCAACCGGGATGGCGGTGACGATTGCCGCCCACCCGCGAGCGAGACCGGGCATTCTTGAGGAGGCCTACGGCAACCGCCGTGTCGTCTATGGGGGCACGGCGCAGGTCGTGGCCACCTCCAGGTGTGTCCTGCTGAACCACCCCTCCGACGCAGTGACGGTCGTGGTGGGCCTGAGGAGGCCAGCTCTCGTCCTGGAGTCGAGTGCCGACTTCCGCTACCAGCGAGATCTCAAGGCGGCACTCAGTCGGCAACTCGGCTGGCGACGCCTGGAGGTCGAGTCGCTGCCGACCTCCATCACGCTTCCCCAGATCGATGTGGGACGCTACGAACGCTTCTTCCGACAGTTCATTCGGGAGAGCCGACAGGACACGGGGTCGTTCTGGGACGTCGTGGCCAAAGGCCTTGTCCTCGACGCCTAGGGTCAGCGCCCGGACGACTGACCATCGTGTGCGGACGGGTCTGGACGTTGTGTGCAGGGGAGGGGCGACATGCAGGCGTTGAGCTGGCGCGAGCTGGTGGTGTCCCCGGACATGTCCTTGACGGCGGCCCTTCAACTGCTCGACAAGACAGCAGCGCAGATCCTCCTGGTGGTCGACGAGCGGGATCACCTTGTGGGGACGGTCACGGATGGCGATGTCAGGCGCGCGCTGCTCCGCGGATCAGACCTCTCCACAACCGTTCATGAAGCGATGAACGCGGCGCCCGCCGTCGGAACGGTCGGCATGAACGGCGGTCAGGCTCTCTCACGTATGCGTCGGCTCTCGATCCACGCGCTTCCCCTCGTCGATCCGGAGGGACGGGTGGCGGGTGTCCTGTTCGACTCGCCCGGGCAGACCGCGGACGCCCGACCTGAGTCGGTGGTGATCATGGCCGGTGGTCGAGGCAGCCGCCTTCGCCCCTTGACTGATCACGTGCCCAAGCCCCTCGTGAGGGTGGGTGGAGTCCCGCTGGCCGAGGCCACCATTCGTCGCCTGGTACTCCAGGGGTTCCAACGCGTGTGGCTGTCCGTTCACTACCGTGCAAGGGACATTGAGGACCACTTCGGCGATGGCACGGACCTCGGGATCGAGATCGGCTATCTGCGGGAGAGGGAGCCGCTCGGTACGGTCGGGGCGGTGAGCCTCCTCCCGGAGGAGCAGCGTGCATGCGTCCTGGTCATCAACGGGGACTTGATCACGGCCATCGACTTCGGGGCATTCGTGGACACTCACCTCTCCTCCGGCGCCTGTGCGACGCTCGGCGTCGTCAACCACGTGAGTGAGCTGCCCTACGGCGTCGTGCAGGAGTCGACCGGTCGCCTCCTCGGCATAGACGAGAA
>CALGTB010000322.1 GCA_937902285.1 uncultured Actinomycetes bacterium | reverse complement strand
GAGGGCGATGACGCGGCAGGTGGGCGTGAGCAGCGGCGCCAGCGCGATCCAGTTCACGAGCGACCCGCCGAGGCCGTGGACGCAGACGAGCAGCGGACCGTCGGCGGGGCCACCGAAGTCGACGTAGTGGACCGGCCCGTCGAGGTCGGTCCAGCGTGACTCGGGCAGGCCCGTGTCCGCGGAGTCGTCGGTCATGCGGCGAACCCTAGCCACGGGCTCGGGCCGGAGAGGGGCAAAGCGGCAACTGGCCCGGGGCGAGGCCCGTGAACCGGCCATGGCCGTGGAGTTCGGACCGTGTCAGGAGTGCGTAAGGCAGTGCCGTCCGCGCATGGGGTGCGCGGCGGATGCTGCACGATGGCACGCATGACTCGCATGCGACGCCCCTTCGCCACCGCCCTTCCCGCCCTGGCCGTCAGCGCACTCCTGCTCAGCGCCTGCTCGTCCGCGAGCACCACGGAGGGCTCGGCCGCGACCGCGCCTGCCTCCAGCCCGAGCGCGAGCAGCGCCGCCAGCAGCGCCGAGGCCAGCGCGCCGTCGTCTCCCACGGCCGGCAGCGATTCCGACGCACCCGCCTCGGCAGCGCCCGCGTCGACCTGTGATGCATCGGCCACCCTCGTCGAGATGACGGAGGGCCCGTACTACACACCGGATCCGCCTGAGCGCGCCACGATCAGCGATGCGGACACGGTGGGGATTCCGCTGGTCATCACGGGTGTGGTCTACGACGCCGACTGCCAGCCCGTCGCGGGCGCCACGCTCGACTTCTGGCAGGCCGATGGCTCCGGGACGTACGACAACGAGGGCTACAACCTGCGCGGGGTGCAGACAACCGATGAGCAGGGTGCCTACACGCTCACGACGGTGATCCCCGGCCTCTACCCCAGCCGCACCGAGCATGTGCACGTGAAGGTGACGGCCCCCGGAGGCCCCACCTACACGACTCAGCTCTACTTCCCGGACGTCCCGCAGAACGACTCCGACGGGATCTTCGACGAGGCCATGCTGGTCACGGTCACCGCCCAGGACGACGACAGCATGGACGCGTCCTTCGACTTCGTGCTGCCGTAGCTCGCGGCTACTGCCTCTGGCGGCGGTAGGTCTCGAGGTCGAAGTAGTCGCGCCAGAGGCAGACCCGGCCGTCGCGCACCAGGAAGACCGCCGCAATGGGGATCTCGATCCAGCGGCCGTCGACCAGGAACCGGTCGATGCGCTCGTTCATCACGACGTCGCCGGAGGCGACCTGGTTGAGCACGACCCACTCGACCTGCTCCGCTGCCGCCGTCACCCCTCCCGACAGCACGGATCGGACGCCGTCCGGGCCGTGCACGGCGCCGATCGGCACGTTGTCGTACTCGATGTCGTCGGTGACCAGCGCGCAGACGGCGTCGAGGTCACGGGCCTCGCACGCCGCCACGAGCGCGGTCACCGTCTCGTCCGGCGTCATCGGCGATGGACCTCGACGGGAAGCGCGTCGAGGCCGCGCAGCATGAAGCTCGACCCGTAGCGCAGGGAGTCGCGGTCGACGACCTTGAGCTCGGTGACGTGCTCGGCCAGCGCCTGCAGCGTGGCCGCCGCCTCGATGCGGGCCAGTCCGGCTCCCACGCACACGTGGATCCCCTGGCCGAAGGCGATGTGCTCACGCAGGTTGCTGCGCTCGGGCGAGAACTCGTCGGGATCGGCGAAGACGCTCTCGTCGCGGTTGGCCGAGCCGTAGGCGAGGAAGAGCGACGTGTTCGCGGGAAGGAGTACGCCGCCGAGCTCGGTGTCCGTCGTCACGCGACGGAACAGGCCCACCGCAGGGGTGGTCATCCGCAGGCCCTCCTCGACGATGCCGCGCACGAGTGCCGGGTCCTCGAGGATGCGATCCCACACGCCCGGGCGCTGGTCGAGCATGAGGATCGTGTCGGCGAGCATGCGGGTCGTGGTCTCGTTGCCGGCGATGATCAGCTCGCGCACGAGCCACACCAGTTCGCCGTTCGTCAGCGGCGTCT
>CALGTB010000321.1 GCA_937902285.1 uncultured Actinomycetes bacterium | reverse complement strand
GTCCCGGTGCTTCTGCGTCGGTGATCAGACGGTGATGGCGACCTTCCCGCGGTGCAGCTGCGCGCCGTAGTGGCGGAAGGCGTCGGGGATGCCCTCGAGTGGGTAGGTGCTGTCGATGGCCGGCACGATCGACCCGCTCTCGAGCAGTCCGGTGAGGAAGGCGACGTCGTCGGGGCTGTTGGCCTTCCAGATCGGCACGCGCACCTGGCGGCTGCCGAAGGACGAGACGACAGGGCCGACCGCCATGATGAACAGGATGCGGGGGATGGAACCGCCGATGAGCGCGCAGACGCCCCCCGGGTTCAGCGAGCGGCGGTAGCTCGCCATCGATCGGTGGCAGGCGACGTCGAGGATGCGGTCGTAGGTCTGGCCGTTCGCACCGAAGTCCTCGCGCGTGTAGTCGATGACGTGGTCGGCGCCCCAGGCGCGCACGGCGTCGAGCTTCGCTGGGAGGTCGACGCCGGTCACCTCCGCGCCGGCCGCCTTGGCGATCTGGATCGCGAAGTTGCCGACACCACCGCCGGCGCCGTTGATCAGGACGCGATGTCCCGCCTCGACAGGGTGCTGGGCGCGCATGCCCGTGATGGCCAGCCCGGCGGCCTGGGGAAGGACGCCGACCTGCTCCCAGGTGAGCCCGGACGGCCTGAGGGCGAAAGAGGTCTCCGGCGCGGTGACGTACTCGGCGAACGCGCCGAACCCGCTGGTCGACATGTCCCCGAACACCTCGTCGCCGGGCGAGAGCCGAGTGACGCCGCTGCCCACCGACTCCACGACCCCCGCGACGTCCGAGCCGAGGATGTGGTGCTTCGGCCGGCGCAGGGCGCCGATGCGGTTGATGAACGGCTTCCCGTTGAGCAGCAGCCAGTCCCAGTCGTTGATCGATGTGGCGCGGACGCGCACGAGGACCTCGCCCTCGGCGGGTGACGGCGTCGGGACGTCCCGCAGCGACAGCATGTCGGGGGTGCCGTACTCGGTGTAGTACATCACCTTCATGAAGAACCCCTCGGAAGAGTCGCCCGGTTGCCCGAAGGCCGACGGCGCCGTCGTCGCCACATCCTGCCAGCCGGACCTGCCTCAGCGCTCTCATGGCCGTGGGCCCGGGCGATAATGGGTGGATGCCCCTGCCCCGTGGACTGCGCCGACTGGCGTGGATCGCGGGCACGATTGCTCTGACGGGCATCGTCGCGCTCGTCGCCATCCTGATGCTCGCTGCTCCCGACCCCCGGTCATTCGCGTCCACCCCCGCCGTCACGGGCGGACCGGCGCCCAAGGTCGTCGACGGCCTGACCACCCTCGCCTTCACGACCGGCACCGGCGAGGATGTGCAGCTCACGTTGAGCACGACCGCCGGCCCCGTCAGCTTCTGGAGCGGAGTGAACCTCGGCTCGTCGGTCCCAGGGCACAACCCAGGTGAGCTGGCCATGACGGCCACGGACTACCGGCGGTGGTTGGACCAGATGGGGCAAGCAGGAGTCCGGGTGCTCCGCGTCTACACGATCTTGCCACCGTACTTCTACGAGGAGTTCCGCGACCACAACGAGCGCAACCCCGACTCGCCGCTCTACCTCCTGCACGGCATCTACCTCCCCGACGAGTCGTACATCAAGACGGGTGACCTGCTGGCGGACTCCATCACGGACTCCTTCCGCACGGAGATCCAGGACGCCAGTGCAGCCGTGAGCGGCGACCTCGAGCGAGCCCCGCAGCTGGGAAGGGCCAGCGGCACGTGGACCGCCGACGTGTCCGCATGGCTGGCCGGCTGGATCATCGGTGCCGAGCTCGACCCAGTGGCCATCGACGAGACGGATCGCGCCAACCAGGACTACCCCGAATTCAGCGGCACCTACTTCGTCAGTGCGTCGGACACGGGTCAGACAACCCCCACCGAGAGGTGGCTCGCTGAGCGCATGGACGACCTGGCGACGGCCGAGGTGGCCCGTGGGCGGAGCTCCCCGATCGCGTTCGTGAACTGGCCCACGACCGACCCCCTGGAGCATCCCGCCGAGCCCATCGACATTGAGGACCTGGTCGGGATCGACGCCAACCACGTACGACCTACGGCCGCATGGCCCGGTGGTAGCTTCGCGAGCTATCACGCCTACCCGTACTACCCGGACTTCCTTCGCTATGAGGCTGCCTACCAGCAGCCGCTTTCGAACGGCAGCACGGACCCGTACGCCGCCTACCTCCTCGATCTCAAAAGGCATCACGCTGAGGCGGATCTCCCGATGATGGTGACGGAGTTCGGCGTGCCGTCGTCACTGGGGTCGGCGCACTACGGGACGAACGGCCGGGATCAGGGCTTCCATCCGGAGCCCGAGGCCCTGCAGATGGACGCCGACATGCTCCGCTTGTTTAAGGACATCGGCCTCGCCGGCGGCCTGCTGTTCATCTGGGTCGACGAGTGGTTCAAGTTCACCTGGAACACCATCCAGCGGACCCTCGCCGTGGACCCGGAGCGTCGTGCGCTGTGGTTGGACCCACTGACGAACGAAGAGTTCTTCGGGGCCGTCGCCATGGACCCCGTGCCGACAGAGCCGCGCACCTACTACGAGGAGACCGAGGGGATCACGTCGGTCACAGCTGCCATGGACGCTGCCTACCTGCGGCTGACCACGCAGTTCGACGATGAACCGGAGGAGCCCGTCGTCTACGCCTTCGACGTGGTCCCCGGCGGGCTTATCCCGCCTGGCGCGCGCGCGGACGAGGCAACGGCGGACATTGCGTTCATCTACGACTACAACGCAGAGACGATGACGGCCTATGTCCGTGAGGAGATCAACCCAATCCTCCTTGACCGCGTCACGCCCGAGGACCTGCCGCCGTCGGAGTACCCGGGGTGGTCGCTACAGCGCCTCACCGCGAACCGGGCCTACCCAGCCGTCAATGGGTTCCCTGAACGCCCGGCCGAGTTCTACGAGATCGGTCACATGATCGAGGGCAATGTGAATTACGCGGATGCCGACTACGACTCACGGGCCACGTGGGCCTGGAACCGGCGGACCCTGGACATGCGCATCCCATGGGGCATGCTCAATCTCAGTGATCCGTCGTCGAAGACCGCTTTCGTACCGGTCAACGGAGAGGCGGAAGCCGTGCCGGTGGAACGGATTGGCCTGACCATCGACGCCGCCACCCAGCCCCCCATCGAGTTGGAGATCGACTGGGAGCCATGGCAGAAGGCGGAGTACCGCGAGCGGATCAAGCCGGGGATGCTGGCGCTGTCCCAGGCGCTCCGGGACACAGCGCAGTTGTCGCCGGCGGAAGCACCCCTGGAGACGACGAGCCCGTGATCTCAGCGGCGGATCGCGGGGTCAGTGGTGGCCGGGTCCCGCGTCTGCTCGTCGGATGCGAACTCCTCGTCATGGAACCCGGTCCGAACGTTCTCGCCCCACTCTGACTTGCTCGTGCGGATGCGGAGGATGGCACGAAGCCGCACGAACGCGAGGTACTGCCGGTAGCCGAAGTTCTCCGCGAAGATGGCGAGCCCCATGTGCATGAGATCGCGCCAGTTGGGGTACCGGCGGAAGGCCCGCTCCTCCATCATGATCACGCCCAGGCTGATGAACAGGCCGTAGAACGTGACGAGGCTGAGCATGAGGGCGAAGGTGAAGGGGTCGACCAAGCCGAGGACGAACCCAACTGCGACCAGCGTCACGCCCGTGACGGTGATGAGCGGCTCGAGGAACTCGAAGATCCAGTAGAACGGGACCGCGAGCATCCCGATGCGTCCGTATCTGGGATTGAACGTCATGCGTCGATGCTTGATGAGCAGCTCTCCGAGGCCCCGCTGCCAGCGGTCGCGCTGTCGCACCAGGGCTGCTAAGTCCGATGGCGCCTCCGTCCAGCAGATCGGGTCGGGGAAGAAGGTGATCCGACACGGCAGCCCCTGCTCGGCTCGCTGGCGGCGTATGCGCACGACGAGCTCGGCGTCCTCTCCCACGTTGTCCGCGTCGTATCCGCCAGCGCTGATGATGACGTCGCGTCGGAACAGCCCGAAGGCGCCGGAGATGATGAGCAGCATGTTCCAGCGCGACCATGCCAGCCGCCCGCCCAAGAAGGCCCGCAGGTACTCGACGATCTGGATGTTCCCCAGCAGGTCGCGCGGTGTCCGGACCTCGGTGATCTGTCCGCCCTTGACACCGCTTCCGTTGATGATGCGGACGATCCCGCCGGTCGCCACGATGTCCGGGTCCGACTGGAACTCCCACACGAGTCGCGCGAGGGCGCCGGGATCCATGATGGTGTCCGCGTCGATGGCGCAGACGAGCGGATACTGCGAGTAGTTGAGGGCCACGTTGAGGGAGTCCGCCTTGCCGCCGTTCTCCTTGTCGATGACGATGACGCGTCGCTCCGTCACCGATGCATGAACGCCTCGGACGGGCTTGGTCGTCAGGCCCGAACGCGGGCTGCGATCGATCGGCACGAGGGTGAAGACCTCGGCAAGCACCCTCATGGTGCCATCGGTCGAGCCGTCGTTGACGATCACCACCTCCAGCTCGTTGAACTGCGTGCGCAGCAGCGCCTGAACAGCCGGCACGATCGTCTTCTCCTCGTTGTATGCCGGCACGAGGATGGTGACCGCCATCGACAGCTTTGAGTGGCCCACGTAGCGGTAGTCGCGCATCGGTCGCAGTGCGACATACCGGTGGACCGTCCGCCAGCCGCTGAAGACGAAGGCGAAGTAGAAGATGTTGAGGGCGATGACATAGAACAGAACGACCGAGTCGAACCACAGGAAGAACTCCCGATAACTGTCGATCCAGTCGTCGATGGTCACGGCACGACGGTGATCATTATCGGATCACCGGTGACCAGCGGGCGGTTCTTCTTCCTGCGCAGGATCGCGATGCGGTACGTGTAAGTCGCACCCACCGTGCCCGTGTCATCGATGCCGAACGCAAACCGCCCCTTGCTTGTCAGGGCGATGGTATCGACCGTTCGCCAACGGTCGCCCACGAGCACTTCCAGTCGGGCCCGACGCCCCCGTTCCCGCGGTCGGCAGCGTCCGGTGATGATGACTGAGCTCCCTTCCCTCGCGCGGCTGGCCGGGCCCACGTTCATGCTGACCGAGGGCAGCGGCTCAGGTGCGGGCTGGATCGGCGATGCGTCTCCTGCGGGTGACATCGGAATCTCGGCATCAGTGGGCGGGGACGTCGGGACGGCCCCTGAGGCCCTCTGTGGAGACTGCAGGATGACGATGGCCGGCACATACGAGGAGATCGGGGCCTCGAGCGGGTTGTTGCCAACGGCGCCTCGAGGTGGGCGCTGCTCGACGAAGTCGCCGTCGAAAACCACCCGACGGGCCCGGGGAGGCGCGGCGGTGATGGGGCTGGCTTGCGAAGGGGACGGGGCGGCGGGGGCGACAATGGCCGGTGCGAGCGCACTCGGAACATTCGGCGTGTCGTGGCCGGGGTGTCCGGAGGGGGCCTCGGAGCCAGTCTCCGACGGCGCTTCCGTGGGGACCGTTGCGGTCGCGTGCACGCCGATCGAGGCACCCGCTGCGGCCACGGCAAGGACGGGCGATGAGTCGCTGCCGTGCACCGATCGGTTGGCGCCGACGGATCCTTGCGTCAGGATTCCCTCGAAGTCCTGGCCGGTGTCGGCGGCCAGGCGAGCCGCCATGATCGTGGCGAAGGTGATCTCCTCTCGCGCCCGCTCGGCCGCGAAGCGGTCGTCCGAGGCGGCCAGTCGTCGCAGGGCCGCGAGGCCGGGTGACCCCATCTGGGCGAGTGCCTTCGCCGCAGCGCGCCGGACGAACCAGTCGTCGTCGCTGACTAGTTGGGCAAGGATGGGGATGTCCGACTCGTAACCCGCGGCTCCGAGAATGAGCGCCACTTGGGTCCTCACGACCGGATGCTCGTCGTCGAGGAGGTGGCGGGCGAAGATCTCGAGCTCGGCTCGCTGCTGGTCATTGGCGTGCGGCGCGCAGGCGACGAGGGCCTTGAGCGCCTGCACCTTCTCCTCGACGACCCCCCCTACGGAAATGATCTCGAGGACCGGCATGGCCCGGGGGTCCCCCACGAGCGCCAATGCCCGGGCCAGACCGCAGCGCACACGAGAAGTCACCTCGGGTGCGGGGTCCGCCAGCTGCGCCACGATGCCGTCCACTGCCCAGCTGTGGCCTATCCGTTCGATGATGCGCTCGTCGGGCAGATCCTGATTGATCAGCGCCGTGATCAGGACATCGGCGGCCAAGGGGTCAGCCATGCGTTCGAGGCTGCCCGCCGCTGCAAGCCGCACGGTGGGTTCGGAGTCGGTCAGGAAGGGAGCGAGCTCCTCGGGCCGCAGTGTGGTTCCGGGATAGCCGGCCATTGTGACGGCGAGCCCGCGCTTCACGTCGCTGCGAGACTTCAGCTGCTTGCGAAGCGCCTGACTGAAGCCGACCTTCTCGGCGGCATTTCGCATCCCCTCGACCCGGTCCTGCGTGCGCCAGTCCGCGCTCATGGCGCGGTCGCTCATCTGGATGTAGTCGCTTTGCGCCTGGTGTCCTCCGCGCGCGACCATTCGATAGGCCTTCGCCATCTGCTGGGCGTCGTCATCGACCCAGGCTTTCCAGAGGCGGTCACGGAAGCGTTCGGCCCGTCGCTCGCGACGGTCGCGGGAGATCTTGAACCCGATCACCATGGCGAGGAGGACGAGCGAGACCACGATGATGACAATGAGGAGGATGACGACAAGCCCCAGGCTGCCCTGGAACATCGCTGCCTCCCCGCCGTCACCCATGTGACAGTCAATGGTAGGACCTGCCGGTGGCGAATCCTATGTTACTCGTGAGGTCAATGTGGCGAACGAGTCCACCCTCCGCCCCTGATCACCGGAGCGGCACGCCGGGCTTCAGTAGCCGAGGGCCTGCGGCACCTGGCGCCAGGCGCCAGGCGGGCACTGTCCCACCGGGCGTCGCAAGCGCCGCGGCCGTCAGCTCGGTGTAGCCGCGGGGCAGGAAGGCCATGCTGATGGTCGCCGGGCTGGTGATGTCGATGAGGTCCCTGACGAGGAACACGCCGTCGGGCTGCAGGCGGAACCGCCGGTACGCCTGCCCGCCGTCGGGGACATCGACCTGGTAGTACCAGTAGCCGCGGCTGCACAGGCCGTTGGTCGTCACCTGGAAGGTGGGGCCGATGTCACTGACGAGGCCCGGCGTGAACGACGTGATCGCGCAGGCGGCCGGTGCCAGCGGTGGCGGGACGTCGGACGGCAGGGTGAACGTCCACGATGCGACCCGGCTCCCACTGACAGTGAGCGAGTACCGGCCCGAGCCGGGCAGCTCCAGCCCGCCCCACGGGACGCTGTCGCGGCACTTCCCGTCGACGATGACGGCGTCGTTGCGCGTGAGGACGCAGCGCCGTCCGCTGTCGTACAGCTCGCCCACTTCGGCGACGTACCGGTAGCCGCCCTCGGGCGAAGCGGAGTAGTCCTCGATGCGGTAGGCCGTCGCGCCGTAGGCCTTCCAGATCGGTGCCAGCCAGACGCCGCGCATCGTCGCGCGGGTGACGTCGACGTCGTCGAGCTCGCGCGCGTGCGCAGGCGATGCGAGGGGGACGAGGCTGGACCCGAGGACGATGAGGGCCGTCACGCCGACCAGCACCGCGCGGATGACACTCCTGTTCACGATGTCCCCCGTTGCCTCGAGTCGAGCTCAGTGCGGGCCATCGGCCCGCAGCGTCGTGTCGAGCCAGTCGAAGACCCGCTGTCCGAACAGTGCCTGCCCTGCTCCCTCGCAGTGCCCTCCCGCTCCCTCGGCATCGGTGAACGTCACGAGCTCCTTCGGGCAGGTGAGGGCGTCGAACAGCGCCTGCGACTGCCCGTCGCCGTCCTGGTGCGTCACGAGCGTCGGGCAGGTGATCTGGGCGGCTGGCACCGCGAAGCCCTGCAGGGCGACGACGTACGCAGCCGGCGTCTGTGCGCCATGGGTGACCGCCCTGGACATGAAGAACTGCGTCATGCCGGGATCGGCGAGGATGGCGGAGTTGAATCCGTCGATGACGGCCGTATCGCCGGACAGGATGCCGGCGGACTGGTCGGGCGGCAGCTGCCCGACCATCATGGCTCCCACGTCGAACAGGCCCGGATCCGCGACGCAGGCCGCGGGGCGGTGCTCGCCGCTGGCCATGCGCGGGGCGAGGTAGCCCCCGAAGCTGCGCCCGTACGACACGAGTCGCGACGCATCGATATCGGGCTGGCGGACGGCGAAGTCCACCACCGCAGTGGCGACGATCTCGTAGTCGGGACGGAAGAACAGGCCCTTCTCCAGCAGCGACGACCCCTGGCCCGGGCCGTCGAACATGAGCACGGCGTAGCCGCGGCGCAGCGCCGGTCCGCACGCGAACATCCAGTACTCCTCGATCGGGCTGTCATAGCCCGCCGGGCTGATGATCGTGGGCCACGGTCCGGTGCCCGACGACGGAAGGACGAGGTAGCCGGACAGGTGCGTGCCCGCGTAGGGGATGGAGACGATCTCGTGGCGCACGTCGAGGAGCCGCAGTGCCTCGCGGAAGTACTCGCGCTGCCGCCGCCACGCGGCGAGCATGCGGGTCCCGGTGAGGTCGAGCCGGTCGAAGAAGTACGACTGCCGCATGTACTCGGCGGCGCGGAGGTAGGCCTCGCCCGCGCTGACGTGGTGCCCGGCCTGGGCGGAGGCATGCGCGGAAGCGGCGAGCGCCTCCGCTGCGGACTCCCACTCGTCCTGCCAGGTGCCGAGCTTCGTGGGGTCGATGCGGCCGGCGATCGCGTAGCACTCCCCGACGTCGGCGGAGCCGTAGTAGGCCTTGCCGAGCGTGCGCA
>CALGTB010000320.1 GCA_937902285.1 uncultured Actinomycetes bacterium | reverse complement strand
TCGCGGACCCAGGCGACGGGATCGGCATCGGGCAGGCGGGCCAGGAGCTCGACGGGATCGGCGATGGGCCTGGTCGTCACGTGCATCCGCTCGGCTGCGCCACCGGGTTCCGGCGCGTGCGACGTAGACGGCACCGACGAGGTCACGGGGGAGAGCCTAAGCGCCCACCGCCCGGGCGGCATGTCCAGTGGGGTGACAGGATTCCGGCGTGGCCCGCGCAGACCTGGACAAGGCACCCGCCGATGTCGCCGCCATGTTCGACGACGTGGCCGAGCGATACGACATCACCAACGACGTGCTGGCACTCGGGCAGACGCGGCGGTGGCGGCGGCTGGTCGTCGAGGCCGTGGATCCGCAGCCCGGCGAGCGCATCCTCGACCTGGCGGCCGGAACGGGCACGTCCAGCGTCCCGTTCGAGGAGGCCGGGGCGATGGTCGTCCCCACCGACTTCTCGCTGGGAATGCTGCGCGTCGGCAAGGTCCGGCAGCCCGGCCTTCCCTTCGTCGCCGGCGACGGCATGGCCCTTCCCTTCGCCGACGCGGCCTTCGACGCAGCGACCATCTCGTTCGGCCTGCGCAACATCCACGACCGCATGGCGGGGCTCCGCGAGCTGGCCCGCGTCGTGCGCCCGGGCGGCCGCCTGGTGGTGTGCGAGTTCTCGCACCCCACCCGCGCGCCGCTGCGCACCGTCTACTCCGAGTACCTCATGAAGGCCCTGCCGTCGGTGGCCCGGCGCACGTCGTCGAACCCCGAGGCCTACGTCTACCTCGCCGAGTCGATCCGCGCGTGGCCCGATCAGCGGGCCCTGGCGGCCGACATCGCGGCGACCGGATGGGGACGCGTGCAGTGGCGCGACCTGACCTTCGGGATCGTCGCGCTCCACCGCGCGGTGCGGCTGGCGGGGGTGTCACGGGCGTGACCGGTTCCCACTATGCTTTCGTCGGTCGTGAAGTGCTTCACAATCGCGCAAACCGTGAGGAGATGCGGGCTTGAACGTCTACACCCCCATCCTCGTCCTCGGCCTTCTCGCTCTCGCGTTCGCCGTGTTCTCGGTGACCGTGGCGTCGTTCACGGGGCCGAAGCGCTACAACCGTGCGAAGTACGACGCGTACGAGTGCGGCATCGAGCCGACGCCCCAGCCCATCGGCGGCGGGCGCTTCCCGGTGAAGTACTACCTGACCGCGATGCTCTTCATCGTCTTCGACATCGAGATCGTGTTCCTGTACCCGTGGGCGGTCGCCTTCGACCAGCTCGCGATCTTCGGCCTGGCCGAGATGTTCCTGTTCATCATCACCGTCCTCGTCGTCTACGCCTACGTGTGGCGCCGGCGCGGACTCGAGTGGGACTGACGGAGTAGCCATGGGTCTCGAAGAGCAGTTGCCGTCCGGAGTCCTCCTCACCACGGTCGAGAAGTTCGCCGGCTATGCCCGCAAGGGCTCGCTGTGGCCGGCGACGTTCGGCCTGGCCTGCTGCGCCATCGAGATGATGGCCGCCGGCGGCCCGCGCTACGACATCGCCCGCTACGGCATGGAGGTCTTCCGCGCCTCGCCGCGACAGGCCGACCTCATGATCGTCGCCGGCCGCGTCAGCCAGAAGATGGCCCCGGTCCTGCGCCAGATCTACGACCAGATGCCCGGCCCCAAGTGGGTCATCGCCATGGGGGTCTGCGCCTCGAGCGGCGGCATGTTCAACAACTACGCCATCGTCCAGGGCGTCGACCACGTGGTCCCGGTCGACATCTACCTGCCGGGGTGCCCGCCGCGTCCGGAGATGCTCTTCGACGCGATCCTCAAGCTCCACGACAAGATCCAGGACACCAAGATGGGCGCTCATCGGCGCGCCGAGGTGGCCGAGCTCGAGACGATCGCGCTCTCGGCCCCCACCACCCTGGAGATGAAGGGGCTCATGCGATGAGCGACCCCTCAGTGCGGGCCGTCCCCGAGGGCGTTCGCGAGCTCGACATCATCGGCGTCCGCAACGGAGCGTTCGGCGTGGCCGGCTCGGGTGACACCAGCGGCTTCGGCGGCCTGGTCGAGCCGATCGTCATGCCCGGCCCGACCGCGCGCCCCTTCGGCGGATGGTTCGACGAGGCGACGGACGAGCTCGAGCTGGCCCTCGCCGACGCCGGGCTGCCCGCCACCGAGGCCATCGAGAAGGTGGTCGTCTACCGCGACGAGATCACCTACCACGTGCGCCGCGAGCACCTCGTCGCCTTCGTCACCGCCCTGCGCGACGAGCCTGCGCTCCGCTTCGAGTTCTGCTCCGGGGTCAGCGGCGTCCACTACCCGCACGAGACGGGCCGTGAGCTGCACGCCGTCTACCACTTCCTGTCGATCACCCACAACCGCCGCGTGCGGGTCGAGGTATCCGTTCCCGACGACGACGCCCGCATCCCGTCCATCGTCGCGGTCTACCCGACGAACGACTGGCACGAGCGCGAGACGTGGGACTTCTTCGGCATCGAGTTCGAGGGGCACCCGGCCCTCACGCGCATCATGATGCCCGACGACTGGCCCGGCCATCCCCAGCGCAAGGACTACCCCCTCGGCGGCATCCCGGTCGAGTACAAGGGCGGCACCATCCCGCCCCCGGATCAGCGGAGGTCGTACAACTGATGTCGACCGACAACGTCACCTATGCGGCGGCCGGGGGCACCACCCCCGAGGCCGGTGCTCCCGACGCCTACGCAGGCTCGTACGACACGACCGAGGGCCGCATCTACACGGTCGCCGGCGGCGACTGGGACACGATCACCGCGGCGCCCGAGGGCATGAAGGACCGCATCGTCGTCAACATGGGCCCGCAGCACCCGTCGACGCACGGCGTCCTCCGGCTCATCCTCGAGATCGACGGCGAGACCGTCACCGAGGCACGCTGCGGCATCGGCTACCTGCACACGGGCATCGAGAAGAACATGGAGTTCCGGTCCTGGGTGCAGGGCGTCACGTTCGTCACGCGCATGGACTACCTCACGCCGATGTTCAACGAGACCGCCTACTGCCTGGCGGTCGAGAAGGCGCTTGACGTCACCGACCAGATCCCCGAGCGGGCCACCGTCATCCGCGTGATGATGATGGAGCTCAACCGCGTCTCCTCCCACCTCGTCGCCCTGGCGACCGGCGGCATGGAGCTGGGTGCGCTCACGGCCATGGAGTTCGGCTTCCGCGAGCGCGAGCTGGTGCTCGACATCTTCGAGATGGTCTCGGGCCTGCGCATGAACAGCGCCTACGTCCGTCCGGGCGGCGTCGCGCAGGACCTCCCCGAGGACGGCGTCCAGAAGATTCGCGACACCCTCCCGCTGCTGCGCAAGCGGCTCAAGGACACCGTCGACCTACTGGTGGACAACAGCATCTGGATGGGCCGCACCGTCGGCATCGGTTACCTCGACCTCACCGGCTGCATGGCCCTGGGCATCTCCGGCCCCGTGCTCCGCGCGACGGGGCTCCCGCACGACCTGCGCAAGTCGCAGCCCTACTGCGGCTACGAGAACTACGAGTTCAACGTCGCCACCGCGACGACCAGTGACGTGTACGGCCGCTTCCTCATCCGCATCCAGGAGATGACGGAGTCGCTCAACATCGTGGAGCAGTGCCTCGACCGCCTGCGTCCGGGCCCGGTGATGATCGCCGACAAGAAGATCGCCTGGCCGTCGAAGCTGTCGATCGGCAGCGATGGGCAGGGCAACTCGCCTGAGCACATCAAGGAGATCATGGCCGAGTCGATGGAGGCCCTGATCCACCACTTCAAGCTGGTCACCGAGGGCTTCCGCGTGCCGGCCGGCCAGGTCTACACGGCGGTCGAGTCACCCAAGGGCGAGCTCGGCTGCCACCTGGTGAGCTCGGGCGGGACGCGCCCCTACCGTGTGCACTTCCGTGACCCGTCGTTCACCAACCTGCAGGCGGTGGCGGCCATGAGCGAGGGCGGCATGATCTCGGACATCATCGCCGCCGTCGCCAGCATCGACCCGGTCATGGGCGGCGTTGACCGGTAGTGAAGCGGAGATAAGGGACATGTCAATCAGCGAGAGCACCCGCGAGCAGATGCGGCAGCTGGCGTCGCGCTATCCGCAGCCGCGTTCCGCGCTGCTGCCGATGCTGCACCTGGTCCAGAGCGTCGAGGGCGAGGTCGCCGTCGACGGCATCAACGCGTGCGCCGACGTGCTGGGCATCACGCCCGCCGAGGTCACCGCCGTCGCGACCTTCTACACGATGTACAAGAGGCAGCCGGTCGGGACGCACCACATCGGCGTGTGCACGAACACCCTCTGCGGCCTCCTGGGCGGCGACGCCGTCTACTCGGCGCTGAGCGAGCGACTGGGCGTCGGCCACGATGCGGCGACCGACGACGGTGCCTTCTGGCTCGAGCGCATCGAGTGCCAGGCCGCCTGCACCCACGCCCCGGTCATGACCGTCGACTGGGAGTTCATGGACGACGTCACGCCGGCGTCGGCCATCGACATCGTCGACCGGCTCGCCCGCGGCGAGGAGGTGCGGTCCACCCGTGGCCCCGTCATCCGCGACTTCCGCGCGACCGAGCACACGCTCGCGTTCCCGGACGACGGCCTGGCCGCCGAGGGCACCCCGGTCGACGCGAAGATGCTCGCGGGACTCACCGTCGCCAAGGAGCGCGGCATGGCCGCGCCGGGCATCCCGACCGCCGGACAGGAGGGCTGACCGGTGTCGCTGACCCCCGTCATCACCGAGCACTGGGACGACCCCGAGCTCTTCACGATCGCCGGCTACCAGCGCTACGGCGGCTACCGCGCGCTCGCGTCGGCCCTGCGGCAGGAGCCCGACGCCCTCATCGGGCAGGTCAAGGACTCGGGCCTGCGGGGCCGCGGCGGAGCAGGCTTCCCGACCGGCCTGAAGTGGAGCTTCGTGCCGCAGAACGACGGCAAGCCCCACTACCTCGTCGTCAACGCGGACGAGTCCGAGCCGGGTGCCTGCAAGGACATCCCGATCATGATCGCCAACCCGCACGCCCTGGTCGAGGGCGCGATCATCACCTGCTACGCGATCCGTGCCAAGCACGCCTTCATCTACATCCGCGGCGAGGTCCCCGAGGCCATGCGACGGGTGGCCAACGCCGTGCGCGAGGCCCGCGAGGCTGGCTTCATCGGCGAGAACGTGCTCGGCAGCGGATTCGACGTCGACATCGTGGTGCACTCCGGCGCCGGCGCGTACATCTGCGGCGAGGAGACGGCGCTGCTCGACTCCCTCGAGGGCTACCGCGGCCAGCCGCGCCTGAAGCCGCCGTTCCCTGCGGTCGCCGGGCTCTACGCATCGCCGACGGTGATCAACAACGTCGAGACGATCTGCAACGTGCCCTACATCATCGACCGCGGAGTCGACTGGTTCCGGCAGTTCGGCACCGAGAAGTCCCCTGGCTTCAAGGTGTTCGCGGTGTCGGGCCACGTCAACCGCCCGGGCATCTACGAGGCGCCGCTCGGCATCACCATGCGCGAGCTGCTCGACTATGCCGGAGGCGTCCGCGACGGCGGCGAGGTCAAGTTCTGGCTGCCGGGCGGCTCGTCCGTGCCGATGCTCACCGGTGAGCACCTCGACATCCCCATGACCTACGAGGACATGGCGGCGGCGGGCACGATGCTCGGCACGGGGACGCCGATGATCTTCGACACCACCGTCAGCGTCGTCAAGGCCGTGACGCGCTGGCTGGAGTTCTACAAGCACGAGTCCTGTGGCAAGTGCACGCCCTGCCGCGAGGGCACCTACTGGATCACTGGCGTGCTCGAGAAGTTCGAGCACGGCCACGGCACCGAGGCGGAGGTCGACACCCTCGTCGGGCTGTGCGGGCAGATCATGGGGCGCTCGTTCTGCGCCCTGGGCGACGCCGCGGCGACCCCCTACCCCGCCGCCCTGAAGTACTTCCGCGACGAGTTCCTCGCCGCCACGACCACCTCGGCCGACGAGCAGTTCGACCCGGTCGCGTCCTACGTCTTCGCGGGAGCAGTGGCCAGATGACCATCACCGGCAACTCGGGCAGCACCCCCGGCACCGACGTCGACGTGCCCGTCGACACCATCGGGGTCGAGGTCGACGGCGTGGAGATGCGCGTTCCCAAGGGAACCCTCGTCATCCGCGCGGCCGAGCTCCTCGGCATCGAGGTGCCCCGCTTCTGCGACCACCCCCTGCTCGATCCGGTCGCCGCGTGCCGCGCCTGCCTCATCGAGGTCGAGGGCATGCCCAAGCCGCAGCCGGCGTGCGCCCAGGTGCTCTCCGACGGCATGAAGGTGCGCACCCAGCTCTCGTCCGACGTGGCCCGCGAGGCGCAGGAGGGGGTCATGGAGTTCCTGCTCCTCAACCACCCGCTCGACTGCCCCGTGTGCGACAAGGGCGGCGAGTGCCCCCTGCAGAACCAGGCGATGTCGGTCGGACGGCCGGAGAGCCGGTTCACCGGCGAGAAGCGCACGTTCGACAAGCCGATCAACGTGAGCGCCCAGATCCTCCTCGACCGCGAGCGCTGCGTGTCGTGCGCCCGCTGCACCCGCTTCGCCGACCAGATCGCGGGCGACCCGATGATCGAGCTGCTCGAGCGGGGCGCCAAGCAGCAGGTCGGCACCGCCGCCGACGAGCCGTTCGACTCCTACTTCTCCGGCAACACCGTGCAGATCTGCCCGGTCGGCGCCCTCACCAGCGCCGCGTACCGCTTCCGGTCGCGCCCGTTCGACCTCGTGTCCACCCCGACCGCCTGCGAGCACTGCGCCAGCGGCTGCTCGCTCCGCACCGACTACCGCCGCGGCGTCGTCACCCGACGCCTCGCCTGGGACGACCCGGCGGTCAATGAGGAATGGAACTGCGACAAGGGTCGCTTCGCCTTCCCCTACCTCACCGAGGGACGCCTCACGACGCCCATGGTCCGCGAGGACGGCGAGCTGCGCGCCGCGTCCTGGCCGGAGGCCATCGGGGTCGCGGCCCGCGGACTCGAGGCCGCTCGTGGCCGCACCGGCGTGCTCGTCGGCGGCCGCAGCACGGTCGAGGACGCCTACGCCTACGCCCGCTTCGCACGGGTCCTGCTCGGCAGCGACTCCATCGACTTCCGCAGCCGCCTGGCATCCGACGAGGAGGCGGCCCTCCTGGCCTCCGTGGTCGCCGGCTCGCCCGTGCACGTGTCGTACGACTCCCTGGAGTCCGCTCCCGTCGTGCTGCTGGTCTGCCTCGAGCCCGAGGACGAGTCGCCGATCATCTTCCTGCGGCTGCGCAAGGC
>CALGTB010000319.1 GCA_937902285.1 uncultured Actinomycetes bacterium | reverse complement strand
GCCTCCGGCGGCATCGTGGAGTGGAACGCCGTGTCGAAGACGGCCACGTGCGGCACGTTCGGCAGCAGCCGGCGCAGCTCCCGGATCCCCAGCACGCCCGCCGGATTGTGCAGGGGCGCCAGCGGGGACAGGGCGTCGATGGCGGCCTCGACCGCGTCGTCGACGATCACCGAGTCGGAGAACTCCGCTCCCCCCTGCACAATGCGGTGCCCCACGGCGAGCAGGTCGTCCATTGAGATGCCACTGCCGGCAAGCGCCGCCAGCATCGTCTCGAGGGCGGCGGCATGATCGGGAAGCTCCTGCACCGTCTCGATCCGCTCGTCCCCCGCGACCTCGTGGACGAGCCGGGACTCGCGCTCCCCGATCCGCTCGACGAGGCCGCGCGCGGTCCACGACCCGTCCGCCGGGTCGACGACCCGGTACTTCAGGCTGGAGGACCCCGTGTTGATGACGAGGACGGTGCTCATGCGCCGGAGCCCTGCTGGGCCTGGATGGCGGTGATCGCCACGGTGTTGACGATGTCCGCGACGGTGCAGCCCCGCGATAGGTCGTTGACGGGGCGGCGAAGCCCTTGAAGCACCGGCCCGATGGCCACCGCGTCGGCCGAGCGCTGCACGGCCTTGTAGGTCGTGTTGCCCGTGTTGAGGTCGGGGAAGATCAGCACCGTCGCGTGCCCCGCGACGGGGTTCCCCGGCAGCTTCGCCGCTCCCACCCCGACGTCGACCGCGGCGTCGTACTGGATGGGCCCGGCGAGCGGGAGGTCCGGACGCCGCGTCGCCACGAGCGCGGTCGCCTCCCGGACCTTCTCGACGTCGCTGCCCTCGCCCGATGTGCCGGTCGAGTAGGAGACCATGGCGATCCGCGGCTCGATGCCGAAGGCCTCCGCCGTGTCCGCGCTCCTGATGGCGATGTCCGCGAGCTGCTCGGCCGTGGGGTCGGGGTTGACCGCGCAGTCGGCGAAGACCAGGACGCGGTCCGGCAGGCACATGAGGAACGCGCTCGACACGAGCAGGGCGTCGGGCGTCGTGCGGATGATCTCGAGCGCGGGCCGGATCGTGTGCGCCGTCGTGTGCGCGGCACCGGACACCATCCCGGCGACCCGGCCGGTCTGCACGAGGAAGGTGCCGAAGTAGGACACGTCGACGACGGTGTCGTGGGCCTGCTCGATCGTCACGCCCTTGTGGGCGCGCAGCGCCGCGTACGACTCGGCGAACTCGGCGCGCAGCGGCGACGTCGTGGGATCGATGATCTCCATCCCCGTGAGGTCCACCCCCGAGGCGATCGCCCGGGCGAGCACCTCGGCGGGCGAGCCCAGCAGGGTGATGTCGACGACGCCGGCATGCACCAGCTCCTCAGCGGCGCGCAGGACGCGCTCGTCGGTGCCCTCCGGCAGGACGATCCGCTTGCGGTCGGCCCGGGCCCGCTCGAGGAGGTCGAAGGAGAACATGAGCGGGGTGACGACATCCGCGTGCGACAGCCGGATCAGCGAGGTGAACTCCTCCGCATCGACGGCCGACGTGAACTCGCCGAGTGCCGCCGCGATCTTCCGCCTGCTGCCGGGCCGGATCTCGCCTCGCAGCGCCTCGATGGCGTGCAGGGTCGCGTAGGTGTCGGGGGCGACGGCGACAACCGGAAGCCCGGACGCCTCGAGGAGCGACTGCGTCATCGGATCCGGCCGATGGCCGCAGGTGAGGACGACGCCCGATGCCGTCGGCATGTCGCGGCTCAGCGCGGACGCCGCCGTGCCGACGGCGAGGTCCGCACGGTCTCCCGAGGCCACGACGAGGGCGCCGTCGGTCAGCAGGGGCAGCAGGGTCTGCAGGTGGCCGGACCCGGCCACGTAGGCGTCGACCTCGCGCTGGAGGCTCTCGGGGCTGCCCACGAGCACCTCGCCGCCCAGACCGTCCGCCACCTCCTGGACGGTGAGCGCCGAGAGCACGGGCAGGTCGCGCAGGACGTAGAAGGGCGCCCGGTGCGTGCTCGCCGACAGCCGTGCCCGCACCGCATCGACCCGGTCGGGTGCGACGCGGTTGACGACGGTGGCCACCAGCGTGCAGTCGTGCGCCACCAGCAGGCCGGTCGACGAGTCCATCGCCGACTCGATGGCCGCCTCGTCGAGATGGTGGCCGTTGACGACGGCGAGCACCGGCGTGCCCATGTTCGCGGCGAGGGTGGCGTTGAGGGCAAGCTCGGTCGACGGGGACGGACCGGTGAAGTCCGTGCCGATCACCAGCACGAAGTCGTAGTGCTCGCGCATGTGGATGAAGGCGTCCACGACGTGGGCCACCAGCCGGCCGTTGCCGCCCTCGTCGACGAAGGTCCCGGCCTCCGCGTAGGTGATGCCGTAGGCGTGGTCCGCCCGCAGCTTGTACCGGTCGATCAGGAGGTCGATCAGGGCGTCGGACTCGCCATCACCGTCGACCACCGGACGGAAGATGCCGACTCGCCCGACCTGCCTGGCCAGCATCTCGAGGGCGCCGAGGGCGACCACGGCCTTACCGGCCCGGATCGTCGTCGACGTGATGTAGAGGCTGTCGGACACTGCAGTCGGCTCCCGTCGAATCGACCACCGAGGATCGCTCCACCGACGGTACCGGCATCCTTGGTGGCACGCCTCGTCGGCGCGTAGTCTGGTCGTGCCGGGTTGCACGGGGGCGATGGAGGGCGGAGACACGGTGACGGCGACGCGGCGGACGTGGTGGTTCGCGGCCGTGGCCGCTGTCGCCATCCTCGCCTACATCCTCGTACCGGCCGATGGGCTGCCGTCCCCTGTCCTCTACTACGTCACGGCAACGGCTGCCGTGGTCGTCATGCTCGCCACCATCCTGCGCATGCCCCGCCACAGCCGACCCATCTGGTGGGCGGTGCTCGGCTACGCCGCCCTGTCGATCATCGGCGACCTCGTCTACACGGTGCAGGAGCGCACGCAGGCGGAATTCACCTATCCGGGGCTCGCCGACGCGATCTACCTCGGCGCCTACCTGTGCGCCTTCCTGGCCCTGGGTCTTCTCATCCACAGGGTGAACACCGGGCGCGACCTTGAGGCGTGGATCGACACGGCGATCATCGGGATCGCGACAGCGGCCGTCGTGGCGCTGTTCATCATCGATCCGACGGTGGCGGCAGGCGGAGGCGTCGGGGCCGTTGCCGTCGGGGTCGCCTACCCCCTCATCGACGTGTTCCTGCTCGCCGGCCTGGGCCGCCTGCTCGTCAGGGGCGTCGGACGATTCAACCGGGCGATCGCCGTGCTCTCCGCGGCCTTCGCCATCACGTTCATCGCCGACCTCGGGTACTCGTTCATCGGCGCGAACAGTCTCGACGAGGTGGCGCCGACGTGGCTGGACTCGCTCTACCTGGTCGCCTACGCCCTCATGGCAGTCGCCGTCCGCTCCACGGGCGCAGCATCGATCGAGTCGAGCAGTCGTCCCCTCCTCGCCGAAGAGCGCCCCGGGAACACACGGACACTCCTGCTGGGGCTCGCCGCGGTGACTGTCCCCGTCGTCATCGTGATCGCCGCCCTCAATGGCGGCGACTCCGAGCACAAGCTGCTCGCCGTCGGCTGCGTCGTCGTGATGCTGCTGGTGCTGTGGCGGGTGCGCCTGCTGCTCGACGTGATCCGCAGGCAGTCTGAGCAGCTGACCTCCCTGGCGCGATCGGACAGCCTGACCGGCCTGCCGAACCGCCGCACCCTCGACTTCGAGCTCGAGCGGCTGCAGAGCGGCGCCGACAGTGCCGGCACTCCCCTCACCATCGCCATGATGGACATCGATCACTTCAAGGCCTTCAACGACGAGTTCGGCCACCCGGCCGGGGACGCCGCCCTCGTCGCCTGCGCCGACGCGTGGCAGGCGGCGATGGCTCCTCCCAGTGTCCTGGCGCGATATGGAGGCGAGGAGTTCGCCATCCTCCTGCCCGGCCTGGGCCTCGCCCTCGCCCTGCCGGCACTCGACCGGATCCGGCAGGCGACGCCCGACGGGCACACCGTCTCGATCGGCTTCGCCGAGCGGAGGCCGGGCGAGACCGGCTTCGAGACGATGAGTCGCGCCGATCGCGCCCTCTACCGGGCCAAGGACCGCGGGCGCAACAGGATCCTCGCCGACGGCCAGCCCGAGCCCGGGCACGCCCCCTCGTCACGGGCCACGTCATGACGGCGACACGATCACGCTTCGCTCTGGGCCTCGGACTTGGCCTCCTCGGCGTGCTGGTGTTCGTCGTCGTCCCGGGGGACTCGCTCGCCAGCTCCTTCGTGTACCAAGGGGTCGCGCTCGCGGCCATCGTCGTGCTGGGCGCCGCCACGTGGCGGATGCCCCCCGCGTCACGGCCGGTGTGGTGGGCCGTCCTGGGCTACGCCGTCCTCACCGATCTGGGCGACATCGTCTACGACATCGAGATGCAGGTCCTCGACGAGGCCCCGTTCCCCGGAGCCGCCGACGTCCTCTATCTGTCCGCCTACGTGGCCGCGGTCACAGCTCTGGCGCTCCTGATCCACCGGGTGCACCGGGGGCGTGACCTCGAGGCGTG
>CALGTB010000318.1 GCA_937902285.1 uncultured Actinomycetes bacterium | reverse complement strand
CGGGTCCCGGATCGCCGACGCCGTCGCCGCCGCCGGGGGCGTGACGCGGCGGCGGGCGTCGGAGACCGTCAACCTCGCCCGGGTCCTCGTCGACGGCGAGCAGATCGTCGTGGGCGCCAGCACCGTGGGCTCCGCGCCTCCCGCCCCCGGCACGCCGTCCCCGGCCAGTTCGGGGCCGGTCGACCTCAACACCGCGGATGCGCAGGCCCTTGAGGCCCTGCCCGGGGTCGGCCCTGTCCTTGCGGGCCGCATCGTCGACTGGCGTGCGCTGAACGGCCCGTTCCGGTCGATCGACGAACTGGGGGAGGTGAGCGGTATCGGGGACGCCACCCTCACCCGGCTCAGGTCGCTGGTCCGGGTGTGATCGACGGGCGACTGCTGCTGCCGGCGGGTGCCGCGTGGTCAGGTGCCTACGTCGGCGGCGTCGTCGGCTGGCCGCAGTCACTTGCCCTCGCGCTGCTCGCCGTCGTGGCCCTCCTGGTGGCCACCTCCGCCGGCGTCCGCGGGTTCGCCGTCGTCCACCGCGCCCCGTGGCCGCCGCGACCACCCCGGCGACTGGCGGTCGTCACCACCGTGTGCCTGCTGGCGGGGATGCTTGCGGCACTGATGCAGGCGACCGCGCTGGCGGCCGAACCGCTCGCGTCGTGGGCGCAGGCTCGCGCCACGGCCACCGTGGTCGCGGTGGTCACGGGCGAGCCGGTGCGTCGCACCTCACCGGGTCGCCCCTCATGGCAGGACAGCAGCCGTCTCGAGGTGCGCATCGCCTCCGAGCAGGTCACCGCCCGGGGTGTCACGGTCGACGTCGCGGTGCCGATCCTCCTGCGCCTGCCCGACGGATCGACCGTCCCCGCGCCGGGCAGCACGGTGGTGGTGTCCGGTCGGCTCGGGCCCGCGGGGTCGCCCGACCTCGCGGCAGCGGTGACACCGATCGCCGAAGGAGTGAGGGTGATCGGCGAGCCGGGGTGGCTCGACGCGTGGGCGCACGCCATGAGGGCGGGCCTGCTGACGTCGCTGTCGGGGACGGCACCGGACGGCGGGGCACTCGTCGCCGGGTTGGCAGTGGGCGACGAGTCACTGGCATCGGACGAGCTTGTGGCCGCCATGCGATCGAGCGGGCTGTCGCACCTGACCGCGGTGTCCGGCGGGAACGTCGCCATCGTCGTCGTCGTGGTCCTGGGAGCGTCGGCGCTGCTGGGCCTGCCGCTGGCGGCGCGGGTGGCGGTGGCTCTGGGGTCCGTGGCCTTCTTCGTGGTGCTGGTCGGTCCGCAGCCCAGCGTGCTGCGGGCCTCGGTCATGGGCGCCGTCGTGCTGGCCGGCCTGCTCGTCGGCGGCAGGCGTGCAGGCCCCTCCGTCCTGGCCGCCGCGGTGCTGGTCCTCGTGATCGTCAGTCCGGCGCTGGCGCGGTCGTGGGCGTTCGCACTGTCGGTGGGAGCCACCGTCGGTCTCATCCTCCTGGCGCCGCGACTGCGCGGATCGCTCGACGGGTCGCGGCTGAGCCGCCGCTGGCCACCGGGGCTGCGCGAGGCTGTTGCGGTGACGTCGGCGGCGCAGCTGGCCACCCTGCCGGTGCTCGTCCTCATGGGTGCGTCCGTGGGCTGGGTGGCGCTGCCGGCCAATCTCCTGGCCATGCCTGTCGTGCCCGCCGTGACGGTGCTGGGCCTCGGTGCCGCGATGGCCGCGCCTGTGGCTCCGGTGGCCGGACACGTCCTCGCGGTGGCGGCCTCCTGGCCCGCAGGCTGGATCGCCGGGGTGGCGGGCGTCGCGAGTGGGCTGCCGCTCGCGCAGGCGCCCCTGCCGACGGGCGGGACCGGCCTGCTCGTGCTGGCGGCCCTGGCAGCGGCGGGGTGGCTCATCCGGCGATGGTCGGCGACCGCGTTCCCGCACGGTGCACCGCGCGGGTTCGTCGCCGTGCTGACGGCCGCCGGGGTGTCGGTGGCGGCCCTGTGGCTGGCGCTGCCGGCCGATCGGCGCTCGTGGCCGCCGGAGGACTGGCTCCTCATCATGTGCGACGTGGGCCAGGGCGATGCGCTCCTGCTGCGGTCCGGCGAGGGGGCAGCCGTGGTCGTGGATGCCGGGCCCGACCCGGCCCGGATCGACGCCTGCCTGTCGTCCGCGGGGATCCGCGACATCCCGGCCGTCGTCCTCACGCACTTCCACGCCGACCACGTGGAGGGGCTGTCGGGGGTGCTGCGCGGTCGGCGGGTGGGCGAGGTGCTCGTCACCCCCGTGCGTGATCCACCGGAGGAGGCGGACTTCGTCGAGGCGACCCTCGCACGCGTCGGGCTGTCGGCGCAGGGCATCTCGGCGGGCGACGAGAGGCAGGCGGGTGCGGTGCGCTGGCGTGCGCTCTGGCCACGCCGCGTGATCGAGGCGGGGTCGGTCCCCAACAACGCCAGCATCGTGCTGGCGGTCTCGATCAGCGGGCGCATGATCCTGCTGACCGGCGACGTGGAGGCCGAGGCCCAGGTGGCCGTCATGCCGCTGCTGCAGGGCCTGCGCCCCGATGTCGTGAAGGTGCCCCATCATGGCTCCCGCGTGCAGGCCGCCGGATTCCCCACGGCGGCGCCGGCGGCGGTGGCACTGGTCAGCGTGGGGGCGGGCAATCCGTACGGCCATCCGGCGCCGGAGACGATCGCGGCGTGGCAGGCGGTCGGTGCCCTCGTGGTCCGGACGGACCAGGCGGGCGACGTCGCGGTGGTCAAGGCGCCGGTCGGCGTCGCGGTCGTCGCGCGAAGTGGCATGCTGCCCCCGTGACGGTCGCACGCATCACCCTCGCCATCGGGGCCGAGCCCATCCTCGTGGAGCGCGCCGTGCTCGGAGTGTCGGCAGCGGCTCGCGCGGCCGACCCGACGGTCCAGCGCTCGGTCATCGACGCCGGTGACGACTCGGCGGTGCTGCAGTTCCGCGAGGCCACGGCGCCCAACCTGTTCGGCGACGGGGGAGTGGTCGTCGTGACCGGAGTCGACGCGGCGGACGACCGCCTCGCCGCCGCGATCCGCGAGGTGATCGCCGACCTTCCCGACAATGTCTTCCTGGTCTTCACGCATCCCGGCGGAGTCAAGGGGAAGGCGCTGCTCGACGCGCTGAAGTCGGCAGGCGCCGACGTGGTCGACTGCCAGGCGGTCAAGCGCGGGAAGGCCACGGTGGAGTTCCTCACGCGCGAGTTCGCGTCGCATCGGCGCAAGGCCACCGGACCGGCGATCATCGCGCTGTACGAGTCGGTGGGACAGGACCTCGGCCTGCTCTCCGCGGGTGTCTCGCAGCTCGTGGCCGACATCGATGCGAACCCGATCGACGTCGATGACGTGCGTGCCTACTTCGCGGGCGTGGCCGATGTCGCGGGCTTCACCATCGCCGATGCGGTGTGGGAGCGGCGCTACGCCGATGCCCTGCGCTCGCTGCGACTGTCGATGCTGTCGTCCGACGCGGGCCGTGTCGGACCGGTCACCGTGACGGCGCTGGCCATGGGCCTGCGGACCCTGGTGCGCGTCGGCGGCATGCCGCCGGGCACGTCCGCGGCGGTGGTCGCCAAGGAGGCCGGCGCCCCGCCGTGGAAGGTGGAGCCCCTCCGTCGGCAGTGGGCGAAGTGGAGCGGCGACCAGCGTCGCCTGGCGATCGCCGTCGTGGCCCTCGCCGACGCCGACGGGGCCGTGAAGGGCGGGGTCCTCGAGGGTTCGAGCCTGGTGGACGAGCAGAAGCTGCTGGCCCTCGAGATCCTCGTGGCGGCAACGGCGGGCACGTCCACCTCGGAGGGCTAGCCGGGGCCTCAGTCGGGCAGGTGCACCGACAGCCCGTCGTCCCGGCGCTCGACGATGACGCGGGCGCCGAAGGCCGCGCTCAGGATCGGCTCGGTGAGCACGTCGTGCGTGGCCCCGTGCGCCTGGATCCGGCCGTCGGCCATGACGACGAAGGCATCGCAGAAGCGGGCCAGCCGATTCACGTCGTGGCTGACGACGACGGCGGTGCTCCCGCTCCGCGCGTGAGCGGCCACGACGTCGTCGATGACGCGGCGCCCGAGCAGGTCGAGGTCGGAGTCGGCCTCGTCGAGGATGAGCAGCGGGCAGTCCTGGGCGACGACGCGCGCGAGGTGCACGCGCTTGCGCTCGCCGCCCGACAGCTCGGTGACCGCTCGACCCGACAGGGCGTCGACGCCCTGCTGGGCCATGGCTGAGGCGATGATGATGTCGTCGTCGGACGACCGGTCGGATCCGCGCCACGGGGTGCGGCCCCAGGAGACCACCTCGCGTACCGAGAACGGGAAGGCCAGCATCGTCTCCTGGCTGAGGATGGCGCGGCGGCGGGCCCGCTCCACGAGGCTGAGGCTCGACGCATCATCGCCGAAGAGCAGGACGGATCCGGTCGTCGGCGTGAGCTCGGACGACATCACCTCGAGCATCGTCGACTTGCCCGAGCCGTTGCGGCCGATGACGCCGGTCACGGTTCCCGTGCCGATCTGCAGCGAGGTCGGGTGCAGGCGAACGCGGCCACCCGTGGTCACCGAGACGTCGCGGAGCTCGACGGCGTGGCTCATGCCCATCCCCCCTGGCGAGCCCGGGTGCGGCGGATGAGCAGGAAGAACACCGGAGCCCCCAGCACGGCCGTGATGGCGCCGATCGGGATCTCGACAGGGTTGGCGGCCACCCGGGCGACCGTGTCGGCGACGAGGATGAGCAGTGCGCCCCCGAGAGCACTCAGCACGAGCAGCGGCCCGTGTCGAGGGCCCACGACCATGCGGACGGCGTGCGGGACCAGCAGGCCGACGAACGCGATCACGCCGACCACGGCGACGCCAGCCGCGACGAGGAGGATCACCGCCGCGAGCGAGCGGTAGCGCACGCGGGTCACATCCACCCCTGTCGCGAGCGCCGCGCGGTCGCCGAGCGACATGACGTCGAGGGGCCCGGCGACGGTCGCCGCGAGGATCACGCCGACGGCGACGAAGGGAGCCACCGACACGACTCCGTCCCACGTCGACAGGGCCAGGCTCCCGCTGGACCAGAACGTGATCGACCGCATCGCCGCCGAGGTGCTCAGCGCCGACACCACCGCGATCGCGGCGATGGCGAAGGCGGTCACGGCCACGCCCGCCAGGAGCAGCGTGACGACCTCGGGCCGGCGGTCGCGCATCGACACCGACACCACGACAACCGTCGCGATCGCAGCGCCGATGCAGGCGATCGCGGCTGTCAGCACGGTGTTGAACGAGGCGCCGACGGCGACGGCGGCCATGGCTCCGAGGGCGGCGCCGGCGGACACGCCCACGAGGCCGGGGTCGGCGAGCGGATTGCCCAGGGAGCCCTGCATCAGTGCTCCCGCGATCGCTAGGCCGGACCCGACGAGCAGCGCCATCACCACCCGCGGCGCTCGGATGCTCCACACGATCTCCGCCGTCGGCTCGGCGATCCCGACGCGCAGCGCGATGGCGACGGCTGCCAGCAGGACCAGGAGCAGGGCGGTGGCGATGAGCCAGCGTCGAGCGCTCACGTCGTGACCGTGCCGAGTGCGTTCACGTCGTGACCGTGCCGAGTGCGCTCACGCCGTGCCCGTCCCGATCGAGGTGCGAAGCGCCTCGATGAGCGCACCTGTGCGCGGTCCGAACGAGAGCAGGAGGGTGTCGTCCACGGCGACCACGCGTCGATCGCGCCCGGCCGGCGTCTGGGCGACTCCGGGCAGGCCGACCAGCCCGTCGATGCCCCCGACCGACTCGAGGCCCTTCGTCATGACGAGGAGCACGTCCGGGTCGAGTGCCGCCACCGCCTCCGCGGTCAGCGGCACGAAGGCCTCGTACCCGGCGGCCGCTCCCGCGTCGATGCCCCCCGCCGCCTCCACGAGGGCGTCGGCCCCGGAGCCCGAGCCGCCGACGAGGTAGATGGCGGACGTCCCGCGGAGGTAGAGGAAGGCCACGCGGGGGGCATCCGCCTGCGGTGTCGCGCCACCGGCGCTCGTCGCCTCGGCTATCACCGACGCGGCGGCATCCGGGGGGATCCCCACGGCCTCGGCGATCGCCGTCGTGCGGGCGGCGATGTCGGCGAGAGTCCAGGCCTCGGGGATCTCCACGACCCGCACGCCTGCGTCGCTGATCTGGCCGAGCGCCTCGAGCGGTGCGGTGGCGGCATCGACGATGACGAGATCGGGCTGCAGCGCGAGCACCTTCTCGGCGCTCGTGGCGTGGGCCTTCGTGACGATCGGCGCGGCGCTGATCTGCGGGACGTCGCTCGCCTCATCGCGCCCGACGACGCGATCGCCGACTCCGAGCGCCGCGAGGGTCTCGGCGGCGCCGCTGGCCAGGCTCACGATCCGGCGCGGGGAGCTGTCGGGAAGCGTGATCACCGCCGGGGCCGGGGCCGGGATGTCCGCGGAGGTGATGGTCACGACTCCCGTGGCCGAGGGTGATGCGGTGGCGCCGGGCGACGCTGCCGACTCCACCAGCGACGAGGTGCCGGCGTTCGGCTCGAGCGAGGCCGAACCGCCGCCGCAGGACGCCGTGACGAGCGCGACGCACGCCAGCGCCGCGATGGACGGGAGTCTGCGCACGCGCTGATTATCGCCGTGCGGCGGCCGCTTTCCCCCGACGCAGCGTCGGAAAGGAGCCGACATCGCGTCAAGCGAAGCCGGCCCGTTTGTCCCTACTCTCCGCGGGTGCGCCCGTTCATCAGAGTCATGGTCCCGCTGCTCGCCGCGGGTGCCGTCGTGGTGCCGGTGTCGTCGGCCGTGGCGCAGGAGCCGTCCGTATCCGTGGCGCAGGCATCGACCGTGGCGTCGACGCGCACCGTCGTGACATCGTCGGGCCTCAGTCTGTCGGTCACCCCCGTGCGACGGCTCGATCCGGCGGGCGCCACGGTGCGGGTCACGGGCAAGGGCTTCGACCCCACGGTGGGCATCTACGTGGCGCTGTGCGTCACCCCGCGCAAGGGCCAGGTGCCTTCTCCGTGCGGCGGCGGCGTGAACACGTCCGGGACGAGCGCGGCGTCGGCATGGATCTCCTCGAACCCCCCGCCCTACGGGGCGTCGCTCGCCGTCCCGTACCGGCCGGGCGGGCGCTTCAGCGTCCGCCTGCAGGTCTCGGCACTCATCGGCTCTGTCGACTGCCGCACCGTGTCCTGCTCGATCGTCACGCGCGCCGACCACACCAAGGCAGGCGATCGGCGCTTCGACGTCGCCGTGCCCGTCACCTTCCGACCCTGACCCGAGACACCCCGCCCCTCACCCCGAAAGGACCCGCATGAGAACCAGCATTCGCCGCACGGCTGCCATCGCCGCGACCGTCATCGCCGTTGCGACCCTGGCCGCCCCGGCCCGCGCCGAGGGCGCCTACAACGCCACGGTGGCCGGCCAGTCGAGCCCCACGCCGCTGGTGGCCCTTGTCTCGTCCTCCGTTCTCACGGTCGACGTCGTCAACCTCCCGGCGGGCGTGGGCCTCTACGCCCTGCACTGCAAGGTGCCCGCCGACCCCCGGCAGCCCCCCACGGTCTGCGATGCCTCCACTGATGCGCTCGCCTACCTGCCGGCCGACGCCGCCGCCCGCGCGTCCGTCGCGATCCCCATCCGGGTCAACGCCGAGTTCTACGGCGCCAACCCCAATCCGACCGGAACCGTCTCGCCCCGCGAGTCGGTCGACTGCCGGGCCGACACCGGCAACCCCCGCTCCACCACCTGCGCGCTCTACGTCCTCGGCGCCGGCAGGGACAGTGCGAACCCGGCGTACCTGCGGGTGTGGCCGACGGTCTTCTCCCCGGTCAAGGCCGATCGCCTGTCGGATGAGGCGGCGGTCATCCTCGACGGCACCGAGGTGCTCGGGAAGGCCCTGCCGAAGCTGGTCAAGGACCAGCCGGTGTCCTTCTCGGTGGTCCTGGCCTCCGGGCAGACGGCATCCGTGTCGTCCGACACCTGCTCCATCGCGAAGGGGAAGATCACCGCGCTCGCGTCGAGCGGCACCTGCACCGTCCTCATCACCTCGACGGGCGGCAAGAACTACACGCCGCTCGTGGCCCGTCAGTCGTTCCGGCTGACCGCCTAGTCCGCGGCCGACCAGCCCGCGCATGCGAGAGGGCGCCACCCCCGTGGGGGTGGCGCCCTCTCGGCGTCAGGGGGTCGGGCCTAGAGGGCCGCGACCTGCTTGGCGATCGACGACTTGCGGTTGGCGGCCTGGTTGGCGTGGATGACGCCCTTGCTGGCGGCCTTGTCGAGCGCGCGGCTGGCCTCACGTGCCTGGGCGGTCGCCGCGGCGGCGTCGCCGGCCTCGGCAGCCTCGCGGAACTTGCGCACCGACGTCTTGAGCGCTGACTTGACAGCCTTGTTGCGCTGACGCGCCTTCTCGTTCGTCTTGTTGCGCTTGATCTGCGACTTGATGTTCGCCACGGGGACAACTTTCGTGATGCCGGGCCTTCGGCCAGGACTGGTTCGGTGATCCCGGGCCAACGGCCCGGACGGGCTGGACAGACGTCTGGGTGAAGCGACCCCCAAGATTACCCGTAGGCTGGCCCATAGCCCAAATCGCCCCCCATCCACCGCCCACCACCTGCTCGGTGGCCACGTCGTGAGGACCCCTGTGCCCGTCCCGCAGCCCGGCAGCACCGATCCGTCGGTCATCCGGAACTTCTGCATCATCGCCCACATCGACCACGGCAAGTCGACCCTGGCCGACCGCATGCTGCAGCAGACGGGCGTCGTCGACGCCCGTTCCATGAGGGCGCAGTACCTCGATCGGATGGACATCGAGCGTGAGCGCGGCATCACGATCAAGTCGCAGGCGGTGCGGCTGCCGTTCTCGTCCGACAGCGGCGAGTCGTTCATCCTGAACATGATCGACACCCCCGGCCACGTCGACTTCACCTACGAGGTGTCGCGCTCGCTCGCGGCGTGCGAGGGGGCGGTGCTCCTGGTCGACGCGGCGCAGGGCATCGAGGCGCAGACCCTGGCGAACCTCTACCTCGCCCTGGAGAACGACCTCACGATCATCCCCGTCCTGAACAAGATCGACCTGCCTGCCGCACAGCCGGAGAAGTACGCGGCGGAGCTCGCCCGCATCATCGGCTGCGACCCGGGCGACGTGCTCCGCGTGTCGGCCAAGACCGGAGTCGGCGTCCACGAGCTCCTCGAGAAGATCGTCCGCGAGATCCCGGCCCCGGTCGGCGACGCCGACAAGCCGGCACGGGCCATGATCTTCGACTCGGTCTATGACACCTACCGCGGCGTCATCACCTACATCCGCGTCATCGACGGTCACATCTCCACCCGTGAGCGGATCCAGATGATGTCGACCGGTGCCATCCACGAGCTGCTCGAGGTCGGCGTCATCTCGCCGGAGCCGATACCGGGCAAGGGGCTGGGCGTCGGCGAGGTGGGCTACCTCATCACGGGCGTCAAGGACGTCCGGCAGTCACGCGTCGGCGACACGATCACGTCGGAGCGCAAGGGTGCGACCGAGGCGCTGGGCGGCTACCGCGATCCCAAGCCCATGGTGTTCTCAGGGCTCTACCCGATCGATGGCAGCGACTATCCCGAGCTCCGAGACGCGCTCGACAAGCTGAAGCTCAACGACGCCGCGCTGGTCTACGAGCCCGAGACCTCGCTGGCTCTCGGATTCGGGTTCCGCTGCGGCTTCCTGGGCCTGCTGCACATGGAGATCGTGCGCGAGCGGCTCGAGCGCGAGGCGAACCTCGACCTCATCTCGACCGCGCCGAACGTCATCTACCGGGTGTTCAACGACGACGGCGACGAACTGGTCGTGACGAACCCCAGCGAGTTCCCGACGCAGAAGATCGACCGGATCCTGGAGCCCGTGGTCAAGTCCACGATCATTCTCCCGAGCGAGTTCGTCGGGACCGTGATGGAGCTGTGCCAGCAGCGCCGCGGAACCCTCCTGGGCATGGACTACCTGTCCGAGGACCGGGTGGAGATGCGCTACACGCTGCCCCTCGCCGAGATCGTCTTCGACTTCTTCGACCAGCTCAAGTCGAAGACCCGGGGCTATGCCTCGCTCGACTACGACGTGACCGGCGAGCAGGAGGCCGACCTCGTCAAGGTCGACATCCTTCTCCACGGCGACGCCGTCGATGCCTTCAGTGCGATCGTCCACCGTGACAAGGCCATGGCCTACGGCGTGATGATGACGGCCAAGCTCAAGGAGCTCATCCCACGGCAGCAGTTCGAGGTGCCCATCCAGGCCGCCATCGGATCGCGCGTCATCACGCGCGAGACCATCAGGGCGATCCGCAAGGACGTCCTCGCCAAGTGCTACGGCGGCGACATCACGCGCAAGCGCAAGCTCCTCGAGAAGCAGAAGGAGGGCAAGAAGCGCATGAAGATGGTGGGGCGCGTCGAGGTCCCCCAGGAGGCCTTCATCGCCGCTCTCTCCACCTCCGACTCGCCGAAGAAGTAGTCGTGGCCCTCGGGGTCTACGTCCACGTCCCCTTCTGCTCGAGCCGCTGCGGGTACTGCGACTTCAACACGTACACGGCGACGGAGCTCGGCGACTCCGTGCGCCGCGACACCTTCCACGAGGTCCTCGCCGACGAGGTGCGGCTCGCGGCACGGACGCTGGGTCCTGGGCACGGGCCGGTCGACACCGTCTTCGTGGGCGGGGGCACGCCCACCCTGCTCGGCTCGTCGGGGCTCACCTTCGTCCTCGACGCCATCCGGGCGGAGCTCGGCCTCGCGGACGGAGCCGAGGTCACCACCGAGGCGAATCCCGACTCGGTCGACGAGGCGATGCTGGCCGAGCTGCGGGCCGGCGGCTTCACGCGGATCTCCTTCGGCATGCAGAGCACGTCGCCCGCCGTCCTGCGCATCCTCGATCGCACGCACACGCCGGGGGCCGGCCTGGAGGCGGCCCGGGCGGCCGCGCGGGCGGGCTTCGATCACGTCAACCTCGACCTCATCTACGGCACGCCGGGGGAGTCGGACGAGGACCTGCGCCGATCCGTCGTCGAGGCGCTGGAGGCGGGTGTCGACCACGTCTCGGCGTACGCGCTGATCGTGGAGGACGGAACGCCGCTCGCGCGCCGGGTCCGCCGGGGAGAGCTGCCGGCACCCGACGACGACGTGGCGGCAGCGCGGTACGCGATCGTCGACGAGCTGCTCACGCAGGCGGGCCTGGACTGGTACGAGGTCTCCAACTGGGCGCGGCCCGGCGGGGAGTGCCGGCACAACCTTGCGTACTGGCACGGGACCGACTGGTGGGGGGTCGGCCCGGGGGCGCACAGCCACGTCGACGGCGAGCGGTGGTGGAACGTACGGCATCCGCGCACGTACGCCCAGGCGCTCGCCGCGGGGGAGTCCCCCGAGGAGGGCCGCGAGGTGCTCACCGAGGGGCAGCGCCGCGTCGAGAGCGTCATGCTCGGGCTGCGGCTCGCCGAGGGCCTGCCGGTCACCGCGCTCAGCGCCGGGGCGTCAGCCCGAGTCGAGGAGAACGTCGCGCGCGGCCTGCTCGACCAGACGGCCCTGGCCGACGGCCGACTTGCGCTCACGCCGGCCGGACGACTGCTCGCCGACGCCGTCATCCGCGACCTCGTGGACTAGCAGGTCGTCGCCTGCGGCGGGTGACGGCGGATCGCGGCGGGGCGCGGGAGGACGTACACTTGGCACTCGCGGCGGCTGAGTGCCAAGTGACCTCCGCGTTGACCCACGCCGGGAGGTGAGCATGCTCGAGGAGCGTCGTCTCGCCGTGCTGCGGGCCATCGTCGAGGACTACGTGTCCACGCACGAGCCGGTCGGCTCCAAGGCGCTGGTCGAGCGTCACAGCCTGGGGGTCTCGCCGGCCACGATCCGCAACGACATGGCCGCACTCGAGGAGGAGGGCTTCATCGCCCAGCCCCACACGAGCGCGGGCCGGGTCCCGACCGATCTCGGCTACCGGCTGTTCGTCGACCGTCTCTCCGGGGTCAAGCCGCTGACCCCGGCCGAGCGGCGCGCGATCCACCAGTTCCTCGACGACGCGGTCGACCTCGATGACGTCATGGTGCGCACGGTTCGCCTGCTGGCCCAGCTGACCCGGCAGGTCGCCCTCGTCCAGTACCCCTCCCTGTCGCGCAGCAGCGTGCGGCATGTCGAGGTCGTGGCGCTCAGCACGACGCGGCTCATCATCGTCATCATCGTCGACAGCGGCCGGGTCGAGCAGCGCATCGTCGAACTGCCGTCGCCGATCTCGGACGTGCTGGTCGGCGAGCTCAGGTCGCGGCTCATGGTCACGCTCGCGAGCACCTCCTTCAGCGCCGTCCCCGATGCCCTCATCGACTTCGACCTGGCCTTCGCCGAGGAGGATCGCGGCTTCGCGCGCCTGGTGGCGAGCGCCGTGCTGGAGGCCGTCGTCGAGCGCCCGGATGAGCGCGTCGTGCTCGGAGGCACCGCCCACCTTGCCCGCTACGGCGAGTCCTTCCCCATCGCCATCCAGCCCGTGCTCGAGGCGCTCGAGGAGCAGGTGGTCCTCCTGCGGCTCCTCGGCGAGTCCACCCCCCAGCAGGCCGTGACGGTGCGCATCGGCCACGAGAACCCGGTCGAGGGGCTCGAGGCCACCAGCGTCATCACCGCGCGATACGCGCGCGGCGACCACGCGGTCGCCTCGCTGGGGATCGTCGGCCCCACCCACATGGACTACCCGGGCACCATGGGCGCCGTGCAGGCGGTCGCCCAGTACGTCAGCCGCATGCTGGACGAGCAGTGAGTCGACGTGGCCACTGACTACTACGCCCTGCTCGGCGTGCCCCGCGACGCCTCGCCGGAGGAGATCAAGAAGGCCTACCGCCGGCTGGCGCGCGAGCTGCACCCCGATGTCAACCCCGATCCCGAGCACCAGGAGAAGTTCAAGCTGGTGACGGCGGCCTACGAGGTCCTGAGCGACCCCGAGAAGCGCCAGATGTACGACCTCGGAGGAGACCCGCTGAGCTCGCGGGGCGGCGGCTACGGCAACGGGGCGTCCTTCGACTTCGGCGACATCATGGACGCCTTCTTCGGAGGCGGGGGGCAGCGCGGACCCCGGCCGCGGTCCCGTCGTGGCCAGGACGCCCTGATCCGCATCTCGATCGAGCTCGCTGACGCGGTGTTCGGCACCACGCGCGACATCACGGTCGACACGGCATCGCTCTGCGGGTCCTGTCAGGGCGCGGGGACGGCGGCCGGCAGTGAGCCCGAGACCTGCGTCCTGTGCAAGGGCAGGGGCGAGATCCAGCAGGTGCAGAGGTCGTTCCTCGGCCAGGTCATGACGTCGCGCCCGTGCCCGCAGTGCCAGGGCTTCGGGACAACCATCCCCCACCCGTGCCCGGAGTGCGCCGGCGACGGCCGCGTCCGCACGCGCCGCACCCTGACCGTGAAGATCCCGGCCGGGGTCGACACGGGCACCCGCATCCAGCTGTCCGGCGAGGGCGAGATCGGCCCGAACGGCGGTCCCGCCGGCGACCTGTTCGTCGAGGTCGTGGTCGCTGCGCACCCGATGTTCGAGCGCCGCGGCGAGGAGCTGCACTGCGTGGTGTCGGTGCCGATGACTGCGGCGGCGCTGGGGACGAGCGTCACGCTCGACACCCTCGACGGCCCGACCGAGGTCGAGATCAAGCCGGGAACGCAGGCGGGGGAGTCGGTGGTGCTGCGCGGCAAGGGTGCCGCCCGACTGCGCTCGGGCTCGCGCGGCGACCTCTACGTGCACCTCAGGGTCGTCACGCCGACCAGGCTCGACCCCCAGCAGGAGGAGCTGCTGCGCCAGCTCGCCGCCATCCGTGACGAGGCCACGGCCCAGGTGGGCACCGCGACCGCGGAGAAGGAAGGCTTCTTCGCGAGGATCAAGGACGCGTTCACGGCCAAGTGACACCCCCGGTGTTCGTCCTGCAGCCCGACGAGCTCGCCACGGCGCAGCTCGGCGATCTCGTCCGCGTGACCGGCGACGAGGGTCGCCATGCGGTCACCGTCCGGCGGATCGCCGCCGGCGAGGAGATCGCCCTGGTGGACGCCCAGGGGCGCCGGGTGCGCGGGCACGTCTCCGCGATCGTCGACCGCCAGACCCTGGACGTCGAGGTGATGGCCGTCCACGACGAGCCGCTCCCGCAGCCGCGCATCACGGTCGTGCAGGCACTGGCCAAGGGCGACAGGGGAGAGCTCGCCGTCGAGCTGCTCACCGAGGTCGGCGTCGACGAGATCGTGCCGTGGTCTGCGGAGCACAGCGTCGTGCACTGGCGTGGCGACCGCGCCGAGCGGTCGGCCCGCAAGTGGGCAGACGCCATGGTCGCGGCGGCCAAGCAGGCACGTCGGTCGAGGTTCCCCGTCCTGAGGCCCCTCGCCGGGACGGCCGAGGTGTGCACCCGGATCCGTGAAGCCGACTGCGCGCTCGTCCTCCACGAGGACGCAGTGCCGCCCATCGGCGCCACCGTCCTCCCGGCATCGGGCGACGTCATCGTCGTGGTCGGCCCTGAGGGCGGGATCAGCGCTGTTGAGCGAGCCGAGTTCGCGCGCGCAGGCGCGCAGGAGGTCCGCCTCGGCCCGACGGTCCTGCGCACGTCGTCGGCGGGCATGGCCGCCCTGGCGGTGCTGCTGGCGGCGACCCCACGATGGGCGAACGAGGGCGTGGAAGGATGACCTCATGAGCGACTGCCTGTTCTGCGCGATCGCGTCCGGAGGGATCCCGGCCGAGTTCGTCTACGAGGACGACGCCGTGGTCGCCTTCCGCGACCTCAACCCCCAGGCACCCGTCCACGTCCTGGTCATTCCCCGCGCCCACCACGCCACCGCCGCCGCCGTCGCAGCCGATGCCCCGGAGCTCGCCGCGCGGCTGGTCGGAGCCGCCGCCGTCGTCGCCGAGCGCGAGGGCGTGGCCGACTCGGGCTACCGCATCGTCACCAACACCGGAGACGCCGCGGGGCAGTCGGTGCACCACGTGCACCTGCATGTCCTCGGCGGCCGCGACCTCGCCTGGCCCCCCGGCTAGCTCACCCCTGGAAAGGCGCATGACCACACCCATCGCAGACACCCCGCGTGCCCAGACGACCATCATCGTGCCGAACTCCCAGCCGATGGTGTCGCTGCTGGGCACCCGGGACGAGTTCCTGCGCCTCGTCGAGAACGCCTTCCCGTCGGCGGACATCCTTGCCCGCGGCAACGAGATCACGGTCGCCGGCTCGCCCGAGGACGTGGGCATCATCGACACGCTGATCGGCGACATGCTGACGATGCTCCGCACGGGCCAGGCGCTGTCCGCCGAGTCCGTCGAGCGCAGCATCTCCCTCATGCGCTCGGGCACCCGACCCAGCGACGTCCTGGCGGCCAACATCCTCAGCAACCGCGGGCGGACGATCCGCGCCAAGACCCTGAACCAGAAGCGCTACGTCGACGCCATCGACACCAACACCATCGTCTTCGGCATCGGGCCGGCCGGCACCGGGAAGACCTACCTCGCCGTGGCCAAGGCGGTGCAGGCCCTTCAGGCGAAGCGCGTCAACCGGATCGTCCTCACCCGGCCGGCCGTCGAGGCCGGCGAGCGGCTCGGCTTCCTGCCGGGAACGCTCTCGGAGAAGATCGATCCCTACCTCCGGCCCCTCTACGACGCGATGCACGACATGATCGATCCCGACTCGATCCCCCGCCTCATCACCAGCGGGACCATCGAGATCGCGCCGCTGGCCTACATGCGCGGGCGCACGCTCAACGACTCGTTCATCATCCTCGACGAGGCGCAGAACACGACCGCCGAGCAGATGAAGATGTTCCTCACCCGCCTCGGATTCGGATCCACGATGGTCGTCACGGGCGACATCACCCAGGTCGACCTCCCGGGAGGCGCCACGAGCGGACTGCGGGTGGTGTCCGAGATCCTCGAGGGCATCGATGACGTCGGCTTCTGCCGCCTCACCTCGCACGACGTGGTCCGGCACCGGCTCGTGGGGCGCATCGTCGAGGCCTACGAGCAGTACGACGCCAAGCGGGCCGAGTGAGGGGCCACGCGTGATCGACTCCCACGTGACCGTCTCCAACGAGTCGGGCATCCCCTGCGACGAGGCCTCCCTCGCGCGACTGGCCGCCTACCTCATGGCGGAGCTCAGCCTGCACCCGTCGTGCGAGCTCGGCATCACGCTCGTCGATGACGAGCGCATGTCCACCCTCCACGAGGACTGGATGCACGAGCCCGGTCCCACCGACGTGCTGTCGTTCCCGATCGACGAGATCACGTCGGCGGCGCCGGGCGAGGAGCCCGTCGTGGGGATCCTGGGCGACATCGTCCTATGCCCGGCCTACCTCGGGCCGCAGGCCGCGGCCGCCGGCCGGAGCCTCGACGAGGAGCTGCAGTTCCTCACGACCCACGGGATGCTGCACCTCATCGGGCACGACCATCAGTCGCCCGAGTCGTACGAGGCCATGTTCTCGCTCCAGGACGACCTCCTCGCCGGCTGGCGGGCGTCATGACGTCAGAGATTCTTCAGCTGGTGCTGGCCGCGATCCTCGTTGCGGTCGCGATGCTGCTGGTGATGGCCGAGACGGCCATCGGTCGGGTGTCCCGCAGCCAGATCGAGGACGTCGTCCGGGAGGACGCCAAGCGGGCCGACCGGCTGCTGGCCGTCATCCACGACCGGGCCCGCTACGTCAACGTCCTGCTGTTCCTCTCGACGATCGCCACCGTGACCGCCACCGTGCTGGTGGGCTACGTGTCGGTGGATCGCCTGGTGGTCCAGAGCGACGGTTCGCCCGCCCTGGCGATGCTGGTGGCGGTCGCCGTCATGGTGACCGTCTCGTACGTGGTCCTCGGGGTGGCGGCCCGCACCCTGGGCCGCCAGCACGCGGAGCGGATCGCCCTGGCAGCGGCTGGCCCGGTGCGGTTCCTGGCCACGATCCTCGGCCCGGTGACGACGCTGCTCATCGTCGTCGGGAACGCCGTGACTCCTGGCAAGGGCTACCGCGAGGGGCCGTTCGCGTCGCAGGCGGAGCTGCGCGAGATGGTCGACCTCGCCGAGGCCGACGACCTGATCGAGGACGACGAGCGGCAGATGATCCACTCCGTCTTCGAGCTCGGCGACACGTTCGCGCGTGAGGTGATGGTGCCGCGCACCGAGATGGTGTTCATCGAGCGCACCAAGACCCTGCGCCAGGCCCTGTTCCTGGGCCTGCGTTCGGGCTTCTCCCGCATTCCCGTGATCGGCGAGAACTCCGACGACATCGTTGGCATCGTCTACCTCAAGGACATCGTGCGCCGCTCCTTCGAGCATCGCGACGCCGAGGAGAACGAGCGGGTCGAGTCGCTCATGCGAGCCCCCTACTTCGTCCCCGACAGCAAGCCGGCGGACGCCCTCCTGCGGGAGATGCAGTCGGCCCGGGTGCACATGGCCGTCGTCGTCGACGAGTACGGCGGTACGGCCGGGCTGGTGACCATCGAGGACATCCTCGAGGAGATCGTGGGCGAGATCGCCGACGAGTACGACACGGCGGCTCCCGAGGTCACCGAGCTGCCGGGCGGCATGTTCCGCGTGCTGGCACGCATGCACGTCGACGACTTCGCCGACCTCATCGGGGTCTCCGTGGGGTCGGAGGACGAGGGCGTCGACACGGTGCTCGGCCTGGTGGCCAAGAGGCTGGGACGCGTGCCGATCCCGGGCGCCTCGGTGCGTGAGGGCTCGTGGCTCCTCACCGCAGAGCAGGGGGCCGGACGGCGCAATCGCATCGGGACCGTGCTGGCCCAGCCGGTCGACGACCTGCCCGGCGATGAGGACCCGGATGATGACTGACGTGTCACCGGGCTCGGCCCTGGAGCAGGAGGACGCCAAGCTCGTGACACTGGCGCGGGCTGCCCGAGCCCGCATCGGAGCCCCGGGCAGCGCGGCGCTCCGCGACGAGACCGGCCGCACCTTCGCCTCGGCCGACGTGACGCTGGGCTCGCGGGCCCTGCCGGGGCTCGTGCTCGTCGTCGCGCAGGCCGTCGCCTCCGGGTCGACGGGCGCCGAGGCCGCCGTCGTCGTGGGACCCGACCCCGAGGAAGCGGACCTCGAGGCCGCGCGCGCGCTGGCCGGTGCCGGAACTCCCGTCCTCGTGTGCGACGCGGACGGCACCGTGCGTCGACGCCTGAGCACGTGACCACCGCCCCACCCTCGCGGCGGCTGGCCGCGCTCGGGGTCATGGGCGCTGCGGTCCTCTTCGGCACCACGGGAACCTCGCTCCAGCTGCTCGCCCCTGATGCGCCGGCACCCAGCGTGGCGGCGATGCGGCTGCTCGTCGGGTCGGCGGGCCTCCTGGCCTTCGTCCTGTGGCGCGACCATGGCGCCGAGCTGCCCCGGCTGTGGCGCCGACCCGTCGTCTGGGCCATGGGGCTGGCGGTCGCGGGCTACCAGGCCTTCTTCTTCATCGGCACGACGCGCACCGGCGTCGCCGTCGGCACCCTCATCGCCCTCGGTTCGGCGCCCCTCCTGGCGGGTGGCCTGGGCTGGCTGCTGAAGGAGGGGGCGCCGGGGTGGCTGTGGGCCGCGTCGACCGTGATCGCCGTCGCAGGGCTGGCGCTCCTCATGGCGGGCAGCCTGTCGACGGGTGACCCGCTGGGCATGCTGTCGGCGGCGGGGGCCGGCGCCTGCTACGCGACCTTCACGGTGCTGGGCGTCCGGCTGTCGCGAGCCGACGTCCCGCCCAGTGCCGTGCTCGCGGCGTCGTTCTCGATCGGTGCCCTCGTGCTGCTGCCGGCGGTGTTCATGTCCACGTGGTGGATGACGTCCGCGGGAGTGGTCGAGGTGATCTGGCTCGGCCTCGTGACCACGACCGTCGCCTACCTGCTCTTCGGCATGGGGCTGCGAGTGCTGCAGCCCGGGCACATCGCCACGCTCACGCTGCTCGAGCCGGCCATCGCCACCCTGCTCGGCGTCGTCGTCCTGCGCGAGCCGCTGTCACTGATCGGGTGGATCGGGTGCCTCCTCGTCATGGGTGCCCTAGCGTTACTAGGAGTCGCCGAGAGCCGGGCCGACCGGACTGGGACAACGTCAGGAGCCACGAGGTGATCTTCCGCAGCGGGTTCGTCTGCCTCGTGGGCCGACCCAACGCCGGCAAGTCGACCCTGACCAACGCCCTGGTCGGACGCAAGGTGGCCATCACCTCGGACCGCCCGCAGACCACACGACGGGTCCTGCGGGGAGTCGTGAACCGGGCGGACGGCCAGCTCATCATGGTCGACACGCCGGGACTGCATCGGCCGCGCACCCTCCTCGGCGAGCGCCTCAACGACCAGGTGCGCGAGACCTGGACCAGCGTCGACGTCGTGGGCATGTGCATCCCCGCGGACCAGGCGGTCGGGCCGGGGGACCGATTCATCGCCACGCAGCTGTCCTTCCTGCGCAGCAAGCCGATCGTCGCCGTCGTGACGAAGGTCGACACCGTGGCCAGGAGCACCCTTGCCGAACGGCTGGCCGAGGTGTCCGACCTCGGGCGCCAGGTCGGGATCGAGTGGGCCGAGGTCGTGCCCGTGTCAGCGGTGACCGGCGACCAGGTCGCCCTGCTCGCCGAGAGGCTCATCGCGCACCTCCCCGAGGGTCCGGTCCTCTTCCCCGACGGCGACGCCTCGGAGGAGCCCCTCGAGATCTCCATCGCCGAGCTGATCCGCGAGGCGGCGCTCGACGGGGTGCAGGACGAGCTGCCCCACTCCATCGCCGTCGTCGTCGACGAGATCGAGGTGCGACAGGACCGGCCGCCGGATCGCCCGCTCACCGACGTGCGGGCCTCGCTGTTCGTGGAGCGGGACACCCAGAAGGCCATCGTCATCGGCAAGGCCGGCTCGCGCCTGAAGCAGGTCGGGACCCGTGCCCGCAAGGAGATCGAGCTGCTGCTGGGCGTCCCGGTCTACCTCGACATCCGGGTCAAGGTGGCCAAGGACTGGCAGAAGGACCCCAAGCAGCTCAGGCGGCTCGGCTTCTGAGTCGAAGGACTAGTCGGCGTTGCGCTGCACGTAGGGATGGATCTCATAGCGCTGCCCGTACGCCTCGACCACGGCGATGACGATCGCCGCCAGCGGGATGCCGATGATCGCGCCGATGGGCCCGAACAGGGCTGCGCCCACGAACACCGAGGCCAGGGCCACCCCTGAGTTGATGTCCATGGTCTTGGTCGAGATGCGCGGCGTGAACACGTAGTTCTCGATCTGCTGGTAGACCGTGGCGAAGATGACGATCCACAGGACGTCGAGCGGGTCGGTGAACACGGCGAAGAGCGCCGGAAGCGCGACGCCGATGTACGTGCCGATCGTCGGGATGAACTGGCTCACGACGCCGGCGAAGATGCCCATCGGCAGCCAGTAGGGGATGTCGATGAGGTAGAAGAACCCTGCGTGGAAGGCGGACGAGAGGCTCGCGAGCGCGAGCTTCGAGATGACGAAGCCGCCCGCCTTCTGGACGGAGATGTCCCAGACCTTGATGAACACCACCTGCCGTGCCGGCTTGAGCCAGGAGGCGATCCACAGCTTGATCCGCGGTGAGTCGGCGGAGAAGTAGAACGAGAACACCACGATGGTGACGAAGTCGAAGACGGCGCCGACGATGCCGGTGAGGACGCCCAGGAGGCCCCCCGCCAGGCCGCCGGCGAGGTCGGTGATCTGCGCGCTCGTGAGGTTCAGGCTGTTGGTGAGCTCGACCGGGTCGAGGGTGGTGTTGAAGGTGCGGTTGATCCAGTCGACGATGTCGAGGACGAGCGAGGGCAGGGCGAGCACCAACTCGGTGGCCTGCTCGGCCAGCGCACTGCCGAACAGCGCGATGAAGGCGGAGAACAGCAGCAGGGTCACGACGGCGACGATGGCGGTGGCGAAACCGCGCCGGATGCCCCGATGCGCGAGGTAGCTGACGACCGGGTCGAACGAGATTGCGATGAGCCAGGCGATGAGCAGGTTGAACAGGAAGCCGCCCAGGAGGCCCCATGCGTAGTTGATGAGCTGGAGGCCGATGATCGCGATCACGACGAGGATCAGGGAGCGGCGCAGCCACTTCGGGTCGAGGGCCACGAGCAGGGGAGTGGGCTCCTCGGCATCGGCATCGGCCGCGGGACTCGGCGGGGCACTGGGCGCTGCATCGGGCGCCGGCGCGGCGTCGGAGGTGGTCTCGGGATCGATCGCCTCGTCGGAGCTCACTGCACCTCCCGGGAAAGCCGTCCGTGCGCCGCTGCTGCCCGATGACGGGCTGACAGAGAGAATGTAGCGTGCCCCTCTACCGCGACGAGGCCGTCGTCCTTCGCACCCAGAAGCTGGGCGAGGCCGATCGCATCGTCACCCTCCTGACCCGAAGTCACGGCCGCGTCCGGGGCGTGGCCAGGGGCGTGCGCAAGACCTCGAGCCGGATCGGCGGGCGGCTCGAGCCGTTCAACCACGTCGACGTGCAGCTCTACGAGGGGCGGTCCCTCGACACCGTGACGCAGGTCGAGTCGATCTCCGCCCACGGTGCCGCCCTCTCGGCCGACTACCCGCGGTGGACGGCGGGGACGGCGATGCTCGAGACGGCCGAGCGGCTGACCCCGGAGGAGCGTGACCCGTCGGTGCAGCAGTTCGCCCTGCTCGTGGCGGGCCTGAGGGCCCTCGTCGGCCAGGATCACGATGCCGGGCTCATCCTCGACTCCTACCTGCTCCGGTCTCTGTCGGTGGCCGGCTGGTCGCCCTCGTTCGACCAGTGCGCCCGATGCGGCGCCGACGGGCCGCACCGCGCGTTCTCCATCCCCAGTGGCGGCGTCGTGTGCGCCACCTGCCGCCCGCCCGGCTCGGCGGCGCCGTCGGAGGGGACGCTGGCCCTGCTTGGAGCCCTGCTCAGCGGCGACTGGCAGGTCGCCGACGCCAGCGAGCCTCGCGACCGCCGGGATGCCAGCGGCCTCGTGGCAGCGTTCCTCCAGTGGCACCTCGAGCGGGGACTGCGGTCACTGCCCCTCGTCGATCGACGCTGACGACACGGAGGCGATGAGGCGTCCACCGGGCCTCGACGCTGCCCCGAACCACGGGGTCGAGGTGTCAGGATGGGCGCATGGCCCGTCGACCCTCCCGACCTCCGGCGCGCAAGCCCGAGCCGCACCCGTCCGGTGCCACCGCTCCGAGCATCCCCCGGGAGTTCGTCCCGCGACATGTCGCCCTGGTGATGGACGGCAACGGCCGCTGGGCCAAGGACCGGGGCCTGCCCCGGACAGCGGGACACGAGGCGGGCGAGGCGAGCCTGTTCGACTGCGTCGAGGGGGCCCTCGAGCTCGGCATCACGTGGCTCTCGGCATACGCCTTCTCGACGGAGAACTGGAAGCGGTCCCCCGACGAAGTGCGCTTCCTCATGGGCTTCAACCGGGACGTCATCCGGCGCCGTCGCGACGAGATGAACGACATGGGCGTGCGGGTGCGCTGGGCCGGGCGCCGGCCGCGCCTGTGGCGCAGCGTCATCAACGAGCTCGAGACTGCGGAGCAGCTGACCGACGCGAACACGGCGCTGACCCTGACGATGTGCGTGAACTACGGCGGCCGGGCCGAGATCGCCGACGCGGCTGCCGCCCTGGCGAGAGACGTGCGCGCCGGCCGTGTCGACGCCGACCGGATCGACGAGAAGGTGTTCGCCCGGTATCTCGACGAGCCGGACATGCCTGACGTCGACCTGTTCATCCGCACGTCGGGCGAGCAGCGCACGAGCAACTTCCTGCTGTGGCAGTCGGCATACGCGGAGATGGTCTTCGTCGACACCCTGTGGCCCGACTTCGACCGCCGGCACCTCTGGCAGGCCTGCGAGACGTACGCCTCGCGCGACCGCCGCTACGGGGGAGCGGTGCCGAATCCCACGACCCCGATCGAGTCGGCCTGAGCGCCCCGCCGGCCGCTCGGCGGGGGTGGCGTCCCGGACAGCTGGAGATCCTGGCCGTCGCGGGCGTGCTGTTCTTCCTCGCCCAGCGGTGGCTGATGTCGCGGGTGGAGAGCCCGGCGCTCGAGACAGCAGCCACCGTTTTCGTCGCCATCTTCGTTCAGGCCCTGCCCTTCCTCGTTCTGGGCGTGCTGCTGTCAGCGGCCATCGCGGCGTTCGTGCCGCAGTCGTTCTGGGCGCGGGCGCTTCCGTCCAACCGAGCCCTCGCTGTGCCGGTGGCGGGGGCGGCCGGCGCCGTGCTGCCCGGCTGCGAGTGCGCCTCCGTGCCCGTGGCCGGCGCCCTCATGACCCGGGGCGTCACCCCGGCCGCCGCCCTGGCCTTCCTGCTGTCGGCGCCGGCCATCAACCCGATCGTGCTCATCTCCACCTTCGTCGCGTTCCCCGGTGAGCCGGAGATGGTGCTCGCCCGCCTGGTCGCCTCGTTCGCGACCGCGGTGATCGTCGGCTGGCTGTGGCTGCGCTTCGGCCGGCCCGAGTGGCTGCGCATCCCTCGGCGAACCCATCTCGAGGGCGCCACGCCCTGGCACACGTTCCGGCTGACGGCCACGCATGACTTCCTGCATGCCGGGGGCTTCCTCGTCGTCGGCGCCCTGGCGGCGGCCGCCATGAACGTGCTCATCCCGCCCTCCTGGCTCGATGCGCTGGCCGACAACCCGCTGCTGGCGATCCTGGGCATGGCCCTGCTCGCCGTGGTCCTCTCCATCTGCTCGGAGGCCGACGCCTTCGTCGCGGCCAGCTTCACCTCGTTCTCCCTGACGGCCAGGCTGACCTTCCTCGTCGTCGGGCCGATGGTCGACCTCAAGCTCATGTCCATGCAGTCCGGCTTCTTCGGACGGGCGTTCGCGGCGCGGTTCGCGCCCACGACGTTCGTGGTCGCGGTGGGAATGAGCATCCTTGTCGGCTGGTGGCTCCTCACATGAGCGCAGCGTCATGATCAGGGAGGTTCAGGGGATCATCCTCATGCTGGTCGGCATCGTCATCCTGCGCATCTCGTGGGGCACGGCCTACCTCGACTACGTCAAGGAGTCGATGCGGCCGTGGCTGCTGGCGTCCGGCGCGATCCTCGTCATCCTCGGCGTCCTCGCGCTCGTGGACGCGCTTCGCCGAGGCGGGGTCAGCGAGGCCGAGGCCCAGCGGAGCGACGAGGAGATCGTCTTCGACGGCGTCGAGGGGGATCACGATCATGCGCATGGCGGTCCGCGTGCCGCCTGGCTCCTCGTGCTCCCGATCCTCGTCGTCTTCGTCGTCGCACCCCCGGCCCTCGGCGCATGGGCGGCGGCGCGCGACACGACCAACTCGGTGGCCGCACAGCAGGCGCTGCCGCCCCTGCCGCCGGGCGATCCGGTGCCGGTCTTCCTGTCGGACTATGTGACGAGGGCCGTCTGGGAGCAGGGCGTGAGCCTCGAGGGGCGCACGGTCGAGCTCACGGGCTTCGCGGTGTCGACCGACGACGGCGGCTGGCAGCTCGCCCGCATGCAGATCCAGTGCTGTGCGGCGGACGCGTTCGCGTCGAAGGTGCAGCCGGTCGGACTGCCGCCGGACTTCGCCGACGTGCCGGAGAACACCTGGCTGACGGTCACGGGGCAGTGGGTGCCCGGCGATGCGGCGGCCGACGGCTCACCGGGGGCGACGCCGAGCTCCTCGGCCATCCCGCTCGTGCAGGTGGGCTCGATCGCGGTCGTGCCCGAGCCGGTCAACCCCTACGACTGAGCGTCAGGACGACGAGCAGGATGAGCAGCGACCGAAGATCTCAAGGGTGTGGCTCACGTCGCTGAAGCCGTGCTCCCGGGCGGTCGCATTCGCCCAGCGCTCGACGGCGGGGCCGGCGATCTCGATGGTCCGCCCGCAGTCGCGGCACACGAGGTGATGGTGGTGCTCGGAACTGCAGCGGCGGTAGACCGACTCGCCGTCGTCATTGACGAGGAGGTCGACCTCGCCCGCCTCGGCGAGCGACTGCAGCGACCGGTAGACCGTCGTGAGTCCCACCTGCGTCCCGTTGGCCCGCAGTAGGTCGTGGAGCTGCTGGGCCGACTTGAACTCCTGCAGCTCCTCGAGCAGGTCGCGGACGGCGGCGCGCTGCCGGGTCTGGCGGACGGCCGGGATCGGTGCGGTGCTCATGCGGCCTCCCGTCTGCGCCGGCGTATCGGCATGGCGATGGTAGCGAGCACAGCGAAGGCGAGCAGGGCCACGAGCACGATGGTGGGGCCGGGCGGCACCTCGACGTAGAAGGAGCCCACGAGCCCGGACACGCTCGCCACCAGCCCGATGACGATCGCCAGCACCGCGGTGGCCCGGAACGACCGCGTGACCTGCTGGGCGGCCGCCACGGGCACGATCATGATGGCGCTGACGAGCAGGAGGCCGACCACCCGCATGCCCACGACGACGACCACGGCAGCCAGCACGGCCATGAGCGTGCTCATCACGCGCACGCGGATGCCCTGGACGGCGGCCACGTCCGGATCGAGGCTGACGGCGAACAGCTCGCGACCGAGAACGGTGATGACGAGGACCACGACGAGGCACAGGGCCCCGAGCGCCAGCAGGTCGCCCTCGCCCACGGTCGACAGTGACCCGAACAGGTAGGAGTTGAGGGACGACGATGCCTTGCCGGGGGCCAGCGACGCGAACATCACACCGCCCGCGATGCCGCCGTAGAACAGCAGCGCGAGTGCGACGTCGCCTGCCGTGCGACTGCGGTAGCGGATGAACTCGATGAGGAACGCCCCGAGGACGGCGGCCGCCATGGCGGTCGGGATCGGCGCTGTCCCCAGCAGGAAGGCCAGGCCGACGCCCGTGAGCGCCACGTGGCCCATGCCGTCGCCGAGCAGGGCGAGCCGACGCTGCACCAGGAAGACGCCCACGAGGGGGGCGATGAGGCCGACCAGGGCTGCGGCCACCAGGGCTCGCCGCATGAAGTCGAAGTCGAGGATCGAGGTCATGTCTCGAGCCCGACCGCGCTGGGGGCTCCGCCGGGTGCATCGTCGTGGTGGTGCACGTGGTCGCTGAGAGTGGTGGGCACCGGTGGGGGTCCGTCGTATACGACCGATTCGCGCCCACCGGGATCGAGGACGATCGCGCGCGTGACGAGGTGGGTGATTCCCGCCAGGTCGTGGGTCACCACGATGACGGTGGTGCCGCGCTCGCGCAGCACGGCCAGGTTCTCGGTCAGGCGCGCCACATGCTCGGAGTCGACCCCGGCCGTCGGCTCGTCCATGACGAGCAGGTCGGCTCCGCTCGCGAGAGCGCGCGCGATGAGTGCGCGGCGCTGCTGGCCCCCGGAGAGGGTGTCGAGGCGGGCGTGCCGCTTGCCCCACAGCCCGACATCGTTCAGGGCCCGGGTGGCGGCCGCCTTCTCTGCGCGCGAGAAGGGCCGCCAGCGGCGCTTCGGAGAGATGAGGCCGCTCAGCACCGCCTCCCACACCGACACGGGGATGCTGGATGCGCCCGGCAGTCGCTGCGGCACGAGCGCGATGCGCTCCCACGAGCGGAACGAGGACAGGGGGGTGCCGAAGAGGGCGACGCGACCGTGGTCATACGGCTGGAGGCCGAGCACCGCACGGATGAGGGTGGTCTTGCCGCTCCCGTTGGGACCGAGCAGCGCCACGAACTCGCCCGCATGGATGGTCACGTCGACGTTCTCGAGGACGTGCTCGCCGTCGAACTCCACGCACAGCCGGTCGACGAGCACGACCTCCTGGCCCGTGCGCTCCATGCTCATCCGCAGTTCTGGCCCTTCATCAGGGTGGCGAGGTTGGCCTCCATGACCGAAACGTAGTCCGACGTGGAGTCAGGAGCGAGGCCCTCGAGCGGATCGAGCATGACTGCGGTGGCGCCGGTCTCGTCGGCGATCGTCTGGGCGACCTTCGGGTCCACCAGGGACTCGTAGTAGATCGTCGAGATTCCGGCAGTGCGCACGAGGTCCGCGACCTCCTTCATCCGCGCCGGGCTGGGCTCGGCCTCGGGCGACAGGCCGGAGATGCCGACCTGCGTGAGGCCGTATGCGTTCGCCAGGTAGCCGAACGCCTCGTGGCTGACGACGAGATCGGTGGATGCGCACGTGCTCAGTCCGGCCGCGTACTTCGCGTCGAGGTCCGCCATGGCCGTCGAGAGCGCCGATGCGTTCGCGCTGACCGTCGCGGCACTCTCGGGGTCGACGGCCCCCAGGCGGGTTGCGATGGCCTGGCCGATCGCGGCCATGTTCGCCGGGTCGAGCCACACGTGCGGGTCGTTGATCTCACCCTCGGCCGGGTCCCCGCTGAGCAGCGCCAGTCCCTCCGAGACGTCGATGGCGCGGTCGGCTGCCTGCTGGGCGACGGCCTCGTCGACGGCCGGCTGGAATCCCTTGATGTAGAGCACGACGTCGGCCTGGGAGATCTCAGCGACCTGGGCGGCCGTCAGCTCGAGGTCGTGCGGCTCGACGCCCGGAGGCGTGAGGGAGGTCACCGAGACCGTGTCGCCGCCGACCGCCTGTGCGGCGTACTGGAGCGGGTAGAACGCCGCGACGACCGACGTCGTGCCGGCCTCGGACGACGGGGCGCTGTCGGTGCCGGCGCCACCGCAGGCGCTCAGCAGCAGGGTCGCGCCCGCGACGAGCAGCGGGGCGATGGCACGGCGGGTCAGGGTCGCTGAGGTCATGCACCGAGACTAGGACTAATGAAAATGATTGTCAAAGTCAGTCGGTGAGGTGGACCTCGACGACCTCGGCCACCACGCGGAAGCCGAGCCTCTCGTACACGCCGTTGCTCGTGGGGTTGGCGGCATCGGCGTACAGGATGATCGCGGTCGTCCGGGGCAGCAGCCGCGTCACCACGGCGCTTGTCACCGCGGCGCCGTAGCCGCGGCCGCGCAGGTGCGCCGGCGTGTAGACGGGACCGACCCTGCCGATGACCCCTGCCGGCGTGGCGACCAGCGGTGCGTGGCCGGCAAGGGCCACCGGCTCGCCGTCGACCTCCCACAGCCAGAAGGCGCCGGCGTCGAGCCGGCTGTCGACCGAGGCCGTGGCGTCATGGGGTGGAAGAGCGGCGTCGATCGCGAACTGCACCATCCACTGCAGGAGCAGGTCGCGGTCGCTGCGGGTCGCCTGCCGGGCAGCGCCGGGCACCGCCGCCGTCGGCGGGGTGAACGTGTCCAGTCGCCGCACAACGTCGACCATGGCGGGCTGCGGAGGGGTGCTTCGCCCCAGCCCCTCGGCCACCTCGTCCACGACACTGCGCACGCCGGCGATGCCGGGGACGCCGGGATCGGCATGGGCGACGTATCGGCCGACGGCGATCCCCGCGCCCGCGGGCATGGGTGACACCACGAGGTTCCAGGGCGACGTGCGCACCGCGCAGCCGACCACGGCGCCAGCATCGTCGCGCACGTCGAGCCACATCACTGTGTCGTAGGCCCGCCCGTCGCGGGCACTCTCGGAGATCGAGCCGATGACGTTGGTGAGCACCGGCTCGGTCGCCCGGAAGGCCTCGGTCGCCGAGATGAAGTCGTCGACGCGTCCGTGCGACGTCACGGAGAACGACATGGGTCCCTCAGCGTCCCGGACGGCCGGCTAGAAGCGGCCGGCGAACTTGAGCACGGTGATGCCGGCCAGGGCCAGCAGCACGATGACGCGCATGACACGGGAGCCCGGCGAGATGGCCGGCCACGACAGCGCCGTGAGCCAGGCCAGCAGGAGGAAGACGATCGTCAGCAGGACCCCGCCCAGCCAGGCGAGCGACCCCGTCTGCACGAGGCCGAGAAGCAGGAGGACGGCGGGGACGACCACGACCAGCCACCGGGGGAGTCCGCTGATGGTGCGCAGGATCGGGAAGCTGGCCTTCTCAAGGCGCCGACGCCAGGGCGAGGCCGACGCGGAGGAGGCCGGGCGGGCGGTGGACGGCCTGGGCGCCTGCGGCCCACCGGGCCCACGGACGCCGCTGGTCGGCTTGCCCTTCTTCGGGGGGGTGCTGGCCATGAGGACTCCGGGCTGGTCGGGGTGCGGTTCGCGGATCGCGCTACCTTTCACGCGTGACCGACTCTAGCCCGTGGCCGGCCTTCGCCGACGAGGGCGCTGTCCTCCTCGTGGTGAGCCGCTACCGGGTCGCGGGCGCTGCGCGCGAGCAGTTCCTCGCCGACGCCGACCGTGCGGTGGCGTCGCTGGCCGCGCAGCCGGGCCTGGTGTGCGCCTCCATCGGCCAGTCCACGGACGAGGCCGAGCTCTTCGTCATCCGTACGGAGTGGGCCGGGGTCGGCGCCTACCGGCGGGCGCTGTCCTCCTACGACGTCAAGCTCAACGCCGTCCCCCTCCTGTCGACCGCCGTCGACGAGTCGTCGGCGTTCGAGATCGTGCGCCACTGGACCCCCGAGGGCCGGACCACGGCGGCCAGCGGCCTCGCCGCCGACGCGGGGGCGGTCGGCCTCGGGAACGCGGCGTCGGCCCACGTGCCGCCGGTCTCGTCGTGAGCCGCGACGCATGAGCGACTTCGCGAGCCTGGGCGATGGCGGGCGTCGCCTCGGCCCCCTGCTCGACGACGCCCTGAGCGGGCACCCCGACGCCCTCCTCCTCGCCGCTATCCCGAACGGCGTCCCGGTGGCACTCGGCATCGTCGAGACGTTCCCCTGCCGCATCCAGGCCCTGCCGGTCGTGCGGTCCGACGCTGGCGCCGCCGTCGCGCCGATGGCCGGCCTCGAGGGGCGCACGGTCGTGGTGGTCGATGACGGCGTCGAGACCGGCACCGTGGCCCGGGCGGCCGCCGACGCGCTGCGCGCCTCCGGCGTCGGCCTGCTCGTGCTGGCCGTCCCGGTCTGCCCGCGCGAGGCGGCGGCCGACCTCCAGCACCGCTACGACCTCATCGTCGCCGTGGCCCGGCCGCTGGCGCGCCGCGACCTCGCCTGGCACTACGACGACTTCGACGTCATCGATGAGACGACGGCCCTCGGCCTGCTCGAGTCCGGGTCGGGCTCGTAGACTCGAGCCGTCCGCCGACAACCAGCCGGAGTGGAGCGCGCACTGCGCTCGAGAAGGAGCGCATCATGGCCGCCGATCGTGTCGAGTCCGTCGTCAACCTCTGCAAGCGACGGGGCTTCGTCTTCCCCTCGTCGGAGATCTACGGCGGCAGCCGGTCCGCGTGGGACTACGGCCCCAACGGCGTCGAGCTCAAGGAGAACGTCCGGCGCCAGTGGTGGCAGGCGGTCGTGCGCGGCCGCGAGGACGTCGTCGGTCTGGACTCGTCGGTCATCCTCGCCCCCCAGGTCTGGGAGGCATCGGGCCACGTCGCCACCTTCACCGATCCGCTGACCGAGTGCAGGAACTGCCACAAGCGCTGGCGCGCGGATCAGCTCATCGACGCCTACGAGGAGAAGCACGGCCGGTCCCCGGAGAACGGCCTCGCCGACATCGTGTGCTCCAACTGCGGCACGCGAGGCGACTTCACGGAGCCGCGTGACTTCAACGGCATGCTGCGCACCACGGTGGGCCCGGTCGAGGACGCATCCGCTGTCCACTACCTGAGGCCTGAGACGGCGCAGGGCATCTTCGTCAACTACCTGAACGTCATGAACGCCGCGCGCAAGAAGCCGCCGTTCGGCATCGGGCAGACCGGCAAGAGCTTCCGCAACGAGATCACGCCGGGCAACTTCATCTTCCGCACCCGCGAGTTCGAGCAGATGGAGATGGAGTTCTTCGTCGTGCCCGGCACCGACGAGGAGTGGCACGAGTACTGGATGCAGCAGCGCTGGGACTGGTACACCGACCTCGGCCTCAACCCCGAGAACCTGCGCTTCTTCGAGCACCCGCAGGAGAAGCTGAGCCACTACTCCAAGCGCACGGTCGACATCGAGTACCGCTTCCGCTTCGCGGGGTCGGAGTGGGCCGAGCTCGAGGGCATCGCCAACCGCACCGACTTCGACCTGCGGTCGCACGGCGAGAAGTCGGGCACCGACCTGTCGTACTTCGACCAGGAGACGAACGAGCGCTGGATCCCCTACGTCATCGAGCCTGCTGCGGGCCTCACTCGTGCCGTGCTGGCCTTCCTCCTCGACGCCTACGACGAGGACGAGGCGCCCAACGCCAAGGGAGGCGTCGACACGCGCACGGTGCTCCGCCTCGACCCGCGTCTGGCGCCGGTCAAGGTGGCGGTGCTGCCGCTGTCGCGCAACGAGAAGCTCACGCCCAAGGCCAAGGACCTCGCCGCGGTGCTGCGGAAGCGCTGGAACATCGAGTTCGACGACGCCGGTGCCATCGGGCGCCGCTATCGCCGTCAGGACGAGATCGGCACGCCCTTCTGCGTGACGGTCGACTTCGACTCGCTCGACGACCAGGCCGTGACCGTCCGCGAGCGCGACTCCATGGCCCAGGAGCGCATCGGCATGGACGCGCTGCCGGGCTGGCTCGCGGAGCGTCTTCCGGCATTCTGATCCCGGTCACGTCGCCGCACTAGGCAGCCGGGCCGCGCTCACGCTCCGCCTTGCGGCGGTAGAGCTCGCGGTCGGCGCGCGCCGACGCCTCGTCGAAGGCCTCCGTGGCGGGCCAGTCGGCGATGCCGAAGGACCAGGGCACCGGTGACTCGGCGCGGAGTCGAGCCATGAGCACCTCCGCCTCCTCGCGGGTGGTGCTCGGCAGGATGAGGATGAACTCGTCTCCTCCGCTGCGCACGGCGATGTCGTCGGCGCGCAGGGTGCGACGCCAGGCGGTGCCGAGGTCGCTGAGGGCCTGGTCGCCTGCGAGGTGGCCACGCGTGTCGTTCAGCTGCTTGAAGTCGTCGAGGTCGATGACGACGAGCGTGCGCGGCACGATCACCCGTCCGGGGCCGACGGAGAGGTCCAGAAGCATCCTCAGGCCCCCGCGGTTGAGCATCCCCGTGAGCGGGTCGACCGTGGCGTGCCGCGCCGCCGCCCGGGAGAGGTGATGGACGATGAGCGCCACGACCCACGTGAGCACGCTGACGAGCAGCCATGTGGGCAGCAGCGGACGCAGGTCCTGGCTGTTTGCGGCGCAGGCGACGAGGGAGGTCGCCGTGATGAGTGCGGCGACGGTGAGGGTCATCCGCAGGGACATCCAGAACGCGACGTACAGCGCGACGGCGATGTAGCGGAAGGACATGTTGGCGGCACTCAGGGCGTTGGGTGCTATCGCGACGAGCAGACCGGTCAGGCACACCACGATGAGCGTCTGGGTCTGGAGCAGCCAGAGGGGGACCCGGGCCCTGAGGACCATGAGGACGACGACGGCAGCCAGGCTGTAGATCGCCGTCGCGAGCAGCGCGGGGTCGTTGTCCTGGCCCATGCCCCGGGCCAGGACCGCGAGGCCGGCCGTTGCGGCGTAGAGGGCAGAGCCGACTGCCATCGTCCATACCGGGCCAGGGATCCCTCGCCACGGGACGTCGAGCGGGCTGCGGGCGTAGGCCTGGCTGGCCGACAGGTGTCGCTCCGATACCGGTCTCGGGGGCTGCACGAGTTGCATTATCCGCTGTCGTCGCGCTTCGGGGGTAGCCCTCGGACTCCACGCGGGCCGCGTTCTTCGGAAGGGCGAACGCCCTGTGAGGCCCGAGCCGGCAGTCCTGCCCCTCGTCAGGCCTCCGGGTCGTCCACCGGGCACGGCACCGTGAGCGGGCTGCCGCAGCATGAGCACGCTCCGTCCAGGTACCAGCCGGAGATGTCGTACTCCTCGAACACCGCCTGGATCGTGAACACGTTGCACCCACAGTTGAGGCACGCGTGCGTGGGGATCCCGCGCTGATCGATCAGCGCGGCCGTGCCCGCCCCGTCGGCACCATGCGGGTGGTCGGCGTGCCGCGGACGGCGCCACAGGGCGCGCAGCCGCCCGCGGCCCCGTCGGCCATCAGCCATCGGCGACCGCGCGCTTGAGGGCGGCACCGGGGGTGATCCGGGGTGAGCGGCGCGCCGCGATCGTCATCGGCTCGCCGGTCTGCGGGTTGCGCCCCGTGCGGGCGGCCCGCTGGATCGTCTCGAAGGTGGCGAAGCCCGGAAGGGCGACCCTGCCCCCGCTGACCAGCTGCTCGGTCACGACGGAGGCGAGGCCGGCGAGGGCCTGGTCGGCGACGGCAGGGGAGATGCCGGCGCGGAGGGCGACGGCGGCAACGAGCTCGGTTCGGTTCATGGCGCTCCTAATGAAAATGAATGTCGTTTCACTATAGACCACCGCGGGACTCAGGAGCAGGAGCACCGCACCGTGCCGGCCGGCATGATCGCCGTGACGGCGCCGGCGTCGTCGACCGCCAGGATGCGGTCGTCGACCGCGATGACGACGTAGGGCGCCGCATCGACCATCGACTGGACGACGAACGTCGCGGTCAGGCCGTTGACGTCGACCACCGAGCCGATGCGGAACAGCGACCGTGTCTCGTCGATGGCGTCGTCGGCTCCCGCGCGGATCACCACGGTGGCGTCGAGGGCGACCGCCTGGGCGGAGATCGCCACGGCGATGTTGTCGCGCTCCTCGCTGCCGGCCGCCACGACCGCGACCGCGTCACGGAGCCCGGCCCGCCGCAGGACGCGCCGCGAGGAGGCGTCACCGATGATGACGGGGATGCCGAGGTCGCGGGCCAGCGGCAGTCCGGGTGCGTCGGGCAGGCGCTCGATGCCGAGCACGGCGATGCCGAGCGCCCGCAGCTCCTGGGCGAGGCGGATGCCGACCTGTCCCATCCCGGCGACGACCACGTGGCCCGATCGCGGGACCACGCGGCGGCCGACCAGGGACACATGGCGTCCGGAGATGAGGTGATGGACGATCCCCGCCGCGAAGGCCGCCGTGAGCCCCATGACGAGGAGCGCGGCGATGGTCGCCCACAGGAGCACCCCCGTCTCGTCCGCGAGCTCAGGTGCCGCGATCGTGGCCGTCGTCCGCGTGGCGTCGTAGAGCGAGCGGATGAGCGAGTCATGCCTCAGGCCGACCAGGGTGTCGACGGCGATGACGAGGAGCAGGCCGAACGCTCCCCCCAGCAGGACGGCGGAACCCGCGTCGTAGGGATGCAGCTGGCCCCGCATCATGCCGACGCGTCCGCGGCGGCGCAGGGGTCGAGGCGCCTCGAACGGGTGCATCGAGACGCGATCGGCCTCGGGCACCCCGTCGATGGTCACCCACGAGCGCTCATCGGACGTGGCGGTCCGGCGCACGGCGACATGGTCGGGCGCGATGGCGGCGGCGACCATGCTGGGCACGGCGATGGCAGCGGGGGAGAGCACCACGCAGTTGCGCACCGCCCGTTCGAGCTGGGCCCGCGCGGTGCCGTCGAACATCGCGACGAACAGCCGGATGCCGGGGCGCACGTGCTCGACGACCAGCGAGTAGCGAAGGGCCCGCATGTCGTCGTGCAGGAGCACGGCCACGCCGGCGACCTCTCCGGACAGGGCCTCCCGCAGGTCGGCGTCGGTCGGGTCGTCGAGATGCAGGGTGCGGATGCCGCGGCTCGCCAGGAGGGCGCAGGCGCGCCGGCCGACGTCGGTGTGGCCGATGACGACGATGGCGCCCCGCGTCACGTCACTCCTCCTTGAGCGGCGGCGCGTAGCCCTCGGACTCCACGCGGGCCGCGTTCTTCGGAAGGACGAACGTCGTTGCGAGCCCGAGCAGGACGAAGGCCCCGGCGATCCAGGCGACGCTCTTGATGGCCGTCGCGAACCCGGCTGACGCTCCCCCGACGAGAACGTCGCCGTTGGGCGGGCTCGCCCGGCCCGGAAGGGCGTGC
>CALGTB010000317.1 GCA_937902285.1 uncultured Actinomycetes bacterium | reverse complement strand
TCCTGCTCGCCCAGAACAGCCTGCAGCAGAACGTCAGCAACACCCTGCTGGGCGCGGTCATCGCTCCGATCGGGAGCATCGCCCCCACCGGCAGCCTCTCGCTGACCACGGCGGGCGGCAACGGCCTGACGTTCGCCCCGCTCACCGGACTCTTCGGCGGCACCACCTCCACGGCGAACCTCCCGTGGACGCCGACGGCGGGCGGCCCGATCTCCATCCAGGCCACGTACACGCCGGCCTCCGGTGGCCAGACCGCCTCGACGAGCCCCGTGTCGACGCCCAGCGTCACGACCGCGGACCTGCCCCTGTCGCTGCGCTGGCCCGCCAGCCTCTACGTCGGCACCCCGACCGTGCTCCAGGCCGTGCTCGGCGCCGGGTTCCCCGACGGCAGCGCCGCCTTCCTCATGGACGGGGTCGGCATCAGCGGGTCGATCCCGACGGTGAACGGCGTCGCCACGCTCCAGTGGACCCCGCCGGTCAGCGGCATCCACACGATCAGCGCGGAGTACAGCGGCACCAGGGCCGGCTCGGCGGGCATCTTCAGCGGCTCGTCGTCGCAGGTGGTCAACATCCAGGGCGCCCGCGTCGCCGACAACATCACGGTCGACCCGCCCGGCCAGCCGGTCTGGTCGATCGCGGCGCCCATCGTCATGACCGTGGGCTCGTCGGTCACCCTCGCGGGTGCGAGCACGTCCGGCACGACGGTGGTGTTCAGCGAGCAGGGTCCGTGCGTCATCAGCGGCGCCGTCCTGCAGGCGCTGGGCGCCGGCCAGTGCCAGGTCACAGCGATCAGCCCGGGCAACGCCACCCTCACGCCGGGCAGCGAGACCTACACCGTCACGGTGCAGAACCCGCCGAAGCGTCCGCGCCGCTAGTCCGCAGTCGCCTTAGGAGGCGCCGCGCCCCTTCCACTTGCGCAGGGGCGCGGTGACCTTCCACGACCGCGTGCCGGCCATGAAGTCGAGCTCCTGGCGCAGGGCAGCGGCCGCGGAGCGATGGGCCACGACCTGGGCCTGCAGGTCGTCGGCCCGCAGCACGACGAACGAGCGGATGCCCAGGAAGCCCTCGATGGAGTCCGCGGCGTCGACGACCGTCAGCCAGACCTGGGCCGGCTCACCAGCGCGGCCGTCGCCCAGCGGCAGCGTGATCACCGATCCGAGATGCACGTCCTCGCGGACGGGACCCCCCGGGCCGACGGCGTCGACCACGACCACTCCCGGCATCGACCTGGTCGAGATGAGCACCACGAGCGGGCCGTCGACCGGTCGGGTGATGCGGATGTCAGCGCGGCGCCCCGGCCGAAGCTCGTTGCCCCACGCCTGCGGAGAGCCGAACATGCCGATGACGGCGGGGTCGGCGACCTCGAAGTCCCGGTCACCGCGCGGCTGGCGCAGCATCGGGGTGAGGCCGTCGCGTCGCAGGTGATCGGCGTACTGGTCCGCGTGCCCGACGTCGGGAGCAGTCGGGG
>CALGTB010000316.1 GCA_937902285.1 uncultured Actinomycetes bacterium | reverse complement strand
GCCCGTTCCGCGGGTGGGCGGTTGCGGGGCCCCGGCAGGCCCCGACTCCCCCACGACCGCCCACTCGCGGAGCTGGGATGCCGGCGCCCCGGCGGGCAACAGGTCGCGGGGCGTATAGCGCAACGAGGCTGTGGACGGCCAGTGACGATCCACAGCCCCATAACCTCAGGCTCCGCTCATGCCCGCCACTGCCCATGAGCGTCCATGACCACCGCACGGCACCTGCCCGAGCCCGAGGACGCGGCGCTCCCCGAGCTCGCGGGCCTGGCGCGACCGCGATGGCGCCAGGACGTCCCCGCCCTCTGGCGCGACACCTCCACCATCCAGCTCGGCGACGACATCGTCGTGTCGCGGGTCAGCCGCGTCCACCTCGAGTGGCTGTCGCGACTGGACGGCCTGCACACGGTCGAGCAGCTGATGGACGCCCTGGTCCTGCCCGTCAGCGAGGCCCGGCGCCTGCTCCGCGCGATGCTGGCCGCCGGCGCCCTCGAGGACGCCGCACGCATCCCCGACGCCGTCCGCTGGGCACCGCAGGAGCTCCGTGACGCGGCAGGGCGCCGCTTCGGCGCCGCATTGCGCACGACCCGCGACCTCGACGCCGCGTACGACGCGATGGCCGCGCGCGACCGCGTTCGCGTGTGCGTCCTCGGCGACGGCGACCTGGCGGCACAGGTGTCCGAGGCCGTGGAGTGCGCGGGCCTGCGCCTCGCGATCAGCCCGCGGCAGTCGACCATCGCCGTGCTGGCCGATGGACTCCACCCCGACGTGCCGGCCCACTTCGACCACGACCTGCAGGACCTCGCGCATCTTCACATCGGCGTGCTCGGCGACCGCGCGGTCGTCGGGCCGCTGGTCGTGCCCGGGCGCACGAGCTGCCTGCGGTGCGCGCACCTGCACCGGCGCGATGCCGATCCGGCGTGGCCGCTGCTGGCCGTCCAGTGGTCTCAGGCGGTGGCCGCGATGGCCTGCCCTCCGGTCGACCCCCTCCTCTCGCGTGCCGCGGCCACCCACGCCCTCCTGCTCGTGCGCTCGTGGGCCGACGCTCCTGACGACCCGGCGGCATGGGGCAACTGCGCCCTCGAGGTGCGCCTCCCCCTCGGGCAGGCCACGTGGCTCGCACGTCCGTCGCACGCCCTCTGCGGGTGCCGCTGGCCCCAGGGCTGAGCCGCCCGGCAGAGCGCAACCGCCGGTCACGGGTGACAATGAACCGTGGCCGACATCCCGAGGTACGCGATCAGCCGCACGGTGCGCATGGCATCACTGCCCGCGTCGTACGCCGGACGGCAGGCGTGGGGCCTGGGCAAGCGGATCGGAGGCAAGCCCGCCGAGGCGGTCACCGCCGAGCTGCAGGCGCGCACCGCCGAGCAGCTGTTCACGGTGCTCGGCCAGCTCAAGGGCGGGGCCATGAAGATGGGCCAGGCAATGAGCATCTTCGAGGCCGCCATGCCCGAGGACGTTGCCGGGCCCTACCGCGCGGCGCTGACCAAGCTGCAGGAGGCCGCGCCCCCGCTCCCCGCCGACCGGATCCACGCGATCCTCGCCGAGGAGCTCGGCGAGGACTGGCGCACGCGGTTCGCCGCATTCGACGACGTGCCGGCGGCTGCCGCCTCGATCGGGCAGGTGCACAAGGCGGTGTGGCACGACGGCCGCGTCGTGGCCGTCAAGGTGCAGTACCCGGGCGCGGACAAGGCCTTCATCTCCGACCTCAATCAGATGGCCCGGCTTGGCCGCATGTTCTCCTCGCTCGTGCCCGGGCTCGACATCAGGGACCTCCTCGACGAGCTGCGGGCGCGCGCCATCGAGGAGCTCGACTACCTGCGCGAGTCGCGCAACCAGCGCCAGTTCGCGGCCGCCTACGAGGGCGACCCCGAGTACGTCATCCCGCACGTGCTGGCCGCCGCGCCGCATGTCATCGTGTCGGAGTGGGTCGACGGCACCCCGCTGTCCGCGATCATCACCAGCGGCACGCCCGAGGAGCGTGATCGGGCCGGTGAGCTCTACGAGCGGTTCCTGCTGTCCGGCCCGGCACGGGCCGGCCTGCTGCACTCCGACCCGCACCCCGGCAACTTCCGCATGACACCCGAGGGGCGCTTCTGCGTGCTCGACTTCGGCGCGGTGGCCGAGCTGCCCGACGGCCTGCCCGATGCGATGGGGACCCTGCTGCGCATCGCGATGTCGGGCGACGCCGAGACCGTCATCGCCGGCCTCCGCGACGAGGGCTTCATCCGCCCGAAGGTCGACGTCGACCCCGTTCAGGTGCTCAACTACCTCGATCCGTTCGTCGAGCCCGCGCGGTACGAGACCTTCCACTTCAGCCGAGAGTGGATGCGGGGGCAGTTCGCCCGCATGAACGACGTGCGCAACCCCGACTTCTCGATCGGGATCAAGCTCAACCTGCCTCCGTCGTACGCGCTCATCCACCGCGTGTGGCTCGGCAGTGTTGGCGTGCTGTGCCAGCTCGACGCCACTGTGCCGATGCGCCGAGAGCTCGAGCGGTGGGTTCCCACGTTCGCGGTTGCAGGGTGAGGCCGACATGAGGCGTCTGCGTGCAGCCGTCGGCGTACTGCTGGCCGTCGCATCAGCATCGCTCCTGGCACCCGCTCCAGCCCACGCCGCAGGGCCGGCGCTCGAGCGGGTGAGCGTGTGCGGTACGAGCCTGTGCGTGGGCACGACACCGTGGGCGATGAAGGCCGTGTCCATCTATGGGGCGATGTTCGACCCGGGTCCTGCCATCGCCATGGCCAAGGAGGCCGGGGCCAACACGATCCGGCTCACCGACTTCCTGCAGTACGGGACGCCGGCACAGGAGGCCGTCGCCTCCGAGGAGGCGTGGGCGAGGGTGGACGCTGTGATCGCCACGTCGGCCGAGGCCGGGCTCCGGGTGCTACTGGACCTCTCGCCGTACCGCAACCTTCTCACCGACGACGGACTCAACCCCTACGTCGTCGACTGGACGGCATACCTGACGACCGCTGCGGCGCGCGTGAACACGATCACCGGAGTCGCCTACCGCGACGACCCCACCATCGCCCTCGTGAGCATCGCCGGCGAGCCTCTTCCCCCCAACGGCGATCCCGGTCCCACGGTGCCGACCTCCCGTCAGCTCACCGACTTCTTCACCCGCACCCTCGCGCAGTGGCACGCCCTCGCACCGAGCACCCTCGTCAACGTCGGAGGCTTCCTGCACCTTGACTGGGAGTCGGGGATCGAGTGGGAGCGGATCATGGCCCTCCCAGGGAACGACGTCTGCGCCATCCACGTCTACGGCCACCGCAGCCTGCGCAAGGGCCTGCCCGCACTGGCGGACTACTGCACCGAGCTCGGCAAGCCGTGGCTCATGGAGGAGACCGGCGTCCCCCAGCGGATCGGCGACCCGGCGCGGGCCCGCTGGCTGTCCCGGGTCATCGCTGCGTCGTGGGATCTCGGCGCAGCGGGAGTCGGCGTGTGGAACATCGGCGGCGAGACCACCGACCTTGTGGCCGGAACCTACGACGTCAACCCCCTGACCCCGAGAGCGTGGTACGCCGTGCAGCACGGCTTCGCCCGCGGACCGCGTCGCGCCTGACCGCTCAGCCGTGCTCGGAGATGAGCGCGAGCACCGCATCCCCGTAGGCGTCGAGCTTCTTCGGCCCGAGCCCGGGGATCTCCAGCAGCGCGTCGGCGTCGCCGGGCACCTGCTCGGCGATCGCGATGAGCGTGGCGTCGGTGAAGATGACGTAGGCGGGGACAGCCCGCTCGCGCGACTCGCCCAGCCGCCACTCGCGCAGCGCCTCGAGCAGCGGCTCGTTGAGGTCGGACGGGCACGTGCGGCAGCGACCCAGGGTGCGCTCCTCCGCCGATACCAGGCCCTTGCGGCACACCCGGCACTTGGCCGGTCCCTTGCGGGTGCGCTCCGAGCGCGACTTCGCCGAGCCCCGCCGCACCGAGGCGTCGGAGCGGTCGTGGGGCGAGGCCGCCCCGGCGGCGACGAGGAACGGGCTCGCCGACCGCGAGGCGCGGCCTCCAGGCTGCCGGGCCCGCGCCCATG
>CALGTB010000315.1 GCA_937902285.1 uncultured Actinomycetes bacterium | reverse complement strand
CCTCTGATCGGCCTCTGCCGGCCGTTCGTGCCGGTGATGCTGTGGGTGCCGAGGTCCCAAAGGGCGTGCAGCACCATACCCACGACGAGGCTGCCGGTCGTCATCAGCGTGACGTAGAAGGCGGTGCCCGCGAAGAAGGTCATGACGACCTGAACCAGGGTCTTCTGGGTGGACTGCCCGAAGAGGGCGTTCATCGCATGCAGGAGAGCGAACAATGCGGAGGTGACGAGCCAGACCCAGACCTCTCCGACGCCCCCGTCGCGAAGGCCCACCACCAGGGTTCCCCGGGTGACGAGCTCCTCGGCGAAGCCGACGATGAGGGTGCCGACGAGGATCCACGGCACCAGGCGCGCCTGCGGCGACCGGAAGTCGATGGACGCGATGTTGACCAGGGCGATCAGCCCCAGCAGGACGGGCACGACGAGCACCCACGCGGGGCCGACTCGCACGCCCTCGCCGAGGGCCGCCTGCCACCAGCCCAGCCAGGTGGTCACGATGACGAGGAGCACGGCCCCCAGGCCGATCGACAGGATGATGCCGCGGACCACGTGCTCGCGGGAGTCGACGAGGGCGTCATAGCGGGTTCCGGTCGCCCTCCAGGCGAGGCCCACGACAGCCATGTAGGCCACGAAGAGGCCCACGGCCACCCAGACGGGCTGGTCGATCGTCATGCGGGGGTCCTCTCTGCGTCGTAGGCGGCGCGTGCGGACACGATGGTCCCGATGTGCTCGCGGGCCCACGCGTCGAGGCCTGCCAGCGGAGCGATCAGGGTGCGGCCGGTGTCCGTGAGCTCGTACTCGACCCGCGGCGGCACCTCGGGGTGCACCGTACGCGTGACCAGGCCGTCACGCTCGAGCCCGCGGAGCGTCTGCGTGAGCATCTTCTGGCTCACCCCGTCGATCTGACGAGCCAGCTCGCTGAATCGCATCCGGCGCTCCGACAGCGAGCCGACCACGAGCACGGTCCACCGGTCGCCGATGCGATCGAGCACGGTGCGACTCGGGCAGTTCGCGCTGTAGGGGTCGGGCGGCTGCCCGTCGGGTCCGGACCATTCCATGCTCACTCCAGAGTCAGTACGGCACTTCAAAGTGCCTGCTCTCCATCGGGAAGCAACCGTACAGCGGGATGGTTCGACGTAGGGAGAGCGACCGCCGTGGTCGTCCCACGCCATTGGAGGAGCACGTGTCCATCGTCGTCACCGGAGCCACCGGCCACCTCGGCCGCCTCGTCGTCGAGTCCCTCCTTGAGAGAGGCGTCCCGGCCTCGAGTATCACCGCGGTGGGCCGCTCCACCGATCGGATCAGCGACCTCGGCGATCGTGGCGTGCAGGTCGTCGCCGCCGACTATAAGGACCCGACGAGCCTCGACGCGGCGTTCGCCGGTGCTGAGGTCGTCCTCCTCGTCTCCAGCAACGACTTCGACGACCGGGCGGGACAGCACCGCAATGCCATCGACGCCGCCACCCGTGCGGGAGTGTCGCGCATCGTGTACACGTCCGGGCCGCAGGCTCTGACGTCGTCGGTGCTGCTCATGTCCGACCACCGGGCCACGGAGGAGTACCTCGCCGAGTCGCCGGTGCCCAGCACGGTCCTGCGCAACGCCTGGTACGTCGAGAACTACACCGCGCAGTTGGACACCTACCTCGAGCACGGGATGGTCGGGTCGGCAGGCGATGGCCGGGTCAGCCTGGCGCCGCGCGCGGACTACGCCGAGGCTGCAGCGGTCGTGCTCACCACGGATGGGCACGAGGGCCGCACGTACGAGCTCGGTGGTGAGGCAGTGACCCTGCCCCAGCTCGCTGCGGCCATCTCCGAGGCCACTGGTCGGCCGGTGGCCTACACCGACGTGCCGGTCGATGCCTTCGCCGGGATCCTGGCCGGCGCAGGTCTTCCCGACCCCCTCCCGATGATCTTCGCCGACGTGGATCGCGGCATCGCGGAGGGCGAGCTCGAGGTGGACCCTGCCGACCTCGAGACCCTCCTCGGGCGTCCGGCGACCCCGGTTTCCGTCGCCCT
>CALGTB010000314.1 GCA_937902285.1 uncultured Actinomycetes bacterium | reverse complement strand
CCGGACGGCACCGTCGACTTCGCCCTCGAGGGGGCGGTGTTCGTCACCGGCGCCGCCGTGCAGTGGCTGCGCGACGGGCTGGGGATCATCGAGCGTGCCAGCGACATCGAGGACCTCGCCCGCAGCGTCCCGGACAGCGGCGGCGTCGTCTTCGTCCCGGCGCTCACCGGCCTCGGCGCGCCCGACTGGGACCCGGCCGCCCGCGGGCTCATCATCGGGATCACCCGCGGCACCACCAAGGCGCACATCGCCCGGGCGGCTCTGGAGGCCATCGCCTTCTCGGTGCGCGATGTCGTGACCCTCATGAGCGACGAGGGCGGCGTTCCGCTCGAACGGCTCGCGATCGACGGAGGGGCCGCGGCCAACGACCTGCTGTGCCAGCTGCAGGCCGACGCACTCCAGATCGTCGTCGACCGCTCGGCCCAGCTCCAGACGACCGGTCTCGGAGCGGCCTTCCTGGCCGGCCTGGGCGTCGGGCTCTGGCCGTCGACCGGCGCACTGGCCACCACGCGGGCCTCGTCCGGGATCTTCGAGCCCGGTGAGCCCGTCGAGGAAGCGCACCAGCGCTGGCGAAGCGCCGTGGAGCGCAGCAAGGGATGGGTCCCGCTCGACCGCGCTGACCACGCCTGACCGGGGGTTCCGCTGTCGCCGGCCCGGCCGCGATGGCTACGCCTGATCCACCATCGATCGCGAGTCGGCGGGTGAGCCCTGGGCGATGAGCTCCTTGGCCCGGGTGGCGTACATGTCGACGTACTCCTGGCCCGACAGCGACATCAGCTCGTACATGACCTCGTCGGTGATCGACCTCAGGACGAAGCGGTCGTTGCTCAGGCCCTCGTAGCGTGAGAAGTCGAGCGGGCGGCCGATGCGCACGCCGACACGCCGCAGGCTGGGCCGCACCTGGCCGGGAGGCTGGATCTCGTAGGTGTTGATCATCGCGACCGGGATGATCGGGACCTCGCACTCCATCGCCATGCGGGCCAGGCCGGTCTTGCCGCGGTACAGGGTGCCGTTCGGCGAGCGCGTGCCCTCGGGATAGATGCCCAGCAGGCTGCCCTCGCCGAGGATGCGCATGCCGGTGCGCAGTGCCGCCTCCGACGCCCGGCCGCCCGAGCGGTCGACGGGCACCTGCCCGACGCCGGCGAAGAAGGCCTTGGTGAACAGGCCCTTGACGCCGCGGCCGGTGAAGTAGTCGCTCTTCGCGAGGAAGGTGATGGGGCGCGGCACGACGAGCGGCAGGAAGAAGGAGTCGGAGAACGACAGGTGGTTGCTGGCGAGGATCGCAGCCCCCTTGTCGGGGACGTGCTCGAGGCCCTCCACCCAGGGACGGAAGAGCACGCGCAGCCACGGCCCCACGACGACGTACTTGAGGAACCAGTACAGCACCCGTCCCACCTCCTCTCGGGTGGCAGACTAGTGGTCCGGTCGGTCGATTCCGACGACCTCCGCGAAAGGAGCCCCCATGCCGAACGCCTCCGGGACCGTCGTTCCCGGCGCCGAGCCGTGGTCGGCCGACGGCGACCACGTCGGCATCCTCGTGCTCCACGGCTTCACCGGCTCCCCCGCCTCGGTGCGCCCGTGGGGGCAGGCGCTGTCGGGCGAGGGCTGGACGGTGCGCGTGCCTCGGCTGCCCGGGCACGGCACCACCTGGCAGGAGATGAACCGCACGACGTGGGAGGACTGGTACGCGGAGGCCGATCGCAGCTTCCGCGAGCTCCGCGAGACATGCAGTGCCGTCTTCGTCATGGGGCTGTCCATGGGCGGATCCCTCACGCTCCGCCTCGCGGAGCAGTACGGCGACGCCATCAGCGGCATCGTCCTGGTCAACCCGGCGGTGCACTCCGAGCGGCCCGACCGCTTCCTGCTGCCCGTGCTGCAGCTCATCGTTCCGTCGTTCCCGGGCATCTCGAACGACATCGCCAAGCCCGGCCAGGACGAGGTCGCGTACACCAAGATCCCGCTGAAGGCGGCGCACTCACTGTCGAAGTTCTGGTCGCTGATCAAGGCGGACATCGCCAAGGTGACCCAGCCGGTGCTGCTCTTCCGCAGCGCGGAGGATCACGTGGTTGAGCCGTCCAATGCGGCGTACATCCTGTCGCACGTGTCGTCCACCGACGTGCACGAGGAGGTCCTCCCGGACTCGTACCACGTCGCGACCCTCGACCACGACGCTGAGGTGATCGTCCGCGACAGCATCGCCTTCGTCAGGCGGATCCTGACGTGACCGTGCTCGACGCGCGGATGCTGCGGACGTGAGCACTCCCTCGCAGGGTCTTCCCGATCACGAGCAGCAGGCGTGGGACGCGATCGTCGCCGACCTGCGCGGCGAGATCGACCTCGGGCCCCAGTTCCCTGCGGAGCAGTCCACCCTTCCCCCGGCACCGGAACCCGAGCCCGCCCCGAGCGACGGAGCCCCCGGCGAGTACGACCCGCTCGACCTGCTCGACGAGGGCTACGAGCCTCCCCATCCGCCACCCCTGCCGCGACCGGCCGATGCGATCGGCCGGTTCTCCTGGGCCGCGGTGCTCGGCGGCCCGGCGCTCGTGCTGCTCGTGACGGTGCTGGGCTGGGATCGGTGGATGGCGAACCTCGGCGTCGCCCTGACGGTGGGCGGCTTCGTGTCGCTGGTGTGGCGGATGAAGGACCGCGACGACGATGACGGGAACGACGGGGCCGTCGTCTAGTCGCGGGGCTGCCGGGCGAGGTCCGCGGCACCCACGAGGCCGGCGCTGTTCGTGAGCTCGGCGACCTTCAAAGCCGGAGCGGGCCGGTTCTGCTGGCCGATCAGCTTGTCCGCGAGGGTCTGCCGGGCGCTGGCCAGCAGCAGGTCGCCCGCATCCGACACGCCGCCGCCGATGACGAACAGCTCGGGGTCGAGCACGGCGGCGAGATCGGCCAGGCCGCGGCCGAGCCACGTCCCGACGATCGTGAAGGCCTCCATCGCCACCGGGTCGCCGGCCTTGGCCGCCTGCGTCACGTGCAGCCCCTGCACCCCCTCGGGGGTGCCGTCGCCGAGGGCGAGCAGCACCCCGGCCTCGGACCTGCGCTCGGCGGCCAGCATCCGGGCCTCCCGGACGAGTGCATTGCCGCTGGCGTACTGCTCGAGGCAGCCGTTCCGGCCGCAGCCGCACGGGCGGCCGTCCGGCACGGCATTGATGTGGCCGATCTCGCCGGCGACACCGTGGGCGCCGCGGAACAGCGAGCCGTTCACGACGATGCCGCCACCGATGCCGGTGCCCACGGTCACGAGCGTGAGCCCGCTGACGCCGCGGCCCGCGCCGAACCGGAACTCGCCCCAGGCGGCCACGTTCCCGTCGTTCTCGACGACGACCGGCAGGCCGGTGGCGGCCTCGAGCAGGGTGCGCACGGGCACCTGCGACCAGCGCAGGTTCGGGGCGAAGTAGACGCGCGAGCGCTCGGCGTCGACGAGCCCGGCGACGCCCAGCCCGACCCCGTCCAGGGGCTCGCTGGACGTCTCGATCAGCTCGTTGACGACCTCGGCCACCAGGTCGAGCACGTCGTTGGCGTCGTGACGCGGGGTCGGGCGGCGGGCCGTGGAGACGACCTCACCATCCTCGGTGACGATGCCCGCGAGGATCTTGGTGCCGCCGATGTCCACGCCGATGCTCATGCCCACGTGCACCAGCCTAGGGCCCGCCGAACTCCTCGACGATGGGGATCCAGACGATGCCCCCGGGGTCCGACTCGGTGCCGCGGCCCTCGTCGGCGCCACCCGTGGGGCGGCCGGCGTCGGGCTGCCCGCCGCCTGCGGTGTCGGGTGCGGACGTGCCGCCGAACGCGGCGCCCCGGTCGCCGATCACCACCATGGCGCGGCACACCACGCACTGGGGGTGCTCCCGCGGATCGTCGTGCTCGGCGTGCGGTGCCACCACGCGCTCCGTGGCCCAGTCGACCAGCCGTTGCGCACCCGCAGCCAGCACCGTCCAGTCGAGGCCCGGCTGCGACTGTCCGGGCTCGCCCGTGGGCTCGGCGGCAGGCTCTGTGGTTCCGGGCTCGTCATCTCCGGAGTACCACCACGGTGCCTGACCGCCGTTCACGCGACGCTCGCATCCGGCTCACGCCACAGCGCGGCGTCGGGAGTGAACCGCACGCACAGCCCGCGCTCGGAGCGCATCGCCTCGACCGCGTGGCAGCGGCGCAGCACGGGCGGCAGCGGCAGCACACGGCTCACGCCGGCGGCGGCCACCACCAGGTCGTCACCGCGGCGCCCGACCCGCGCGCCGGGTCGCCTGGGGCCGCTCAGCGGGACGTCGAGCGTGAACCCGGTCTCGAGCGACGTCAGCACCATCGCCTCCGCGGTGAGGGGAGCGGCCGGCGACAGCGGACCCGCCACGGGCCTGCCCTGCGGGGCCGGCAGCACCGGGTCGCCCGACGCCCAGCACGCGATCTCGCCCATGGCCTCGACGAGGGCGCGGGGCGGCTCGGCGGCACCGGTCACCGCCACGCCATCGACCGCGACGCCCAGCATCGGCAT
>CALGTB010000313.1 GCA_937902285.1 uncultured Actinomycetes bacterium | reverse complement strand
ACGCCTTCCGCGAGGCGCCCTTCGGCGAGAGCAACGTCATCACGAACTTCGGCACGTGGGTGACGACCGCCTGCCTGCTCGTGATCGTCGGGGCCCTGGTCTGGCGGCGCCGGCACCCGGTCGCCGATCCGACGCCGGCCGGCCCGGTAGGGCTCGGCCTGATCACCTACCTCATCGGCGTGGTGATCCTCTTCTTCGTGCCCTGGGGCCTGAACTTCATCTTCGCCGACGTGGTGACAGCCCAGATCCGCGCGTGGAACCGGCTGCTGCCGATCCTGCTCCTGCTGTTCGTACTCGGAGCCGCAGCCGCGCTGGCGCGCACGCGCATCGCCACGCGGATGGCGGTGTCGATCCCCATCGCCCTGGTCATCCTCGGCGTCACCGCGGTCGACTCCGTGCATCCGTTCCGCGGCGCCTACGCGGCCAGCGTCGCCGAGGCCGGCCAGGTGACCGAGGCCGGGCGTGCCTATGCGACGGCGGTCAACGCGGCCATCCCCGCCGACTGCGGCGTCCTGCAGCTGCCGTACATGGCCTACCCCGAGAATGGGGTCCAGCGCGGCATCAACGACTACGACCACTTCTGGACCTCGATCACCAACGAGGGCAAGGAGTGGAGCTACGGCTCGGTGCGCTACACCGACGCCAGCATCTGGGCGTCGCAGCTGCCGCAGCTGCCCACCGATGCGCAGGCAGCCCTGCTGCGCGAGGCCGGGTTCTGCGCCATCCACCTCGACCTGCGGGGGTTCGTCAGCGAGGCCCGGCCGCCGATCGTCGACAACCTCACGGCGCGGTTCGGCGAGCCCGTCGCCACCGGCTTCAAGGACCAGTGGCTGCTGTTCTCGCTCGGTGAGCCCACGACGTCGGGCATGAGCCCCGAGGCGACGGCCTTCCTCCGCCAGCCCTTCATCGAGATCGACCCCGCCACCGTCACGGCGCGCGAGAGCGACCTGGAGAGCCTGTGGTGGTGGACCACCGACCCCGAGGCCACCTTCATCTTCACGCCGACGAGCAGGGACGCCCCCATCACCACGGTGACGGGGGCCGTTGCCGCGCCCTCCTGCGGACCACTGCCGGTCACGGTGACCCTGAGTGCCGAGGGCCAGACCACCTCGGCCACGCTCATCGCCGAGCCCGGAGCCGGCACCCCGTTCGCACTGAGCCTGCCCTCGACCAGTGCGGGGCCGGCGACGCTCACGGTCGAGGCGCCCGGACGGGGCTGCTCCGCCGACGGTCCCGGCAAGCCCCGCTTCGCGCAGGTGCTCGACCTCGCCGGGCGCTAGTCGCCTCAGCCCGTCCAGGGCGGCGCCGTCGCCAGGCCCACCGCGACTGCCGTCGCCAGCACGAGTGAGACCGGCACGGTCAGGCGCCACCACGGGGGACGCACGAACGACGCGGCGACTGCCGTCGCCAGGATGGCCGTGGGCAGCAGGTAGCGGGGCTGGAAGAAGGGCGGGAGCCCGGACACCCGGGTGAGCAGCAGGAAGCCGATGACGAACAGCGGCAGGCCGATCAGCGCCACGGCGCTGAGGACGTGGCGATCCGATCGCCACTGACGTCGACGGGTGATCCGCAGCAGCGCCGCCAGCGGGAGCCCGATCGCCACCAGGACGAGGGTCTGGCCGGCCACCGAGAACCACACCCCCGACAGGACGCCCTCCGTCACCGAGAAGACGTTCGGGAGCGCCTGCAGCGCGTTGCCCGCCACGAGGTTGATCGGCGGCGTGCCCTGGGCGGCCACGATCGCCGCCTCCTGGAGCCCGTTGTCCGGCACCGAGCCGACGATGAGCGGGTAGATGACGGCGCGAAGGGCGGCCACTGCTGCAAGAACGACAAGGACGGAGGCGGCAACCCGTGCGAAGCCCCACCAGCGCACCGATCGATCTCCGGTGACGACGTCACGGATGCTGAGGGCGGCCACGGCGATGAGCCCGATGAGGGCGGTCTCCTTCACCGTGAGCGCCACGAACGCGATGGCGAACGCCACCAGCGAGCGCACCACGACCGACGAGTCGCGCATGCGCAGGAACGCGTACACCGCGGCGAGCGACAGAACGACCGCGAGCGAGTCGTTGTTGACGGTACTGAACTGCTGCAGCGCGAGGGGCATCGATGCCACGAGCACGGCCGCCGAGAAGGCGACGAGCGAGGAGGCGCCCAGCCGGCGCGAGATGCCCACCACCAGCATGGCCGCGATGGCGAGGTAGACCGCGCCCACCACCCGGGCTGCCTCAAGCCAGCTCAGGCCCAGCGGGATGGCGTGCAGAACCTTGGCCCCGAGGCCAGTGATGGCGTAGAAGGTCGGGAGGTAGCTCGTGGCCGTGCTCGCTCCGGCGTAGGGGGTGAGGCCGGGGTCCACAATGTCGGCACCGCACGCCGATGCCAGGTTGCCGAAGCCCGGTGCCGGGCCGCAGACCGCCGCCTGGAGCGCGGTCTGGCCCAGCGTGTCGTTGACCATCGGCAGGTCGAGCGACTCCGCGATGCGCACGACGTAGTCGAAGTGCGTGTACTCGTCGTAGATGCTCCACGTGCCCGTGGCGACGAACAGCAGCGACATCAGGAGTGCGATGGCACCGGCGGCGAGGGGTGCGATCAGCGGCCGGTAGGTGCGCACGCCACCAACCTAACGCGCCACCTACACTCGGCCGCGATGACCGACGTCGAAGCGCCTGCACGCCGACGCTCCCCTGCGCGGCTGGCGATCGCGTACGTGCTCGCCGAGGCCGTCGTGCTCATCGCCCTCATCGGACCGCTGATCGGCCAGCCGTGGTGGTCGGGGTTCCGGCGCTACTTCTCCAACGACCAGCTGTCGTACGCGGGGATCGCTGCGAACGTCGCGGACGGCAACGCCAGCCTGGTCGAGCCGTTCACCCTCACGGGGTCCCTGTTCTACCCGAGCCTGTGGTACCAACTCATCGGGGCCGTGGCCCGCGTCACCGCCGTGCCCGTTCACGTCGTGTGGACCGTTCTCGGGCTCGCCATCGTCTCCGCGGCGGTGCTCTCCGCCGGCTGGCTGGCGCACCGGCTGTCGGAGGCCGCCCTGGCACCGCTGCTGCCGGCACTCGCGCTGCTGACGGGCGTGCTCGCCGCTCCGACGGCCGACTACTGGTACGCGGGCCTCGGCGTGCACGCCGTCGTCTGGGGGCCGTACGGCACCCTCTTCACCCTCAATGCCGAGGCGGCCGGGCTGAGCCTGCTCATCATCGCCATGGTGCTGCTCGTGTGGGCGGCGTGGAGTCACTCCACCCCTGCACGTCGCAGGGCGGCCCTGGTCCTCGTCGCGGCCGCCCTCATCGGCCTTCTGGCCGGCATCCAGACCTACAGCTTCTTCACGGGCGTGACGCTCGCACTCCTCTTCGTCGCCTGCCGGTCGCTTCTCGTCTCAGGCTCCCCTCGCCGAACGCTGACGACGGTGGGCCTGCTCGTGGCCGCCCTGATCGCCGGGCGCCTGCTCACCGACGTCGTCGGCCCCTTCCCCGTCCTCGGGCTCGTCTTGCTGTCGCTCGCCCCGGCACTCTGGCCGGTGGTCCGGGCGAGACCCCTCCTGGCGCTGGCGGCCGTGGCGGTCGCGGCACTGGCCAGCGCACCGCAGATCCTCCGCACCCTGTCGGGCCTCGCTGCCGACGACCCCTTCCTCACCTACCGCCAGGACTCCACCGACAACCTCGGCGTGCTCTACTCCGCCACCGCCATCGCCACCATCCCGCTCCTGCTCATCTGCGCGGTCTGCGCCGTGGCACTGTGGCGGCGAGGCCAGCCGACGCTCGCGGGCCTGTTGGCGGCGGTGCTGGCGGGGCTCGGCATCATGTCGACGAACGACCTCTGGGGATTCCATCAGGAGCCGTACCGGTTCT
>CALGTB010000312.1 GCA_937902285.1 uncultured Actinomycetes bacterium | reverse complement strand
GGACGGCTGACCCCTCGACTGCCACGGAGGCCACCGGCGTGCGCAGCCGGACGTCGAGGTCGGCCGCCAGCATGCGCGGCACCCGGTCGTACCCGCCTGCGACGAAGTCGTCGGGACCGCGCACGTAGGCGCCCTCGGTGTACGCGCGCGCTCCCAGCAGGTCGGCGTCGAGCCCGAACTCCTGCACGATCTCGGTCTGCTCGGCCCAGTCATCCGGGCCGCTGGAGACCCAGCCCTGCTGCGCCAGCCACGTGGCCACGGACATGGAGACGGGCGGGTTCGATGCCTCCAGCCGGCCCGCCAGGGCGATGAGGTCCTGCGCTCGCTGCTCGGCCACAGGATCGAGGCGCCCGGTCAGCGTGCTCCTCACGTGCTCGTCGTCATAGTCGGTGCGGACGGTGCTCAGTCCCGCTCGGCGCACGAGCGGCACCATCGCGTTGCGACGGATGCCATGGAGCCAGGCCGCGCCCGCCTCGACCGGCACCCCCCACGAGCGATCCGTGCGCACCCGGCCGCCCACCCGCCCGGACGCCTCGACCACGACGACCCGTGCACCGAGCCGGCGCAGCTCGGTCGCCGCCCCGAGTCCCGCCATCCCGGCACCGATGACGACGATCGACCGGCCCGAGACGCCCGGCCCGTCGTCATCGAGCAGCCGCGCCGCGGCCCGACCGGAGCGGAGGGCGCCTGGAACGGTCGAGGGGTAGGCCCAGTCGGCGTACTCCCCCGCCATGGCGACCCGCCCGCCGATGATCGTCTCGGCGATGACAGTGCGCGAACGCGCAGGAACGCCTGCCGGCAGGGCCGAGTAGCCGCCTCGCGACCACGGGTCGGTGTCCCACCGCGTGACGATGCTGCCCGTCGGGTCGGGGATGCTGCGCGCCCGGCCTGCTGCCCGCGACGGCCCGGCCTCTGCCCGTCCTGCGATGAGGAGCCCCGCCACGCCGGCCCCTGCGCCGGCGACGAAGGCACGGCGGCGCAGCATGAACGCGCGCTCCGGCGGTGGCATGCCGCCAGTATCCCGACGGCCGACCACGACGCGACGCCTAGGGTTCACCCGTGACCGCACTCGTCCGCGCCCGCCTTGCGGTGTCCGTGCTGTTCGTGGTCAACGGGCTGTCGCTGGCGGCCTGGTTCCCGAGGCTGGCCCAGGTCCAGGACGACATCGGCCTCAACGACGCCCAGCTGGGCATCGTGCTCGCCTGCGGCGCCGCGGGCGGGCTGGTGGTCGGCCCGCTCGGCGGTGTGCTGGTGGCCCGCTGGAACAGCGCGCGCGTCTCCGTTGTCTCATTCCTGCTCATCGCCCCGGTCCTGCCCATCGTCGGCCTCGCCCCCAACGGCTGGGTGCTGGCCTGCGCCCTGTTCTGGATCGGCGCGCTCGACGCGGTGATGGACGGCGCGATGAATGCGCACGGGCTGCGCGTGCAGTCGTTCTACGGCCGTTCGATCATCAACGGCTTCCACGCCTATTGGTCGCTCGGCATGGTGACCGGGGCCGTGGTCGGCACGGTGTCCCTCGCCGCCGGAGTGCCGGTCCCGTGGATGCTGGTGGGCGTCGCCCTCGGCTCCCTGATCCCCCTCGCGGTCACCGCGCGCTGGCTGCTTCCCGGACCGGATCCCGACAGCCACCTGTCCGACTCCGAGGCGGCGCTCGAGGCGACCAGCGGCGTCGACCCGGGATCGGTTCCGGCCCCGGCCGGACGCGGCGCCGTCCTCACGAAGGTCACGCTGCTGCTCGGGCTCTTCACCCTCCTCGCCGTGGTGGTCGAGGACATTCCCGCCCGCTGGAGCTCGATCTACCTCGCCGGGATCGGCGCCCCCGAGGCCGTCGTCGGGATCGGGTTCACCGCATTCACCATCGCGATGATGGTGGGCAGGTTCGGCGGCGACCGCCTGGTCAACCGCTTCGGCGAGGCCGCCGTGGTCCGCGTGAGCATGGCCACCGCCGCGGTCACGCTCGCCGCAGCCCTCCTCATCGCGACCCCCTGGGCCTACATCGCGGCCTGCATCGTCATCGGCCTCGCCGTGGCGACCCTGTTCCCCGCCGCGATGCACGCGGCCACGCAGATCCCCGGCGTCCGGCCGGCGATGGGGGTGGCCACCGTGGGCTGGCTGGCCCGGGCCGGCTTCATCGTGGCGCCCCTCGCGGTCGGAGCCGTCGCCGAGCGGTTCGGCATCGGGTGGGGGCTGACCGTGCCGATCCTCGCTGCCCTGCTGCTCGTGCCACTCAGCGCGATCCTGCGCCAGCCGGCCCGCCAGCCAATACCCTGAGCCATGACCTCCAGCCGAACAGTCCGACTTGCCCGACGCCCCGTGGGCGTCCCCGTCGCCGACGACTTCTCCATCACGACCGACGAGGTGCCGGATCCCGGACCGCGCGAGTTCGTCGTGCGCGTCACGATGCTCTCTCTCGACCCGGCGATGCGGGGATGGATGGACGATCGACCGTCCTACCTGCCGCCGATCGGCATCGACGAGGTCATCCGTGCGGGCGCCGTCGGCGAGGTCGTCGCCTCCAGCAACGCCCGGTTCCCGGTCGGGACGCTGGTGTCCGGCACCTTCGGCGTGCAGGAGTACGCCGTGTCGGACGGCAGCGGGGTCACGAAGGTCGACACGGCGCTCGGCACTCCCTCGATGTATCTCGGCGTCCTGGGCATGACGGGGATGACCGCGTACTTCGGGCTCTTCGAGCACGGCAGGCCGCGCGCGGGCGACACCGTGCTCGTGTCGGCGGCGGCCGGAGCAGTCGGCTCCATCGTGGGCCAGCTCGCCGCGATCAACGGCTGCCGCGTCGTCGGGGTCGCCGGCGGCCCCGACAAGTGCGCCTACGTGACCGACGAGCTCGGCTTCCACGCCGCCGTCGACTACAAGGACCCGGGAATGCGGAAGGCGATCCAGGCCGCCTGCCCGGAGGGGATCGACCTCTACTTCGACAACGTCGGTGGAGCAGTGCTCAACGCTGCGCTGACGACGCTCGCCATGCATGCCCGCATCGTCATCTGCGGTGCCATCTCGCAGTACAACGCCGACACCGTCACGCCGGGTCCGTCGAACTACATGGCCCTGCTCGTCCGCCGGGCGACGATGGGTGGGTTCCTGGTCTTCGACCATGCGGCGGAGTTCGGCGTCGCGCGCCGGCGGATGGCCCGCTGGGTCGCCGAGGGCCGGATCACGGCGCCCGAGACGGTCGTCCCCGGCTCGGTGGCCGACTTCCATCAGACCTTCCTCCGCCTCTTCGCGGGCGACAACCTCGGCAAGCTCGTCCTCGACATCAGCGCCTGACGGCACCCACCCCAGCAAAGGAGCACCCATGGACCGCGGCACCGCCCTCTCCGGACGTCACGCCCTCATCACCGGCGCCTCGCGCGGCATCGGCCGAGCCATCGCGGTGCGCTTCGCCGCCGAGGGCGCCGACGTGGCGATCGCCGCACGGAATGCGGAGACGCTCGCGGAGGTCGCGGAGGCCGTGCGCGCGGTCGGCGGCTCGTGCACCGTGATCCAGGCAGACGTCACCGAGGCCGATGCCGCAACACGCATCGTCGAGCAGGCACTCGCAGGCATGGGCGCTCTCGACGTCCTGGTCAACAATGCTGGCGGCAATTCCTTCATGTCTCCGCTGGAGACGATGAAGTACTCCGGCTGGCAGAAGATCATGGAGCTCAACCTCGACTCGATCGTCCGGCTTCTCCAGGCATCGTTGCCGCCGATGATCGCGTCCGGCCATGCGTCGATCATCAACGTCGCCTCCGTCGCCGGCCTGAACGGCTCGCCGCTGATGTCGCACTACGGCGCCGCCAAGGCCGCCCTCATCTCGCTCACCCGCAGCCTGGCCATCGAGACCGCGCCGCAGGGCGTGCGCGTGAACGCCCTGGTCCCCGGCTGGATCGAGACCGACCTCACCGGCTTCGCCCGCACCGATGAGGGCATGGAGAAGTACCTCATCGACCCCGTGCCCATGAAGCGCTGGGGCACGTCGGAGGAGATGGCCAACGGTGCGCTGTTCCTCGCCAGCGACCAGTCCTCGTTCATGACCGGGCAGTCGCTCATCCTCGACGGCGGTCTCACGGCGACGACGTAGGCGCGGTGACCAACGTGTTCCGCGTGCGCCATGCAGGCACGGCGCGCGCGGAGACCCTCGGGCCGGACCGCTTCCGCTTCCTCGCCACCGTCGATGAGACGGGCGGCTCGTACTCCCTGCTCGAGGTTGACGTGCCCGTGGGCAGCGGTCCCCCGCCGCACGTGCATGCCGAGTCGGAGGAGTGGTTCTACGTCCTCAGGGGGCACGCGGTGTTCCACCTCGACGGCATCGCCGCCGAGGCGCGCGCTGGTGACCACGTGCACATCCCCCGAGGGGTGACGCACTCGTTCGAGGTCACCGACGACGACCTCACCGTGCTGATCGGGTTCTCTCCGGGCGGCGAGGAGCAGCAGTTCCTGCCCGAGAACCGGACCGCCGAGCAGGCCTAGTCCCGCACCCCGCCCCCGCGGATCAGCCCGCCAGCGACCCGGCGAGCACCAGGGCGACCACGTCGACGCCGACCACGGCGAGCAGGGCGTGGAAGACCGCCGAGTCACGTCGCGCGAGGGTCCCGGCGGCTAGGGCCACCGGGAAGGCAAGGGCCACCGTCCAGCCCACGACGGGCCTCTCACGCACCGTGACGGCGACGAGGATGGCGGTGCCGACTCCGAGGAGGGTCCAGCACAGGACCAGCCCCGCGCGACGGCCCAGGCGCACGGCCAGGCCGTCCAGGCCTGCGGCGGCGTCGGACGCGACGTCGGGCAGGGCGTTGGCCAGGTGGCCGCTCACCCCCACGATCGCGAACACGGCGACGGACCAGGCGGTGGGCGCCGTTCCGTCGAGTCCGAAGGCGAGGAAGGCGGGCATGGCCCCGAAGGCGAGTGCGTACGGCACCCACGACCACACCGTGCGCGACAGGGCGGTGTTGTAGAGCCAGGCCATTGCGAGCGCGAAGACGTGGAACGAGCCGCCGACCCAGCCGGCGACGATCCAGCTCAGCACCGCTGCGCACGCCAGTGCCGCGGCTGCCGCCCACCACAGGTCCCTGGCCTCGACAAGGCCTTCCACGGTGGGCTTCTCGGAGCGACCTGCAGCCCGGTCGACGCGCGCGTCGAACGCGTCATTGCTCCAGCCGACCGACAGCTGGCCCACCAGGAGGGTCACCACCAGCAGCCCGAGGGGGGCGCCGCGCCAGCCGAGGCTCCACCCGAACGCCGTCATCACGAGCGTGACGGCGAGGGCGGGCAGCGGATGGCAGGCCCGCAGGTACGCGCCAGCGCGGCTAGCGCGAACGGGAGGTGCCTCTCTGCCAACGCTTGGCCAGCGTGAGCGCCAGGGTGTCGGCCGCGGAGCGCTGCACATCGGCCGCACGGCCCTCGCCGACGATCGTGAGGGTGACCTGCTGGATGGACTCGCCGACGAGCAGTGTCACCGTGTAGGCGTCGTAGACGACCCGGCCGCCCGGACCCCGTCCGGCCTGCGTCTCGCGCGTCCAGACTCCGGGAACTCCCTTGTACTGGATGGGCGCGGCACCGTTCGACAGCACCTGCACGGTGTTGCCCGACACCGCGTTGCGCTGGTCGCATTGGCGCGCCCGGCGAGCGGTGCGCGTGAACGCGTCCTGCGCGGCCGCCCGGCTCGCGTACTCGAACACCGCCTGCTGGATGCTGCTCGTGTCCGGCTGGATCAGGTCGATGGCCACCTTGTCGAGGCCGGCCGGCCCGGAGATGACCAGCTGGTTGGCCTGGTTGCACAACTCAGGTGCCAGTCGGTCGCCCTCGATCAGATCGCGCGTGAACGGTCCCGGCAGGCCCATGGCGGGAGTCACATCGGAGGCGCGCAGCATGCGGGCGGCAGCCGTCGCTGCGTCGAGGTCGGCGGGCGCTGCCGACGCCGACGGTGCCGCGGCCAGTGCGGTGACGGCCACCAGTGCAGCGGCAGCCATGGCCCGGAGGCGCCTCATGACGAGCTCACGTCGCTGTGGGCCGAACGCCGCGACAGGAGCCTGTCGAGGCCCCAGAAGACCAGGCCCAGGACCACGCCCAGAAGGACGACCCCGGCCACGTTGAGCAGCACTCGACCGAGGCCGAACTCGGCGACGTTGAGGAACGAATAGGGGTACGAGTCGATGACGGCTCCGCGCAGCAGCGTGTATGCCAGCCAGATGATGGGGATCACGAGGGCGGTGAAGACCGTGCCCAGCCGCAGCCACCCTCGCGGCCCCCAGACGAGGAAGGTGAGGACGGTCAGCAGCGGGGTCACGTAGTGCTCGAGGGTGTTCGTCACGTACTGCAGGCCCTGCAGGTCCGCGGTCGGAGCGAGGACCACGGCGAACACCAGCCCGGTGACCGTGATCATCACGAGGGAGTCCATGCGCAGTGTCCGCCAGACCGGCGTCGGGCCGATGCGCCCGCGCCAGAGCGCTGCGAGCACGACGACGACCACGACGTTGCTGAGGATGGTGAAGTAGCTCGCGAAGTCGAGGACCCGGCTGATCACGCCGGTCAGTCCGCTCGGATCGGAGTAGCCGAAGAGGTTCGGGTTCGTCGTGGTGCTCGGGTAGACGCCCAGCGCGGTGATGATGACGTTCAGCGTCAGGCCCAGGGCCGACAGGAGGGCGGTGATGCCGAAGGCGACACGCGCGTTGCGGCTCAGTGCAGGGGTGCTGGGCTCGATCGGCATCTCGTCACTGTAGCCGCGGCATCACGCCTGCGTGCCGAGTCGCTCGCGCAGCGTGTCGTAGATCGGCGGGCCCTTGACGAGGGTGGCCGACAGCACCGCGGCACCCGCCGCGATCATCATCGGAACCAGCAGCGAGGTGGTCGCGGTCATCTCGACGATGAGGACGACGCCGGTGAGCGGCGCCCGCACGACCGCCGTGAAGAAGGTCGACATGCCGACGATGGTGAGCCCGAGCACCGGCAGCGGATCACCCGGCAGAAGGGCGTTCATCGCGCCCGCGACGAGGGCACCGAGTGCAGCGCCGACGAGCAGCAGCGGTGCGAAGAGGCCGCCGGGCGTGCCGGTGGCATACGAGAGGGGGCCGATGAGCCAGCGCACGAGGAGGAGGAGAAGGAGCGCCCCGAGCGGCACTCCACCGAGCAGCACCTTCTCGTTGAGCACCTCGCCCGATCCCACGGCCAGCGGCGCCGCGACGCCCAGCAGTCCGACAAGGGCCCCGACCAGGCCGGCCTTGACCTCGGGCGGCAGCCGGTGAACCGACGCGAAGGCGTCCAGCAGCAGCAGGACGAGCCGGTTGTAGGCGACGCCCAGGAGTCCCACGACGAGGCCGAAGGCCGCGTAGACGATCAGCTGCCACATCGCCCCGGTCTCGACCGACGGAACAGGGAACACCGCGTCCCAGCCCACGAGATAGTGCGAGACCGCCATCGCCGTCGCCGTTCCGGCGAGCACCGCGACCACGAGTCGGGTCCGGAACTCGCCGGTCAGCTCCTCGAACACGAAGACGGCGCCGCCGAGCGGAGCACTGAACGCGACACCGAGCCCCGCGCCGCCGAGCGAGGCGGTCAGCGAGCGCCGGTCCTGGGCGGACAGCCGCGTGACGCGCGCGATCTCCTGGCCGATCGAGGCGCCCATCTGCACCGTCGGGCCCTCGCGGCCCAGGGCCATGCCGCTGCCGATGGCCAGGACCCCGCCCACGAACTTGGCCGGGATCAGCCGGAGGCGGCGATCGGGCTCGAGCTGCCCGCGGACGACGGCCTCGACGCGCTGCACGCCGCTGCCGGATGCGTCAGGATCCCATCGGACGATCAGCCTGGCGAGCGCCGCCGCTCCCGCCGCCAGGATCACCGGGAGCACCCAGCGCAGGGCCGGCGCCTCGCGGGCCCACTCGAGCACGTCGGTGCGCAGCAGCTCTGCACCTGCGAGGGCCAGCCGGAAGAGCCCGCCCACGAGGCCCGTCAGGGCGCCTCCGATGAGGGCCAGCACGGTCAGCCGCACCAGCCCGGACGGCAGCGGATCGCCGTCGTCGCGGGCGGACGCCCCGGCAGCGGCGGGATCACCGTTGTGCTCCATCGGACCCGCTCCCGTCGTCGTCGCACACATGATGCGGCACGCGGCGGCGCCTCGGTGGCGAATCTGGTTCGTGACCGCGAGACGCCGGCGTCAGGCGTGCAACGATGACCCACGACCTCCGAGGGGATGACGATGGATTTCGAGCCGAGCACACGCGCCTCCGACTATCTCGCGCGGATGCAGGACTTCATGGACGAGGCGGTGTACCCGGCCGAGCCGGTGTACGCGCAGCAGCGACGAGACCTCGCAGCGCAGGGACGGACGCACACGCTTCCGGACGTGGTCGAGGAGCTGAAGGCCGACGCACGATCGCGCGGCCTGTGGAACCTCTTCCTCCCCGACGCCCACGATCCGGCGCACGGGCTGTCGGTCCTCGAGTACGCCCCCATCGCCGAGCTCAGCGGACGGTCCGTCGAGATCGCCCCCGAGGCCATCAACTGCTCCGCCCCGGACACGGGCAACATGGAGCTGCTCCACATGTTCGGCACGCAGGAGCAGAAGGCGCAGTGGCTCGAGCCGCTCCTCGACGGCACGATCCGCTCGGGATTCGCCATGACCGAGCCCGACGTCGCCAGCAGCGACGCCACCAACATCACCACGTCGATCGTGCGCGACGGCGACCACTACGTCATCAACGGGCGCAAGTGGTGGACCACGGGAGCGAGCGATCCTCGCTGCTCGATCTTCATCCTCATGGGCAAGACCGACCCCGAGGCCGACGTCCACCACCAGCAGTCGATGGTGCTCGTCCCCGTCGACACGCCCGGCGTCGAGATCATCAGGTCTCTGCCCGTCTTCGGCTACCACGACCAGCACGGCCACGCCGAGATCCGCTTCACCGACGTCCGGGTGCCCGTGACGAACCTCCTCGGCGAGGAGGGCAGCGGTTTCGCCCTGGCCCAGGCCAGGCTCGGGCCCGGTCGCATCCACCACTGCATGCGCGCGATCGGCATGGCCGAGCGGGCGCTCGACCTCATGACCGTGCGTTCCATCAACCGGGTCGCGTTCGGCAAGCCGCTCGCGCAGCAGGGTGTCGTCCAGCAGCAGATCGCCGAGTCACGCCTGGAGATCGAGCAGGCACGACTGCTGACGCTGAAGGCGGCCTGGATGATCGACCGGGTCGGAGCGAAGGGCGCCCGCGTCGAGATCGCCGCCATCAAGGTGGCCGCGCCCAGGGCTGCCCTGTCGGTGATCGACCGCGCCATTCAGGTGTTCGGCGGCGCCGGCGTCAGCGATGACGTCCCCCTCGCCCAGATGTACGCCTTCGCCCGGACCCTCCGGCTCGCCGACGGCCCTGACGAGGTGCACCTGCGCGACATCGCCCGTGCGGAGCTGAAGAAGCACCTGTCGTGACCTCGGGAGCCATCCCCGTACGCGACGAGGACGCCTTCGACGTCGCGTCGTTCCATCGATGGGTCCTGGCGACTGCACCTGACATCGCCGACGGCGCCGACGGCCCGCCGGCGGTCGAGCAGTTCCCGGGCGGCGCCTCCAACCTCACCTACCTCATCCACTACCCCGCAGGGGACGTCGTCCTCCGGCGGCCGCCCCTCGGCCACAAGGCGAAGTCCGCGCACGACATGGGGCGCGAGGTCACGGTGCAGCGTCACCTGCGGGAGAGCTACCCCCTCGTGCCCCTCGTGCATGGCTTCTGCGAGGACGACTCCGTCATCGGCGGCGACTTCTACGTGATGGAGCGCATCCCCGGGGTCATCCTGCGCCGTGACCTTCCCGACGGGGTGACCCTCACTCCGACGCAGTCGCGCACGCTGGCCGAGACCATCATCGACGCGCAGGCCGACCTGCACGCACTCGATCCGGGCGCCGTCGGCCTCGACGGGCTCGGGCGCGGGCCCGGCTACGTGGGTCGGCAGGTCAGCGGATGGTCACGCCGCTACCGCGACAGCCGCACCGACGACGTGCCCGACGCCGAGGACGTCATGGGGTGGCTCGACGCACATCAGCCGCCCGACGTGGGCGCCTCCCTCATCCACGGTGACTGGCGCTTCGACAACCTCGTGCTCGACCTGGCCGACCCGCCCCGCATCGTCGGGGTCCTCGACTGGGAGATGGCGACCGTCGGCGACCCGCTCATGGACCTCGGAGCGTCCCTCGCGTACTGGACCCAGGCCGATGACGACCCGCTGTTCCAGGCCCTTCGGCGCCAGCCGACCCACCTTCCCGGCATGCCGACCCGGCAGGAGTACGTCGACCGCTACCTCGCACGCAGTGGCATCGACCTCGACGACTGGACGTTCTACGAGGTGTTCGGGCTGTTCCGGCTCGCGGTGATCCTCCAGCAGATCTGGTACCGCTACCGCCTCGGGCAGACGACCAATCCGGCCTTCGCCCAGCTCGGCATGGCCACCACGCTGCTCGTGGACCGGGCCCGGGCGCGCACCGCCTAGGGAGCCCTGTTGCGGCCGCCGGGTTTGGGACTCGGTCGGCCCGGGTATCACGGGTGCATGAGCACCAGCGCACCCGAGCGAGCCCGCTATGAGCGGCTGCGTGATAACCGCACAGACCCATTGGCGGGTTCGCCGCCTCGCCTGTTTCCTAGAGATGTCACCTACCCGGGAAGGGGCTGAGCACCATGTACGTCGATGTCACCAACATCATCTGGATCCTGGCGTTCGGCATCCTGCTC
>CALGTB010000311.1 GCA_937902285.1 uncultured Actinomycetes bacterium | reverse complement strand
CCGGTCGCCTCGACCTGTGACGACGCGCCGCGGACGAGATAGGCGGCCGCGACGACGACGAGGGCGAACGCAATGCCCGCGCTGGCCGGGCCGACCCGGCGACGTCGCGACGGGGGAACCAGCGCGGGGGCCGGATCGGCAGGGGCGAGGGTGATGGACACGACGGGCCTCTCGGGTCAGGGGGTGGGAGCTGATCCAGCGAGGTGGGACGCGGCACAGGGGATGTGCCGCGTCCCACCGGACTCGCGGTGACTACCGCGGCGCGCCCAGGTACGGGAACGACGACATGTAGTCGGTGTGGGCGGAGATGCAGTCGCCCTTGACCGCTCCCTGGGTGACCAGGCCCAGCTCGACGTCGATCACATCGTCGGCGAGAGCGCGGCCGTTGAGCGGGCCGACGGCCTTGGTGCTCGTGTCGTAGGTGAGCACGTCGGGCAGCAGCACGTCGGCGAGTTCGCCGGCGGCCTTGTCGCTGTAGCCGCCCAGCGCCTTCAGCGTGCTGATGACATTGGCGCGGTAGAGGGCCTGATCGCGGTTCGGCGATGTGACGTTGAACCGGTTCTTGTCCTCGCCCTTGTTGAACACGGTGTTGATGGCGGGACGGCCCATGCGGTCGACCCGGCCGTCGGGCGTGACGGTCATGCCCCAGACGCCGATGTTCTTGCCGAGCGCCGCGTCGGGCACCTCGAGGACGATCGAGTTGACGTTGAGCGGGGCGAAGAAGTCGGTCTTCTTGGCATCGCAGAACGTGCGGCCGTTGCCGCTGCCGCCCACGGCGCCGAGGAAGGCGTCGAGGTCGAAGAAGAACGGATCCGAGCGCAGCCCGGCGAAGACCTTCGAGTCGCCGCCGAAGCTCTTGGCCATGCCGGTGCGTCCAGCCGCGACCTTCATGCCCTTGGTGAGGTTGGCAGCGCCCGCGCCCATGTACTTCGTCACGGTGTAGGCCTGGCCCTTGCCGGTGCCGTTGCCCTTGCCGAAGCGCAGGACGTAGGCGAGGTCGCGCTTGGCGTCCCCGGTGTTGTCGACGGACACGACGTACTGCACGTCGCTGCCGTAATCGAGGGGGGCGATGGCCCCGGCGCCCGGGCCCGTGTTCAGGACGAGCACGGTGTTGCCGGCGTCCTTGCCCTGGAAGGCGTAGAGGTCGGTGATGTCGGCGTCGGCGCGCTCCGAGGGAGCCATGAGGCCGGGGGCGTCGAGGTGGTCGGCAGCCCCGGCCAGCAGAGGCGGTCCGGCGAAGGCGAGGACGAGCGTGGCGATGCCCGCCCCCGCGATAGCGGTCTTCGTGTGCGTTCGCATGAGGACTCCATGGGTCGAGTGATGGGTGGTCGATCACTCGGTCTTCGGAGCGGGAAGCGTCGCGGATGGGTCCGCGGGGGAAGAACTTCAGGCGAGCGGCAGGGCGAGCACCGGCGTCGTCGTGGGCTGGGTCGATCCGCCCTGCGGCTCCAGGGTCATGCCGACGGCCGCGGCGGTCTCCGGCGAGCCGCTGAGGGCCACCGCCGCCATGCCGTCCTGACCCGGGGAGAAGGTGCCTGCCGAGCTGGCCGACCCGTCTGCTCCGATGAGCCACAGCTGGTAGGTCTGCCCCGCGGGCGGAGCGCCCAGGCCCTCGGCGACGAAGACGGCTGCATCGAGCGTCGGCGAGACCACCACTGCGCCCCGACCGGCCTGCCCGTCCACCGGGCCGCTGATCGTGCGCGCATCGGGTGCCGTGATGACGCGGGTCACCTCGGCGGACGCTGCCACCAGGGCGTCGTTCTGCCGGCTCACGCTGACGCCCCACACCGAGACGCCGATCGTCACCACGGCAAGGACCGCCGCGGCCGCGCCGAGCAGGCGGGCGGTGCCCGACCAGCGCCGCGACCCGATGGGCACGACGACGCCGGAGCCCGCAGGCGCGTCCTGACGCGTCTGGTCGACCTCGGCCATGACGCGATCACGCAGTCCGGCCGGTACCGGCTCGGCTGCGGCCATGCCCAGCCGGGCGGTCGTCGCCCGCAGGCTGTCGGCCTCATCACGCAGGGCGGGATCGGCGGCCATGGCCGCCTCGAAGGCCGCGACCTCCTCGGGCGAGAGTGCATCGGCGGCGTAGGCGCCGCTGTCGAGGTAGCGGTCCGGCTGCGGGTCGTAGGGCTCGGTCATGCCGTCACCCCCAGGCGGTCGCGCATCCGGATGAGCCCATCACGGATGCGGGTCTTCACGGTGCCGAGCGGCACGCCCAGGAGCTCGGCGATCTGCACGTGCGTGTAGCCGCCGTAGTAGGCGAGGGTCACGGCCTCCCGCTGGAGGTCGGTGAGGTCCTTCAGCGCTCGCACCACCTGCTCAGTCTCCATCCTGTGCTCGACGGCCTCGGCGACGACGTCATACGGACGCTCCTCGCCCAGCTGGGCCACGCGCACGTCGCGCAGGGTGCTCGCCTGCGCGGAGCGCACGCGATCGACGGCCTTGCGGTGGGCGATGGTCATGATCCACGCGGAGGCCGATCCCCGGTCGGGGTCGAAGGACGCGGCGGAGCGCCACAGGTCGACAAGCACCTCCTGGGTCACCTCCTCCGACTGCGCGGGATCGCGGAGAACCCTGCGCACCAGCCCGTACACGGCATTGGCATACCGGTCGTACAGGCGGTCGAAGGCCGCCCGGTCACCGCGCGCCACGAGGGCGAGCAGTGATTCCGGGGTCTCCGGGGGCACGACGGGCTCGGGCGAGTCCGCCGATGCCCGGATCGCCGTCACCCGCCCTAGCCTGCCACTGTCAGGGTTCATCACAGACAGGTTCGGAGCGGAGGGCCGGCCGGATTGGTCGAGGTGCGCCTAGGCTCCGGAGATGGACAGCCCGCCCGTCGTGCGCGCGGCCACGCCCGCCGATGTGGACGCCGTGGCCGGCATGGTCGCCGCCGCCTTCGCCACCGATCCGGCGTGGTCGTTCATCATCGGTGGCCACGACCCTGGGGCGATGGCAGCGTTCGCCCGCACCCTGCTCGTCGGTCGCATCAGCCGCGGAACAGCGTGGGTCACCGACGACTGCGGCGCCGTCGCGATGTGGGACCGCAAGTCACTCGGCGGTCAGGTCGACGACGACCACGCCGAACGCTGGGCCGCCTTCCGAGCCGAGGTGGGCGAGGACATCTGGTCGCGGCTCGAGGCGTACGACGCCGCCGTCACCGCGGTGGCGCCTGAACGGCCGTACTGGTACCTCGGCGTGCTGGCCACCCA
>CALGTB010000310.1 GCA_937902285.1 uncultured Actinomycetes bacterium | reverse complement strand
CCTTGGCACCTGTCACATCCATGCCGCGGATCGGAGACCCCGCGCCGCCGTTCACCGCTGTGACGACGCAGGGGGACATCACCTTCCCGGCCGACTTCGAAGGCAGCTGGGTCATCTTCTTCAGCCACCCCGCTGACTTCACCCCCGTGTGCACCACCGAGTTCATGACGTTCGCGACCATGCAGGACGACTTCGCGGCGCTGAACACCAAGCTCGTCGGCCTGTCCATCGACGGCCTGTACAGCCACATCGCCTGGCTCCGCACGATCAAGGACAAGATCGAGTTCAAGGGCATGAAGGACGTCGAGGTGACCTTCCCCCTCATCGAGGACATCACCATGTCGATCGCCGGCAAGTACGGGATGATCATGCCCGGAGAGGACAGCACGAAGGCTGTGCGTGCGGTGTTCGTCGTCGACCCCAAGGGGATCATCCGCACGATCATCTACTACCCGCTCAGCCTGGGTCGCAACTTCGACGAGCTCAAGCGCGTCATCATCGCCCTGCAGACCGCCGATGCTCTGTCCGTCGCGACGCCGGCCGATTGGCGTCCCGGCGACGCCGTGATCGTGCCTCCCGCGGGTTCCTGCGGCACGGCGAAGGACCGCATGGAGGGCAATGTCGAGGGCGTGACCTGCGTGGACTGGTTCTTCTGCACCAAGGACGTCACCGAAGAAGCGGTCTACGCCGCCATCAGCAAGTAGCCATCACGGTGGTGACTGCCCCTCCCTGGGGCAGTCACCGCACGGAAGGACGACCATGAGCACCGAGATCATCTGCCTGCCCGTCACCACCGATGAGCAGGTCGGCGAGAGCTGGGGCAAGGCCCCGCTGGTCGCCATCGCCACAGTGCAGGACGGCCACATCGAGGACTGGCGCACCGACGCCGTCGGCTGGGACACCTCGCACGACGAGGGCACACCCGGCAGCCACCACGCACGTGTTGCCCGCTACGTGCAGGACAACCACATCACCACCGTGCTCGCCTTCCACATGGGCGAGCCCATGAGCAACATGCTGTCCAAGCTCGGCGTGCGGGTCGACCAGGGCGCCGCCGGCGACGCCCGCACTGCCGTCCTCGCGCACTAGTCGCCCCGTCCAAGCGTCACCCGATCGACGGAAGGAAGGAACGTCATGCCCAGCGCGCCCCGCATCGGGTTCCCGGACCAGGAGCGGCTTGCCATCGCGGCCGGCCTCTCCCGGGTCCTGGCCGACTCGTACACGCTCTACCTCAAGACGCACAACTACCACTGGAACGTCGTCGGTCCGATGTTCCACTCCCTGCACACGATGTTCGAAGTCCAGTACACGGAACTGGCTCTGGCCGTGGATGAGATCGCCGAGCGGATCCGCGCGATGGGCGAACCCGCACCCGGCACCTACCGCGAGTTCGCGGCGCTGGCCACAGTAAGTGAGGACACCGATCGGCCCGACGCCCAGGAGATGATCCGGCGGCTCGTGGATGCACAGGAGACAACAGCCCGGACTATTCGCGAGGTCCTTCCCTTGGCAGAGGCAGCGCCTGATCAGGTCTCCACCGACTTGTTGGTACGTCGCCTTGATGTGCACGAGAAGACCGCCTGGATGCTGCGCAGCCTTCTCGCCTGACGACAGCGTCATCACACCCAAGAGAGTGAGCCCCATGCCCCGCCCTCAGCCGCCTACGCCCCCCTTCGTACGCGCTCAGCTGCTCCGCCCGGTCTTCCTGTTCGACGGAGACTGCGGGGTCTGCCAGAAC
>CALGTB010000309.1 GCA_937902285.1 uncultured Actinomycetes bacterium | reverse complement strand
GCCGACACGACGTCGGGCAGGTCGCCCAGCACGCGCTCGACGGCGCCGGGCGAGACGTTGACGCCGTTGATGACGACCACGTCGTCGGCACGTCCGAGGACATGCACCCGCCCGTCGGGCTCGACCGATCCCAGGTCGGTGGTGATGAAGCGCGGTCCATCGAAGCTGTGCAGGGTGAGGACCGGCTCGCCCCGGTATCCCAGGGCCACGCTCGGGCTCTCGATGACGAGGACCCCGGGCCCGGGGACGATGCCGTCGGCCGCATGGGTCGCCACGGTGACGCCGGGCAGCGGCATCCCGTCGAAGACGCAGCCGCCCGCGGTCTCGGTGGCCCCGTAGGTCGTCGTGACGGCGACGCCGACCTCGCCGGCCATCTGGCGCAGCGACGGGCGCATGGGCCCGCCTCCGACGAGGATCGACGAGCAGGCGCGGAGCGCGTCCACGCCCGCCTCGTCGGTGAGCAGGCGCGCCACCTGCGCCGGGACGAGAGCCACCCGCACGTCCGACGAGCGTGCCGATGCCACGTGCACGGCCTGCGCGAACGCCGCGGGCGTGAAGGGCTCGGCGCCGCCCAGGCTGGGCAGTGCGACCGGATGCTGTCCGGAGGCGAGTGCGCGCACGAGCACGTTGAGCCCGCCCATCGACGTGACGGGGAGGGCGGCGATCCACAGGGGCGCCGCCGTCCCGTGCGCCCCGCGGCCGTTGACGACCGGGGTCAGCGCGGTGAGCTGGGCTGCGGTGAGCAGCACGCCTCGGGGAGACCCCGTCGACCCCGACGTCGCCATGACGACCGCCACGTCGTCGGACTCGAGCGGCAGCGCCGCGTCGTCGGGCCGAACGGCCTCGAGCACCGACATGACGAAGGAGTTCGACACGGTCGACGTCACCGTGGGGACGGGGGCGATCGCCGGCCCGGAGCCGTCGAGCGCGGAGGCCAGCGCGGGCAGGAGCGCCTCGACGCCGGCCGCTCCTGGTGGCACGGGGACGCGCACCAGCGGGCGCGACGCGGGAGCGCCGGACCGCGGGCGGTCGGGGGTGGGAGGACTGGGCATCGCCCCGAGCGTAGGGCGGTAGGTTTCGCCGCATGGACACCCGTACCCGCTACCCGCTCCCGCCGGTGGTCCCCGAGGGATCCCCGGCACTCACGGACCCGGCCCACTCGTCGGCGACGCCCGCGTGCGAGTGGAGGACGGAGGGCGACTTCCGCGACATCCGGTACGAGCTGTCGACCGGAGACGCGACGGGCATCGCCAAGATCACCATCAACCGGCCGCAGAAGCGCAATGCCTTCCGCCCGCAGACGCTCTTCGAACTGCAGGACGCGTTCAACCGCGCCCGCGACGACGACGAGGTCGGCGTCATCATCCTCACCGGTCAGGGCGACTGGGCCTTCTGCTCGGGCGGCGACCAGGTCATCCGCGGGAACGACGGCTACATCGGCGACGACGACATCGCCCGCAAGGGCATCGGACGCCTCAACGTCCTCGACCTGCAGATCCAGATCAGGCGCACGCCGAAGCCGGTCATCGCCATGGTCGCGGGCTACGCCATCGGCGGCGGCCACGTGCTGCATGTCGTCTGCGACCTGTCGATCGCCGCGGACAACGCCCGGTTCGGCCAGACCGGGCCACGGGTCGGCTCGTTCGACGGGGGCTACGGCTCGGGCCTGCTCGCGGCCACGATCGGCCAGAAGCGCTCGCGCGAGGTCTGGTACACGTGCCGGCAGTACGGCGCGGCGCAGGCGTACGACTGGGGGCTCGTGAACTCCGTCGTCCCCATCGAGGACCTCGAGATCGAGACGGTCGCCTGGGCGCGCGAGATGCTCGAGCTGTCCCCCCTCGCCCTGCGGATGCTCAAGGCGTCGCACAACGCCGCCGACGACGGACTGGCGGGCGTGCAGCAGCTGGCCGGCGACGCGACGCTGCTCTTCTACATGACCGAGGAGGCGCAGGAGGGCCGCGACGCCTTCAAGGAGCGCCGCGACCCGGACTTCCGGAAGTTCCCCAAGCGCCCCTGATGCCCCTCCGCGACGCGCGCCTGCAGGCCATCCTCGACGGTGCGATCCCCTTCGCCCTGCCGCTGCGGCGCCGCTTCCGCCGGGTCGACGTGCGCGAGGGGGTGCTCATCCGCGGGCCGCAGGGCTGGGGTGAGTTCGCGCCGTTCGACGACTACTCCGACGCGGCGGCCTCCCGATGGCTCGACTGCGCCATCGAGGCGGCGTTCGGATCGTGGCCCGCGGCCCAGCGCAGCGAGGTCGAGGTCAACGCCATCATCCCCGAGGTCTCGTCCGACGTGGCCGCGACCATGGCCCGCGCCGCCGTCGCCGAGAGCGGCTGCCGCACCATCAAGGTGAAGGTGGGCGGGGCCGACCTCGCCGCCGACGAGGCCCGGGTCGCCACCGTCCGCGACGTCCTCGACACGCTCCTGGGCCGCGGCCGCGGAGCACTGCGCGTCGATGCGAACGGCGCCTGGGACACGGCGTCGGCCGCGGCGGCGCTGCGTCGCCTCGGCGCCTACGACCTGGAGTACGTCGAGCAGCCCTGCCGCAGCGTCGACGAGCTGCGCGGGCTGCGACGCCTCACGGACGTTCCGATCGCCGTCGACGAGACCATTCGCGAGGCGGACGACCCCGCCGGGGTGCGGGTGCGCGAGTTCGCCGACGTCGCCGTCGTGAAGGCCGCCCCGCTCGGCGGCGCCCGTGCGGCACTCCGCGTGGCCGAGTCGATGGACGTGCCGGTCGTCGTCAGCGGTTCGCTCGACTCGTCCGTCGGTCTCGACGCGGCCGTCGCCCTCGCCGCCGCCCTTCCCGACCTGCCCTACGCCTGCGGTCTGGGCACCGGCGCGCTGCTGGCCGCCGACGTGGTCGACGCGCCCCGGGTGCCGGTCGGCGGCGTGCTGGCGGTGTCCCGCACCAGCCCCGACCTGCCCGCCCTGCTGTCCGCCCGCGACCGCCTCACCGACGAGCGCGCCCAGTGGTGGAGGGTGCGGATCGCACTCGCCTGGGAGGCCGGGTCGGCTGAGCGGGTCGGCTCGGTCGTCGCATGAAAGGCTGACCCCGTGAACCCCTCGACAGCCCAGGCGATCGTCATGGTGGACGAGTTCGTCCGATGCGGAGTCACCGATGCCGTGCTGTCACCGGGATCGCGGTCGACGCCACTGGCCATCGCCCTGGCGCAGGCCGAGGCCCGCGGAGAGCTCACGCTGCATGTGCGCCTCGACGAGCGGACGGCCGGCTACCTCGCGATCGGGATCGCCAAGGTCACCGGGGTTCCCGCCATCGTCGTGACCACCTCCGGCACAGCGGCGGTCAACCTGCATCCCGCGATCGTCGAGGCCGACCAGGCCGGCATCCCGATGATCGCGATCACCGCCGATCGGCCCCCGCAGCTGCGCGGCGTGGGCGCGAACCAGACGATCGGGCAGCCCGGGCTGTTCGGGCCCGCGGTCCGCCTCTCCCTCGACATGGCGACTGCTGAGGAGCGGGAGGGGTTCGTGCGCTACTGGCGCTCGACGGTCGCGCGGGTCATCGCGGCATCGACGGACGCGGTGCACCCCGGCCCGGTCCACGTGAACGTCCCGTTCGCGGAGCCGCTCGTGCCGGGCGCCGACGGCGAGTGGATCGAGGACCTCGACGGCCGGCCCGATGGCCGGCCGTGGACAGCGGACGCCCGGCTGGTGGCGGGCATGTCCACGCCCCTCGACGATGTGCTCGACGCGCTCCTCGACGACCACAAGGTGCCCGCGCGCGGGATCGTCGTCATCGGCGACCACGACGGCACCGAGGCCGTCGAGCTGGCCGACGAGCTGTCCGACGCCCTCGGCTGGCCGGTCATCGCCGAGCCCAGCGGAAACGGGGCCGGCTGCACGACGGCGCTGTCGCACGGGCCGCTGCTGCTCGCCGATGCGGCGTTCGCGGAGGCCCATGTCCCCGACGTGGTCGTCACGATCGGCCGCGTCGGGCTCAACCGCTCGGTGCTGCGCATGATCGGGCGCGCCGGCCTCCATGTCGCCGTCGACTCGCGACCGGAGTGGAGCGATCCGACGCGGACGGCCGACGTGGTGGTCGCGTCGGTGCCGCTGCCGCCGACCGAGGCCTACGACGATCCGGCCTGGCTCGAGGCCTGGCAGCGCGCCGATGTGCTCGCGGCCGCCGCCACCGAGACCGCGCTCTTCGCGGCCGACGACTCGCTGACCGGCATGCACGTCGCGCGGATCACGGCGACGGCCGTGCCCGACGGGGGGCTCCTGTTCATCGGCGCCTCGTGGCCGGTCCGCCATGTGGGCTCGTTCGCGGCGAACACCGTGCAGGAGGCCGTCATCATGGGCAACCGCGGCACGTCGGGGATCGACGGCTGCCTGTCCACGGCCTGGGGTGCGGCCGGCGCCCTGCAGCGCAACGGGGGAGCGGGAGCGCTCGCGCTCGTCGGGGACCACACGTTCCTCTACGACAGCAACGCCCTGCTGGCACCGGCCGACGAGGAGCGCCCCGACCTCGTCATCGTCGTGTCCGACAACGACGGCGGGGGGATCTTCTCGTCGCTCGAGCAGGGCGCACCCGAGCACGCCGACTCGTTCGAGCGCGTCTTCGGCATCCCTCTCGGCATCGACATCCCCGCCCTGTGCGAGTCGGCGGGCATCTCGGCGGCGGTGGCGTCCACGTCGGCCGAGCTCACCGCGGCCATCGACGACGCGGTCGGCCTCGGCGGCGTCCGCGTGGTCGTGGCCCGCACCTGTCCGCGCGACCGCGAGGCGACGATCCTGGTGAACGTGCAGCGCGCCGTCGGAGAGGCTCTCGGCTCGGCCTAGCGGCCCGAGACGGCTAGCGTGTCATCATGGCCGTCGATCCGGAGAAGCGCGATCGCGTGCTGGACGCTGCAGCCGAGGTCTACACCGAGCGCAGCATCATCAATGCCGGACGCCGTGACATCGCCCGCGAGGCCGACGTGCCGCTGCGCACCGTCTCGGCCGTCGGGCGCCATCGGGTCGACCTGCTGCGCGAGGTGGTGGGGCGGCTGCCGTTCCCGCCCGTCGCCGAGCACATGCGGGCCCAGGCCCACGACCCGGTGGAACCCGCCCTCCAGGCCCTGCTGAGGGCCGCGCGCGAGGTGCTGGGCGACCCTGCCGCCGCGTGGGACCCCCTGGAGCTGCAGGCGCTGGTGGCTGCCCGCTACGACGAGCGCACCAAGGACGTCGTGGTCGATCGGCTCGACGAGCGGTGGGACGCCGTGCTGACGGTGGTCGAGCAGCTGCGCGGGGCCCGGGCCCGCGATCCTGAGGAGGGCCTGCCCGCGGAGCCCTTCGACGACGACGCAGCGGCACTTCACCTGATCGCCGTGGGGCTCGGCCTGGCGATGCTGGCGCCGCTCTCCCCGCGCTGGAGCGACGCCCGGTCGTGGACCGCCCTCGCGGCACGGCTGCTCGAGGCCCTGGCAGCCGACGACGCGACCTACCGTGCCGATGCGGTCAACGCCTGGCGCGCGCGGGTCGCCATCGACGCCGTGCCCGCGGCGATGGCACGGCTGCTGCGCGTGCTGTCCCTGCTCGGGGTCCACGTCGTGAGCCTGTTCACCGCCCCCGTGTCCGAGCACGAGCAGCTGGTCGACCTCATCCTCAAGGCGCCGCTCGAGGTCGACCGGGCGACGCTCGTGCACGGAATCTCGTCGATCGGAACCGATGTCATCGTCACGCGGGGCATCGACGACGACGCGTCCGACATCGCCACCCGCGTGCTCCAGCTCTCGGCCCGCCTGGCCGCGGATCCCGACGGGGCCCCCAAGGCGGCAGCCGACCTCGTGCTGGCCGACTCGTGGGAGGTGACCACGGCCTCGCAGGGCGCCGACGACTCCGCGCTCGTCCTGCGGCTGCAGTGGACGCTGGAGCGCCACGTGATCCTGCGGCGGGTGAAGGCTCCCTTCACGCGCACCGAGCAGAACCGGGCCTCGGCCCTGCTCGAGCTGGTGTCGGCGCTGTCGGAGGCGCGGGGTGAGCAGGACGGGTTCGGCTGGCGCGAGAACCTGGCCGACGGCCTTGCGGTCACCGTGCGACTGGGCCGGCCACAGGACGCCTCCGGTGTCGAGCGGATGCATGAGCGGGCATCCCCCGAGTCGCGCTACCAGCGGTACTTCACCCCGATGAACGAGTGGCGCGAGGAGAACCTGCGCCGCATCTCGGGCGGCCATCGCGGTGCGACCCTCGTGGTGACCAACCTCTCCGACGAGATCATCGCGCTCGGCAACGTGTTCCCGACGGGGCCCGACGACGCCGACACCGGTGAGATCGCGGTGATCGTCGACGACGCGTGGCACGGCCGTGGGGTGGGCGGGCTGCTGACCGAGCACCTGATCGGCGTCGCCCGCAGGCTGGGCTTCACGCGGCTCGTGGCCTACGTGCTGGCAGACAACCGCGCGATGCAGCGGGTCCTGGACAGGACCGACCTCGCGTGGGAGCCGACGACGGACCACGACCTCGGGGCGTCGGTGGTGTGCCTCACGGCCGCGGTCTAGGCGCCCCGCCCCTCCGCTCCCCGACCTGCCCCGCCCCGCACGCCCCCACAACCCCGCCCCGCACGCCCGTCCAACCCCGATGCGTCGTCACCTGTGGCGAAAAAGTGCGCCTTGAACCCGCCACGAACGACGAGGCATCGGGCAGGTCAGCGGCCCTCGAGGGCGTCGCGGATCGGGACGAGCTTCGCCACCGACTCCGCCAGCTCGTCGGCCGGGTCCGAGCCCGCCACGATGCCGCAGCCCGCGAACGACCGCACCTGGCCGGCCGCCGGATCGACGGTCGCGCAGCGCAGGGCGATCCCGAGCTCGCCGTCGCCGTGCCGGTCGAACCAGCCGACCGGGCCCGCGTACCGACCGCGGTCCATCCCCTCCAGCTCGTGGATGACCGACAGCGCGCGCTCCGTGGGCGTGCCGCAGACGGCGGCCGTCGGATGCAGCGAGGCGGCGAGGGCCAGCACCGGAGCGGCGTCGGCGAGTCGTCCGGTGACGTCGGTGGCCAGGTGCTGGACATTGGCGAGCTCGAGCACGTGCGGACGGGCGGGAACATCGAGGTCGGTGCAGTGGGCGGCCAGCGCCTTCGCGACCGAGCGGACGGCGTAC
>CALGTB010000308.1 GCA_937902285.1 uncultured Actinomycetes bacterium | reverse complement strand
CGGGGGGAACCGTGGGGTCGGCGCCGGGACCCCCGCCGCCGCCTGGCGTGCCGCGCCGCGCGCCACCCGACGAGCCGCCGCCGGACGAGCCGCCGCCCTCAGATGATCCGCCGCCGGACGAGCCGCCGCCGGACGAGCCGCCGCCGCCCGACGAGCCGCCGCCGTCGCCTTCCTCGGGCTCCTCCGGATCGGCAGGGCTGTTCGTGGTGGTCGCCGACGCGCTCGCGGTCACCACGACGGTCGACCGCGCTCCGTCGGCGACGAAGTCGCCGTCGTCGGTCTCGACCCGAGGGTCGAGGGTCGCGCTGGCGTTCACGGTGTAGGCGGTGTTCAGCGCCAGTCCGTCGACGGCGACGGCAGCCATGACAGCGGGGCACGGGTCGGTGCCGACCACGGTGATGTCGGACTCCGTGGCCCACCAGTTGCCACTGGCCACGGTGGATCCGCCCTGCGTCACGGTGTAGGTGCCGGTGAGCCGGGCGGGAAGGACGTCGCCGTTCGTCAGGCAGACGCCGAACTGGATCTGGGAGTCGCCGACGACGAGGATCTCGACGCCGAGGCTCTCACCGGACGCGCGGGCGGGGGCCCCCATGGCGACGAGCGACGAGACGACGACGGCCGCTGCCGCCGCGCCGACCACCACTCGTGAGCGCCACGGTCGCGCCAGGTCACGCCACTCCTTCACACCCTCAGGGTACGCGCGCGTCACGTCATCCCCCAACATCGGCGAAGTGCGCCAGCGCGAGGAGGCGGTCGACCGCGACCTGCTCGCTCCACGGCGGGGGTGCCTCAGACCCCCACGCCCATCCTTCGACCTGTACCCGCATCGCGGCGACGTCCACGTCCTCGAGGCCCGGTACGCCGGGCAGTGCGTCCACGCGGGCAAGGTAGTCGTCGCGGTCGGCGCTCACGGCGTACCACGCGTCGCGGCCCTGCTGCCCGCGTCTCGTGCGCAGGCGAATGGCAGCCGGCACCCGGCCCTGCCCGGCACGCCGGGCGAACGCCCGACCGGCACCGCCCATGCGCCACTCTGTCGGCGTGATCGCTGCGGCGCACTCGAGCACGGCCCGCGACGAGAACGGGTCGGCGAGGAGGACGCCGCCGAGGGCCTCCGGGTTCGAGGCGGCGGGCAGGCCGGTGGCACGCCGGCCCAGCCACGCCAGGTACTCCGCACGGGACATCTGCGGGTGACGCAGTGGGCGCAGCACCCGCGAACGCAGCAGCGACGGCGACAACCCGCCTCCGGCGCTGCGGGCCATCGCTGCGATGTCGCGCCACTGGCCACGGCGCAGGCCGTCCCGCACGGCATAGCCGTGGTCGTAGCTGAAGGCGGCGTTGCCGTTGGTGCCCACGAACAGCAGCCGCGCTCCTTCTTGCGCTGCCCGATCGCGCATCGCGGAAAGCCACACCTGGTTGGCAGGGTTGAAGGTCGGCACGCCGGCGAGCCGGCCCGCCGCGGCCGCGGCGTCGAGGGGTCGCACACCGGCCGTGTTCACGACGGCCTCGACAGAGATCCGCCCCGGGTACTCCGCTTCGAGCAGCCGGGCCAGGCCGCTCTCGTCGGCGTCCATGCCGGGGCCTAGGTCGATGACCGCGCCGGGCACCGGCGCATACGTGAGAGCGAGCACCGGGTCGACGTCGACCCGGGCTGCGAAGGCAGCCGCCATGAACGTGGAGTCGAGTCCGCCAGAACAGGTCGTGACGACGCGGCCCGCGCGTCCGGCCAGGTCGTCGACCACCGCATCGAACACCTCTCGATAGCGGCGCAGCGCCTGCGGACCAGTGAGGCTGGGCGTCGGCCACGCGTCGGGGCCGCACCACTGGCGCAGCCGAGGGCGCGCATCTGGCGCCTCCCACACCGCCGTCTCACCCGCGCGCAGCCGCGAGACGCCGACGTACGGGGAGGCCTCGGGGTCGGTGGCGCCGGCAGCCCAGGAGCGCACGTAGCCCGCGTCGAGCCGCGCGCCCTCCGGTGCGGCGGACCTCGGGTCGGAGGCGACGACGAGAGTGCCGTCGGACGACGACCAGAACACCCCGCTGGGCAGCATGGTCGATGCGGCCGCCGCCAGGCCGTGCCGCCCGTGGCGAGCGACGGCCAGCCACGGCGCGTCCGGCCCGCCCGGGTCGCCGCCGGCGTCGAGAGCCTGCACGAGTGCCTGAGCCTCGGCATCGGTCACGAGACCGTAGACGGCGCCGATGACCGTTCCGTCGGGCCCGCGCACGTCGGTCAGGGTGGTCGGTGCGCCCAACCGGGGACCCCAGACGCGCAGGCCGGACGGCCCCAGGGACGCGCGGATCCCATGGGCCAGGTCGGTCATGGGCGCAGCCGCAGGACTAGCTGTAGCCGTAGGGGAAGCCGCTGTACGTGGCATCGATGTCGCCGACGCCTGAGAGGTTGTTGCGGGAGTCGGCCGTGGCGGCAAGGGGCACGAGTCGCGGTGCCTGCCATGCCTGTCGTTCGGTGTCCATGCTCGTGCCTCCTCTCGAGTGCTCGGTGCGATCCGTGGTCCGGATGCGCTCAGACTATGGGGCGGTATAAGGGAATGACGCGGTCATCTGGCCGATGCTCGACGCGGTGCGGGCGAAGACCCGGAACTGGTACGTCTGCCCCGACACGAGGTCGCCGTTGGCCAGCAGGCACGTGCGGCCCGGATTCGCCACCCCGCAGGCGGCAATGGTCATCGCGCTGACATCCATGCTCGCCGTGGCCGAGCCACGTGCGTAGATGCCCCACGAGGTCTGCCCGTTGCCGGTGTAGACCACGGTGTACGACGTGACCGTCTGGGACGCCGGTACATAGACCGGGGCCGCCCAAGTGAACGACCCGCCACCGGACAGGGCCGCCGACGTCGGAGGCGACGGGGTCAGGCAGTACCGCGGATAGCGGATCACCACCACACCGGTTCCGCCCACGCCGCCGTTGCGCGACGTCGTGGTGGAGGCACCTGCGCCGCCGCCGCCGCCGCCGCGGTTGGCCGTGCCTGACGTCGCGGTGCTGTTGACCGACCCGGCACCGCCCGCCCCTCCAGCCGCACCGGCCGTCGGACCGCCGCCACCACCCCCGCCGCCATACGTGATCGAGGTGCCGGTGATCGTGCTCGTCGTGCCGCCACCGCCGGCTCCGCCGGTAGCCGCGCCAGCGTTGCCACCCGCAGCTGCGGGTCCGCCGCCGCCACCCCCAGCGCGCTGGTTGTAGGTCGCGCTTCCATTGCCCGAGCCGCCGGCGTTGCCCGCGCTCGCGGTGCCGCCAGCGCGCGCCACATCGTCTCCTGAGCCGCCGCCACCGGACGCGCCGTTTCCACCGAGTCCGGTGCCGCCCGCCACGCCGCCGCCGCCGCCGCCCGCCGCCGACACCAGGGCGCCGATGCTGCTCGTGCCGCCGGTGCCGCCGATCGTGGTGACCGTGCCAGCGGTGCCGCCGTTGCCGCGGGTGACTGCCTGAAGCGACGAGATGGCGAGTCCGGTCCCGGCAAGAACCCGACCCGATCCCCCGCCGCCCCCGTAGCCCCGGGTGCCGCCGCTGGTGCCGCGTGCGCCGCCGCCACCGCCGCCGCCGCCGACCACGAGGTACTGCACATTGGTGTTCTGGGCGGGGGTGAAGTTCGCATTCGAGTTGAACACGTGCACGTTCCAGCGGATGCCGTCAATCAGGGTGTCGGTGGTGATCGTGCCGCCGGTGGCCGTGCAGACGGTGGGCGGGGCGGCAAAGGCGGGGCTGGCGGGGGCCACCGTGAGGGTCGCGAGGGTGCCGGCGCCCAGCAGGGCCGCGGCCGTGATGGCCACGCCGCTCCGTACTCGCGCCGATGTCATGCTGGTCTCCCGACCCGCTCGCTTCGCCCAGGACTATCCTGGATAATCCCACTTCAGGGGACGCTACAAGAGTACCCCGTCGAAGTCGGACATTCCTAGCGCCCGACCGGGTATCGGCCCGTCGGGCGTCCCGCTGCCCGTGGACGGAGCTAGGGAACCGTGTAGGCGAAGGCCGCCGTCGACTGTCCGAACGTGGTCGCGGTGCGGGCGTAGACCCGGAAGTAGTAGGTCTGACCGCTCACGAGGTCGCCGTTGGTCATCGGGCAGGTCCACCCGGAGTTGTTGGTCAGGCAGGCGGCCGGCGTGGTCCCGGTGACGTTCACGCTCGTCGACAGCGATCCGCGGGCGTAGATGCCGCAGGCCGATGCGTTGCAGGTGTCGTTGGCGGCCTGGTAGGTCACCGTGAAGGACGTGACCGTCTGCGACGGCGGCACGTAGGCCGGGGCCGCCCACGAGAGGGTCGGGGCCGAGAGGGCCGGCGAGGTGGGCGGAGAGGGGTTGAGGCAGAACTTGCGGTAGCGGACGATGACGACACCCGATCCGCCGGCACCGCCGTTTCCGAGGTAGCCGGCACCACCGCCACCCCCGGTGTTCACCGTTCCCGCCACGCCGGGACGGTTGCCGTTGTTGCCGCCACGGCCCCCGCCGCCCGTGCCGCCCGCGCCGAAGGTCGTCACGGAAGCGCCGCCACCGCCACCCGCGTACGAGGCCGAGGCCCCGAAGGCGGTCGTCGTGATACCCGACCCGCCGGCCCCGCCGGTGGCGGAGGCACCCGGCGACCCAGCGGCGCTCTGGCCGCCGCCACCGCCGCCCGACGTCGTCGCCGCGCTGCGGCCAGCACCGCCCGCGCTGCCCTGGCCGGCCGTGGCCGTGCCGCCGGTGGTCTGGCCCGAGACACTCCCGCCACCGCCGCCCGAGCCACCCGCCGACCCGGTGCTGACTCCCGTGTTGCTGCTTCCGCCACCGCCGCCACCCGTGGCGGTCAGGCCTCCGGCAACCGTGTTGCCCCCGTTCGTACCGCGCGCCGAGGTAGCCGTGGCTCCCGCGCCTCCCCCACCGATCGTGACCCCCTGGGGTGTGGACACGGTCGTGGGGGTCCCGACATTCGTGAGGACACCCCCGGCCCCTCCTCCGCCTGCACCCCTGCTTGTCGCGGCTCGACCGCCACCGCCCCCGCCTCCGATGATGAGGTACTCCAGGGGGGTCGCTTGGGCGGGCGTGAAGGTGCCGCTGGCGGTGAACGTCACGACGTTGTACTTCACGCCGCCGATGGTCGTCGTGACGGTGGTCCCCCCGGTCGACGTGCACGCGGCCGGAGCTGCGGCGAGGGCAGGAGCCGGGGGCGACGTGAGGACGGCGGCAGCGGTGGCTGCGGCCGCACCCGCGATGACGTAGGCCCGAGACGAGCGGTTCATGGGGCGGTGTAGCCGAAGGACGCGGTCATCTGGCCGATGCTCGACGCGGTGCGGGCGAAGACCCGGAACTGGTAGGTCTGCCCCGACACGAGATCGCCGTTGGCCAGACGGCACGTGCGACCTGGGTTGCCGATCGTGCAGGTGGCGATCGTCTTGTGGCTCACGTCCATGCTCGCCGTCGCCGAGCCGTTCGCATAGATGCCCCAGGACGTCTGCCCGTTGCCGGTGTAGACCACGGTGTACGACGTGACGCTCTGCGATGCGGGCACGTAGACCGGTGCCGCCCACGTGAATGAGCCTGCCAGTGTCATCGCCGCCGACGTCGGAGGCGATGGAGTCAGGCAGTACCGCGGATAGCGGATGATCACGACGCCGGAGCCACCGGCGCCCCCGGCGAAGATGGTTCCAGAGGTCGAGCCGGAGCCACCACCGCCGCCGCCGCGGTTCGCAGCACCCGCGGCAGCAACGCCGTTCACCGACCCGGCGCCCCCGGCCCCGCCGGCGGCCCCCGCCGTCGCACCGCCGCCACCACCGCCACCGCCGTAGGTCACGGTGCTGCCGGTGATCGAGCTGCTGGTGCCCGCGCCCCCGGCTCCGCCGACTGATGCGGTCCCGTTCGTCGCCGCGCCGCCGGATCCGCCACCACCGCCACCTGCACGTGCACCGATGAGGGCGTTCGGGTTGCCCGCCCCGCCCGCGTTGCCCGCACTGGCCGTTCCGCCCGCGCGGGCCACGGAGTCTCCCGACCCGCCACCACCCGACGCGCCGTTGCCGGCCTGGGGGACGGCCCGCGGGGATCCACCGCCACCGCCGCCGGCGGCCGTCACCAGGGCGCCGATGCTGCTCGTGCCACCGGTGCCGCCGATCGTGGAGTTGTCGGCCCCGGCCGCCCCGGCCGCACCGACGGTGATCAACTGCGACGACGAGATGGTCAGCCCGGTTCCGGCCACCACGGCGCCGGAGCCTCCGCCGCCACCGGCACCGCGGCCGGCTGCGTTGCCGCCGGCCCGGGCACCCCCGCCACCACCGCCGCCGCCGACGACGAGGTACTCGACCGCCGTGCTCTGGGCCGGGACGAAGTTCACGCCGGTGGTGTTGAAGACGTGCGTTGTCCAGCGAATCGCCGAACCGCCGTTCGGCGCGGTTGTCGTGATCGTGCCGCCGGTGGCTGTGCAGGCCGTTGGAGCCGCAGCGAAGGCTGAAGTGGCGGCCGGCGCAGCGATCAGGGCTCCGGCCACAGCAAGCACGGCGACCGGAGCGAGTGCGCGACCCGCGCCTGACCGACGGGTCGAGGCCTTGGCTGCGGCAGGCGTAACCACCGAGACCCCCCTCAGGATCAGCTTCGTCGGATGAGCATCGGCGAAGCACCATCAGCATAAGCCGCGAGGCTGACCAACGCACCGAGACGCCGTCACGGTCCGCACGTCCCCCTATCCTTTCCCGGTGAGCGAGACGCCAGTCCCGCACGATCACGGGGGCCCGGTCCTCGACCGGGACGGCCCCGTCTGGCACGGCGTCCTGCCCGGCCTGGGGCGCATTCAGATCGACGCCGACGGAGCGCTCGACGTGTCGGCCGCCCACGCATCCGAGGAGGACGAGACCGCCCTGCGCCACGGCTGGGGCGACCTGCTCGCCTTCGCCCACCGCGGGTTCTCGATGGCGCAGGGCGCTGCCGTCACCCAGGGCGGAAGGCCAGACGGTTCGCCTGGGCCCGCCCTCCTCCTCACCGGGGACGCACACGACATCGCCGACGTCGTGCTCGTCCTGTGCGCACGGGGATGGAGGCTGCTGAGCGACCGCCCCACGCCCGTCGCCTGGCAGGACGACACGCTCGTCGCGCAGCCGAGGCCTGCACCCCTCGTGGTCGCCACCCAGCGCGCGACAGGCGCCGGCCTGGCCGGCCAACCGGTGCGCGCCGGCTCGAACGCTGTCGCCGTCGCGGTCCCCAGGGCCGCCGAGCCGGCACCGGTCGCTGCCATCGTTCAGGTGCAGCGACGCCGTCCCGACGAGGAGCCCTTCGCGGAGGTGCTCGGCCAACGGCGGTTCGAGCGCGCGGCCACGCTCATGCTGCACGGGGCGCTGGCCCCCGACCATGGAGCCGGGGATGCCGGCGCCGAGAGCGGCGAGGCCATGGTGGCGGAGCACGTGCGACTGGCCGCCCTCCCGTCCGCTCTCGTGCGCCTGGACGGCCCTGCCGACGAGGCCGCGGTCGACCTCCTGGTGGCCTGGTGGACAGCGGCCGGTGGTTCGCCGTGACGTCGACACCCGGCCCCGGCCGCACCGTCTGGCTCGCGTCCTATCCCAAGTCGGGAAACACCTGGGTGCGCGCGATCGTGACCGCCCTGGGCACCCATCCGCAGATGTTCGGGGTCGACCACCTCATCTCGGGCGCCCAGCCGCATCACGTGTCGATGGCCCTGGGTGCCTACGGCATCGACCCCCGCTGGCTCTCCTCCGACGAGCTCGACCGCCTGCGCGCAGCGCTCGCCCTCCGCCTGGGCGCGCAGCGCGCAGGCGACGAGGCAGCGCCGCCGATCCTGCGCAAGACCCACGAGGCCTACCGGGCCGGCGCCCCTGGCAGGGAGCCCTTCCCGCTGGAGGCGACGCGCGCCGCCATCCTCGTCGTGCGCGACCCGCGCGACGTCGCGTGCTCGGCCGCCCCTTTCTTCGGGATCACGCACGACGAGGCCATCGCTGCGATGGCACGGCCGGCCGGCGACCTCGAGTCCAACCCCGCCCGCTCCCAGACGGCGCAGCCGTGGGGCACGTGGAGCACCCACGCCGAATCGTGGCTCGACGACTCGGTGCCGTTCCCCGTTCACCTCGTGCGCTACGAGGACCTCGTGGCGGACGCGGCGGCGACCCTGCTGCCGGTGTTCACGGCGATCGGCCTGACCTGCTCCCCGGACCAGCTCCGCCAGGCCGTCGAGCGCAGCCGGTTCGAGCGCCTGCAGGAATCCGAGGCCGAGCACGGCTTCCGGGGCACCCACCCGCGCACGCGGCAGTTCTTCCGGCGGGGCATCGACGGCTCGTGGCGTGACGAGCTCACCGACGCGCAGGCATCGGCGATCGAGGCTGACCACCGTGCGGTGATGCACCGCCTCGGCTACGCGCCCGGCCCCGATCTCGTGACGCCCTTGGACCTGCCCGCCCACCTCGGCATCCGGGTGCGCGAGGGCGAACTGCCCGACGCCCTGCCGGGCTCCACGTCGCCTCGCCCGTGGATCCAGGCCACTCCGACGGCAGCACTCGTGCGCTTCCGCGGCCGAGCCGGGCTGCTCGTCGAGCACGGCACCGACGTCACCGTCGACCGCGGCACGCGGGGCGCCGACGAGGTCGGCTGGATGGTGCAGGGCTGGGCGGTGACCCTGGCCATGCTGCAGCGCGGCCTGCTGAGCCTGCACGCGTCGACGGTCGAGATCGGCGACACCGTGGTGGCCATCGCCGGAGGCCGCGGGGCGGGCAAGTCGACGACCGCCATGGGTCTGCGCGACCGCGGGCACCGACTGCTCTGCGACGACGTGACCGTCATCGACCTGCGCCCCGACGGCGCGTGGACGACGCCGTACTGGCGCAACGTGCACCTGCTCGAGGACTCGGCGCTGGCCGTCGGTGTCGACTTCGACGAGCTGCCGCCGCTGGGGCGCGGGCGGGTGAAGGCCGCGTTCCGTCCCGAGGACCCGCCCGATGAGCCACGACGCCTCGACCGCATCGTCGTGCTGACCCCGAGCGCTGCCGGCGGATCCGTCGCCGCCACCGCCGAGACCGGCGCCGCGCGGCTGGCCGCGCTGCTCGATCACACGATCCGCGACGGCATCGCGCCGCTCATCCTCGGGCAGGAGCGCTACTTTGCGCAGGTGGCCCAGCTCGCGGACGTCGTGCCCGTCACCACCGTGTCCCGACCCGGCGACGGATGGACCCTCGACGCCGTGCTCGACGCGATCGAGGCCATCGAGGCGGGCACGTGATCCGCGACGCCGGGCTGCTGCTCGGCTCGAGCTGGCGGCTGTCGCGCGGCCGGCTCGTCCTCCAGGTGGTGCTGCTGGTCGCCACCGGGCTGATCGGCGGCGCGAGCCTGCTGCTGCTTGTTCCGATCGTGAACTCCGTCGCGGACAGCTCGGTGTCGGTGACACTGCCGGTCGTCGGCGATCTCTCGCTCGGCGATGTTCCCCTGCCCGCCCTGCTCGCCGGCTTCGTGCTCCTCATCGCCATCCAGGCAGGCATCGCCCAGGCCTCGGCGGTGACGACCACGCGCGTGCAGCAGGCCCTCATCGACGACCTGAGGCAGGAGGCCTTCGCCGCCGTGCTCGCCGCGCGCTGGCCCTTCGTCCTGTCCCGCCGTCGCAGCGATGTCATCTCGACCATCACCGTGGGCGCGGTACGGGCGGGCATGGCCTACAACCAGATGCTCCAGGTCGCGGTCGCCGCCGTGCTCGCGGTCGTCAGCGCCGCGATCGCCGTGGCCCTGTCGCCAGCCCTCGGAGCGATCGCGATCGCCGGAGTCGCCGTCATCGCCATCGTGCAGTCG
>CALGTB010000307.1 GCA_937902285.1 uncultured Actinomycetes bacterium | reverse complement strand
GATGTGATCGAGCATGAGCGGATCGTCCCACCCCCAGCTGCTGCGAGGAAAGCCGGCCGGCCCGGTGATGCCTAGACTCACCGCATGCCCGACGACCCCGGCTTCGCACCGGTCATCATCATCGGTGCCGGCCCCGCCGGGCTCGCCGTCGGCGCCTGCCTGAAGCGGGCCGGCGTTCGCAGCATCGTCCTCGAGCAGGCAGCCGAGGTCGGCTCCTCCTGGCGTGGCCACTACGACCGCCTTCACCTGCACACCGACCGGCGCAACTCGGCCCTGCCCTTCATCCCCTTCCCGAAGGGATCGCCGCGCTACGCCTCCCGTGACGCCGTGGTCGGCTACCTCGAGGGCTACGCGGCCCGCGTCCGGCTCGACATCCGGTTCGGGCAGCAGGTCGTCGGCGCCCGCCGAGAGGCGGGCACCTGGCGGGTCACCACCGAGGAGGGCACCTTCACGTCGTCGTACCTGGTGGTCGCCGCCGGCAACGCGCGCACGCCTCACCTGCCGTCGTGGCCCGGGATGGCCGACTTCGGCGGCACCCTGCTCCACAGCTCCGCGTACCGGAACAGCCATGAGCTGGCGGGCGACCGCGCCCTGGTGGTCGGCTTCGGCAACTCCGGTGGCGAGATCGCGATCGACCTGAGCGAGGGAGGCTTCCGAACGTCGATCTCGGTGCGCAGCCCCGTCAACGTCATCCCGCGCGAGGTGCTCGGCCTGCCCATCCTCTCCATCGGGATCGCCCAGGACAGACTGCCTCCCTCGCTCGCCGATGCGCTGAACGCACCCGTCCTCGCGGCCGCGGTGGGCGACATCACCTCGTACGGCCTGCGCAAGCTGCCCTACGGTCCCGCCACCCAGATCCGCCGAGACGGCAGCATCCCGCTCATCGACATCGGCACCATGTCGCTCATCCGCAGCGGTGCGATCACGGTCCGGCCGGGAATCGAGTCGTTCACGACGGACGGTGTCCGCTTCGACGACGGCACGCACGGTGTCTTCGACACCGTGGTGCTCGCCACCGGCTACCGCCCCCACGTGAATTACTTCCTCGATGCGCCGGCGGCCCACGACGGTGACGGCACCCCGCGGACGTCAGGGCACGAGGCTGGGGTGCCCGGGCTCTACTTCTGCGGCTACTACGTGTCCCCCACGGGGATGCTGCGCGAGATCGGACTCGAGGCGCGTCGGATAGCGGCGTCGATCGCCACCACGGCGCCATCGCTGCCGGCCTCCTGAGGGCTCCCCGGCGACCCGTGGCTCAGGTCGCGAAGCCGCTCGGCATGCGGGTGTCGTGCCCGCCGGCGATGCCCAGCCGCCGGATGTCGTCCGCGCGCTCCGGGTAGCGCGGAAGCAGGTCCTCGGCGCGGCCCCCCTCGAAGCAGGTGCCGGTGAACCCCGGGGCGACGGTGCACCCGAACAGCGCCCATTCGCCGCCGGGCACGAGCTCGCCGGCCTGCCACGTGCCCGCGAGCACCACCACCTGCACCTGCTGGCCGGCGAGGATGTCGCTGCCGAGGATGACGGTCTCCGTCGCTCCGTCGGGGTGCAGGAGGACCAGCCTGATCGGGTCGCCCCCGTAGAAGTGCCACACCTCGTCGAAGGTGAGCCGGTGGAACAGGGACAGGCTCGGCGGGTCGGCGCAGTAGAGGCCGAGCATCGCCGTGCCGACCGGCTCTCCGTCCTCGTTCTCGGCCGTGCTGCGGTAGGTGCTGACGAAGTAGGTCTCCTCGACGGGCAGCCTCGACATGCCGAGTCGGGAGACGAGCGCCGCGGCCACCGGATGCATCCGCGGATGGTATCCCCAGCCGAGGGTCAGCTGCGGCCCTCCGCGAGCAGCGCGGCCGACTGGGCCAGGTAGGCCACGACACGGGCAAGGTGCGCCGGGACCAGCGGGTTGCCGTCCACGCTCGCCGACGCCCACAGCGCACCCTCGAGGATCGAGAAGGTCACGAAGGACGTGGACGCGTTGCGGTCGTTCAGCTCGGCGAGCAGCTCGGCCGTCGCCTCGAACTCGCCGTGCAGGCGCATCTCCAGGCTCACGACGAAGTCCCCCAGCACGCCCACGATGAGGGTCCCGACCTCGGTCTCCGCCGCGAGTGCGTCGCCCGGCACCGGCGTCAGCGTGATCCCGAACAGCGAGGGGAAGAGCTGCTCGACCACGGTGAGCAGGGCCATGTCGTCCTCGACGCTGATGACCGGGGTCTCCTCGCGCTGCACCTCGTCGCCGCTCATGCCGACATCCTGCCTCAGCCGGCCGGGACGGTGACGTCCGAGCCCGCCCGGACGCAGTCACGGAGCACCTCGTCGGGCCCGACCCGCGCGCCGGGCCACACCACGACTCGATCGATCGATCCCAGGACCTGCGCGCCCTCGCCCACCACACTCGCCCCGCCGCTGGCGAGCAGGTTCGCGCGCAGGTAGTCGTGCGGCGTGCCGCAGTCGACGAACGCACCGGTTGCCGCGACGAGGTCGAGCTGCCCCCGGTCCCAGGCAGGCCGCCACACCAGGTCGTGGAGGCTCGCCGGCGCATCCGGCATCGCGGCCACCGAGGCGGCCGGGAGGAGGCAGGCCCCGACGTAGCGCTTCGTGCCGAAGTCGCTGTCTGCACCCGTGTCGACGACGAGCAGGCGCGGACGCTCCCCGTCCCATCCCTCGACCAGCCGAGAGAGGCCGTCGGTCAGGTAGGAGTCCGAGTTGCGCAGCAGCACCGGCCGGCCGCCGATCCACTCCCGCAGGTGGCCGAGGGCGCCACCGCTCTGCAGCAGTCCCGCCGACTCGTCCGAGATGTGCACGCTGGTGCCGTCGAGGTGCGCCCGCACCTGCTCGGCGAGGTGATGGACGTTCACCGCGACATCGGCGGCGTGCGGACGGACGGAGGCGAGGGCGAGGTCCAGGAGTGCCACGTTCCCCACCGGACACAGGGCCTTGGGCCGGATGGCGGTCAGCGGGCGCAGCCGTCGACCGACGCCCGCAGCGAGCACCACCGCGCAGAGGTCGCCTGCCGGGCTCGTCACACGGCGAGGGTATCGACCGGGGCAGCGTTCCGTGACTGCCTCTGACGTGCGGGCCCAGCCCGGCACGGTTGAATGGGCCCATGTCCCCCACTCCGATCGAAGCGTCCGGCACCTTCACCCTCGCAGCCGACTCCAACGACCCCATGACCGTCAGGCGCCTGGGGTTCGGGGCGATGCGCATCACCGGCGCCGGCATCTGGGGCGATCCGCCCGACCGCGCGACGGCGGTCGCCGTCCTGCGGGAGGCCGTGAGCCAGGGCGTCGACTTCATCGACACTGCCGACTCCTACGGCCCCGGCACGAGCGAGGACCTGATCCGCGAGGCCCTCCACCCCTATGACGGACTGCTCATCGCCACGAAGGGCGGACTCACCCGCCAGGGTCCCGACCTCTGGGCCCCCGTGGGGCGGCCCGAGTACCTGCGCCAGTCCCTGCACATGTCGCTGCGCCGCCTCGGCGTCGAGCGCATCGACCTGTGGCAGCTGCACCGCATCGACCCGCTGGTTCCGACGGCGGAGCAGTTCGGCGCCATCCGGGAGTTCGTCGACGAGGGGCTCGTGCGCCATGTCGGCCTCTCGGAGGTCACCGTCGCCGAGCTCGAGGAGGCCGACGGCATCCTCGACATCGTGAGCGTGCAGAACCTGTACAACGTGGGCGATCGATCGAGCGAGGCACTGGTCGATCACTGCACTCCGCGCGGCATCGGGTTCATCCCGTGGTTCCCGCTCGGCAACCGCGCCCTCGTCTCGACGGACGGGCCGCTGGCCAGCGTCGCGGCCGAGGCGGGGTGCTCGCCCGCGCAGGCGGCGCTCGCGTGGCTGCTTCAGCACTCCCCCGTCATGCTCCCCATCCCCGGCACCGGATCGATCGACCACCTCATCGAGAACTGCGAGGCCGGACGCGTCCGCCTCAGTGCCGAGCAGATGGCGACCCTCGACGCCCTCCCCGCTACCGCGTAGGTCCGTGCCGCTGCGCTACGCGGGCATCGACCTCGCCTGGGGCGAGCGAGCCCGCACGGGCGTGGCGGTGCTCACGGAGGACGGCCGGTTGTTCCGATCGGGCTCGGTGCGCACGGACGACGAGATCTCCGCGGTCCTGGGCCACGCGGCCGGTGAACCCGGCCTCGTCGTCGCCATCGACGCTCCGCTGATCGTGCCCAACGAGGCCGGCCAGCGACCATGCGAGCGCCTCGTCGGCCAGGCCTTCGGCAGGTACCACGCGGGTGCCTACCCCGCCAACCGCGGCATGGCGGCCTTCAACCCCGAGCCGCGCGGGGCCCGCCTCGCACGGCGCTTCGGGTGGGAGTTGGATCCTGCCGCTCGTCCCGCTCCTGACGTGTCGGTCGCCATCGAGGTCTACCCCCACCCGGCCATGGTCTCCCTCTTCGGGCTTGAGCGCGTCCTGCCGTACAAGAGCCGCCGCGGGCGATCGGTGGCATCACGGCAGGCGGCGTTCACCGACCTCATCGCCCACCTGGAGCGGGTGTGCGGCCGGCTCCTGCACCTCGACGAGTCGCCACGGTGGCGCGAGCTGGTCTCCGACGTCGACGGCGCGACGCGGCCGTTCCAACTCGACCGGGCCGAGGACGAGATCGACGCGATCCTGTGCGCCTACCTCGCCTGGCTGTGGGCCAACCAGCCCGGCGCGCTCATAGTGCACGGCGACGCGGACGCCGGCTACATCGTGACGCCGCCCCCTCCGACGGCCGCCAGCTGACCCCGTAGCGCGGCAGCGAACTGGTCAACCGAGCCGGCCAGCACCTCGAGATCCGCTGCCGCCAGCAGCACCTGCGCCGTGCCATCGTCGAGCCGGAGCGCGACGAGCGGTGATCCGCGGTCGACGACCAGCGGGGCAATGTCGGACGGCACTTCGTTCAGGTGGACGAGGTCGAATGGCAGTCCCAGGCCGGCCGCCATGGTGTCCCATGCGGCCTTGCGCCGCAGGGCGCCGTGCGTGATGTCGCAGAGCGAGCAGTGCGCCGTTCCGAGCAGGCGTCCGATGACATAGCGCGTCTCGCCGATCGGTCCGCCGTCCGCGTGGTAGACGCCCACGAGCCCTACCGGCGCAACAGTCACAGCACGTCCCAGGAGTGGACCGGCTCGTTGCTGTGCATGCGCTCGACGTACTCGAGGGTCATGCGACGCAGGGACTCCTGCCGATCCATTCCCGATGCCTCGAACGCCTGAACCGACTCCACCTGCCACGTGGCCCCGTTGCGTCCCGAGGTGCACCGGCCTTCGATGATCCCCAGCAGCCGCTCGCGGATCGCGGGATCGACTCCCCACGACGTGAGCCCCTCATGGGCCAGTGGCACCAGTCGACGGAGCACCAGCTCGGTCACCGGAACGTCGCCCAGTCCTGGCCAGTACACGGGGGCGTCGATGCCGTGGATCGAGGCGACCGTGAAGTTGTCCTCGGCGGCACCGAAGGACATCTGCGACCACACCGGACGCTCCTGCTCGGCGAGGGCGCGCAGCGCGCCGAAGTACAGGGCGCCGTTGGCCAGAACGTCCACGACAGTCGGGCCGGCGGGCAGCACGCGGTTCTCGACGCGGAGGTGGGGCCGATCGTCCACGACGTCGTAGACCGGTCGGTTCCACCGCCACACCGTTCCGTTGTGGAGCCGAAGCTCGTGGAGCGAGGGCGTGTGCCCGGCGGCGAGCACGGCCGCGGGATCCTCGTCGTCGAGCACGGGCAGCAGGGCGGAGAAGTAGGTGGAGTTCTCCTCGAACAGGTCGAAGACGCTCGTGATCCACCGCTCGCCGAACCACACCCGCGGCCGCACGCCCTGGGCCTTGAGCTCCGCGGGGCGGGTGTCGGTCGCCTGCGTGAAGACCGCCACCCGCGTCTCACGCCACAGCTCACGCCCCATGAAGTACGGGGAGTTCGCACCCAGGCCCACCTGCACGGCGGCCAGGCACTGCGCCGCGTTCCACGTCGAGGCGAACTCGTCGGGGCTCACCTGAAGGTGGAACTGCACGCTCGTGCAGGCGGCCTCCGGCGCGATCGAGTCGGCGAACACGTCGAGGGACTCCGGTCCGCCCCGGATGTCGATCTGGAGGTCCTCCCCGCGGGCGAGGAACATCTGCTCGTCCAGGAGCGCGTAGCGCGGGTTGCTGCTGATCGACTCGTGCGTCAGGTGCTCCGAGCCGAGGGTAGGCAGGATCCCGATCATCACCATGCCCGCCCCGGCCTCCCGGGCTCGGGCGTCCGCCGCGTTCAGCTGCTCGCGCACCTCGGTCTCGTAGCGCATCGCCCCGTCACCGGTCAGCCCCCGCGGCGGGACGTTGATCTCGAGGTTGAACTGTCCAAGCTCCTCGACGAAGGCCGGATCGTCGATGCGGGCCAGGACCTCCGCGTTGACGAGGGCAGGCCTGCCGTCGGCGTCGATGAGGTTGAGCTCCACCTCCATGCCGGTCATGGGGGTCTCGAAGTCGAATCGCGACTGCTCCAGCATCTGAGCGAAGACGTCGAGGCATCGGTGCACCTTGTCGCGGTAGCGCTGCCGGTCCTCGCGAGTGAAGGCCCGGGGGCCGACTTTCTCTCCCATGTGGTGAGAGTGCCGTATCAGCGCGGTCGACGCGAGGCGTGCACAATGACTCATCATGCGCCATGCCGAGCCGAGGGGATCCCTTGACGAGCGAGCCTGAGGGCCGTCACCGGCAGTCGGACGCCCACAGCTTCGTCCACGTGCCGACGGTCCCCCAGCGATCCGAGGATCCCACCGTGATGTACGGGCGCCTCGTGGTGGCGGTCGTCGTCGCCATCGTGGTCACGATCGGCGCCTTCGCCGCCGCGGTCGGCAACATCTTCGCCGGCACCCAGACGCCCGAGCCTCCCCAGGAGGTGACGATCGGCAGGTACGAGACGCTGGTGTCGATGGAGGGCCCTCCCCGTACCCTCGTGATCGTCGCCCTGTGCGGTATCGCGCTGATCGCGGTGTGCGCCATCGCCTTCGAGGTGATCGCCGCACTCATGTCCATCAGCCCCCGGCGGCGCCTGCTCACCTCGTACCGGGCCGACGTGAACCGGGCCGCCACCGACGGCCGGGTGCGGGTGACGGCGCTCGTGCCGGCCCACAACGAGGAGTTCTCGCTCCCCGTCACCCTGAACGCCCTGCTCCAGCAGACCCGGCCGCCCGACCGCGTCATCGTCGTGGCCGACAACTGCACCGACCGCACTGTCGAGATCGCCCGCGAGATGGGCTTCGAGGCCTTCGAGAGCGTCGGCAACGTCCACAAGAAGGGCGGCGCCCTCAACCAGGCGCTGGCCCGGATCCTGCCCGAGTCCGACGCGAGCGACGTCGTGCTCGTGATGGACGCCGATACGAGCCTCGCTCCGCGGTTCATCGAGGTGGGCGCCGCACGGCTGGAGGCCGACCCGGAGCTCAGCGCCGTCGGCGGGGTCTTCTACGGCGAGGACGGCCACGGGCTGATCGGCCAGTTCCAGCGCAACGAGTACGCGCGCTACTCGCTGCAGATCCGCTCGAGGCACGGCCGGGTCTTCGTACTCACTGGCACGGCGACCATGTTCCGCGCCGATGCCCTGCTCGACGTGGCGGCAGCCCGCGGCGTATTCATCCCCGGCGAGACCGGCAAGGTCTACGACACGGCGGCGCTCACCGAGGACTACGAGCTGACGCTCGCACTGAAGTCGCTCGGCGCGACCATGACGTCACCGATCGAGTGCATGGTCACCACGGAGATCATGCCCGCCTGGAAGAACCTGTGGATCCAGCGCCAGCGATGGCAGCGCGGGGCACTGGAGAACCTCAGTGCCTACGGCATCACCCGGGCGACCATCCGCTACTGGGGGCAGCAGGTCGGGATCGGCTACGGCACCTTCGCCCTCAACCTGGCGCTCCTGCTCATGTTCATCACCATCGTGGCCGTCGACCAGTGGATCTGGTTCCCCTTCTGGCTGGTCATCGGCCTCATCTTCGTCGTCGAGCGTGTGCTGACGGCCTGGAGCGCGGGATGGCGCGGGCGACTGCTCGCCCTGGCACTGTTCCCGGAGCTCGCCTACGACGTCTTCCTGCAGATTGTGTTCTGCAAGTGCCTGCTCGACATCACCCTCGCCCGCCGGGCGACCTGGGGGCACGTCCAGCACCCGACCGCCCCGCTGGGCTCGTGATGCACGCGCCCGCCGGCATCCTGCTCCCCGAGAGCGTGCTCACGTCCAACTGGTTCATCCTCATGGCGACCGTGGTGGCCTTCAACACGATCATCTACATGGGCCTGACGCTGTCGAAGCTCATTCCCATGCCCCGCCAGTTCCATCCGGAGCGCGTCCGCGGCTGGATGCGCAAGATCGGCCTCGACCCCGACAAGGACACCGCCGTGGACGACATCCCCAGGCCCGAGCGGCCGGACAGCGCCGATCCCTACGACCAGATGCGCATGGCCATCGCACGCCGCGACATCCCGCAGGCCTTCGGCCTCGTCGGCGCACTCGTCATCCTCATCTCCACCACATCTCTCATCATCTTTCGCGCCACCCAGGTCCCGATCCACGTCATTCAACTGGCGGTCGGCGTCCTCTTCCTCGTGGTCGCCCAGGTGCTCGGGCGCCGGCACTTTCGCGCGCGTACCGTGATGTGGACCTGGGCGACGAGCTGCGTCCTGCTCGTCCTCCTGATGACGCTCGAAGCCGTCCGGCTGAACAGTCAGTTCCCCGTCGCGTACGGGCTCATCGTGATGACCGCCTTCGCCCCCGTCGTCCTGGCCTGGACGCCGAGCCTCGTCGCCGGCACGGCGATGCTCGCGGCGATGTCGATCGGCGCCGTCACCAGCGACGGCGACGAGGAGCTGCGCCTCATCACGGCTGGCGTCGCCGCGCTCCTCGTCAGCGCCACGCTGCTGCGCCTTCGCCTGACCGCGATCAAGGCCCTCGGCGACGAGCAGGCCCGCTCGGCGGCCCTCGTCACGACCGACGTCCTCACCGGCACCCTCACCCGCCACGGGCTCCTGACCGTCATGCCAACCGTCGCCGGCACCGCGGAGCGCACGGGTGAGCATGTCTGCCTCATGTACTTCGACGTCGAGCACCTGGCGACCGCCAACGAGCAGTACGGCGTGCACTACGGCGACGACGTCCTGCGCGCCGTGGCCTCGGCCATCCAGGGCACCGTGCGGCTGGGCGATCTCGTGGCCCGCTGGGGCGGGGACGAGTTCCTCGTCGCGGGGATCGGCGGCAAGCCGAATGCCGACGACCTCGCGGCCCGCATCCAGGAGGCGGTGCGGATCAGCGGCATCAACCTGGGCAAGTGGCCCACCACCGTGCGCGCGGGCACCGCTGCCGGCGACCCGCGCGAGACCACGTTCGACGCGCTGCTCGAGGTCGCCGTGGCACAGACCGTCGCGCCGGGGACGGCTACGGCAGACCCATCCACTCCCTGATCTCCGGTCCCGCGACGTCGGCTCGGTACACCGTGTCGTGATCCTGTCCGTCCATGACCACGACCGACACGTCGGCACGCGAGCCCCGGAGGGCGTCGGCCAGAAGGCGCGTCTGCTCGAGCGGCACGACGCCATCCGCGTCGCCGTGGACGAGCAGCACCCGGAGCCCCGACGGGATGGCCTCCGAGGACTGCGCCCATGCCAGCGGGCTGCCCTCCGCGAGCAGCTCCGGGTCGGTGCTCCCTCCGAAGAAGCGGTCGAGTGATCCGATCGCCCACGTCGTGTCGTAGACGCCAGCCAGCCCGACGACACCGTCGAGCGCCACGCGCGGCCACGGGCACCCGCCGCCGAATCGCTCCCCGGAGAGCGCCACCAGTGTCGCCAGGTGGCCGCCCGCGGAATGTCCTACGACGATGACAGAAGTCGGGCGGTGCCCCAGGTCCGACGCCTGTGCGGCAGACCACCGCAGCGCGCAGGCGACGTCGTCGACGGGCTGCGGGAACTGGGCGCCCATCGACGTCGTGCTGTACGTGATCGTGACCGTGGTGGCGCCCTGGCGGTTGAGCACGTCCGCGAGGGGCTGCAGGCCCGAAGGATCCGCCGACGCCCATCCTCCCCCGGGAACCAGCACGACGAGCGGAGCCGGTCCCGCGGCAGCGGGGACCCGGATCGTCGCAGGGAGGCCGGGAAGGTAGTCGGCGGTGAGGGGCCCATCGGACGGGGAAGGCGTACTCGTCGGCGTCGACGTCACGGCGGCAGGTACGTCGACGGACGAGGACGTGCCGGAGCCAGGGCCGCAGGCGCTCAGCGCGAGCAGGCACAGCACGACCGGGATCCCGATGATCCGCGGCCGCAATCTGCCTGCGCACTCCCGAACTGCCACCGTCCCATGGTGGCACCTCGGCGTCGCCGTGCGACGCCACCGACAGCACGGTGAGGAATCGGGGAGGTCGGCAGGAGGGCTTCAATCCCGACACCTGGGGCACGGATGCCGCACCGATCACCTTCGCCGTGCCCCTCGCCAATTCGCCGGATAGCAGGCCGTTTCCCCATCCGCGGAGTACCGTCACAACGTGCCTCGCCGCGCCATCGCCGCCGCCGGCGTCCTTGTCATGGTCGGCGCACTGGCCGTGGCCCTGTCCCCCGGCGGTCAGGCGGCCACCGCGCCCGTGCCCCGTGCCGAGACAGGCGTGTCGGTGCTGTCGCAGCCGGTCCAGCACATCGACGTGGACGGAGCCCGACTCGGCTACCGCGTCGCCGGCCGAGGAATGCCCCTCGTGCTCATCACAGGGTCTTCGAGCACCATGGCCGAGTGGGACCCGAGGCTCATCGATCCCCTCGCCCGGCATCACCGCGTCATCGTCTTCGACAACAGGGGTGCCGGCACGTCGACCGGATCGATCGACAGGCTGACCATCGCCCTGATGGCCCGGGACACCGAGCAGCTGATCGACAAGGTCGCGGGGGGACGCGCCGACGTCCTGGGCTGGTCGATGGGCGGATACGTCGCGCAGAAGGTCGCCATCCAGTATCCCGATCGCGTCCGCCGACTGGTGCTGGCGAGCACCGACTGCGGCGGCGCCGACACGATCCCCCCGAAGTCGTGGGCCCTGGCCATCCTCACCAATCCGGCCGCGACCGAGGAGCAGCGCCTCAGCGTCCTCTTCCCCCCGAACCGCGCGGGCGCCGGCGCCGCCTGGGGCGAGGCGATCGGCGCCGCCTATGCCGCGGGTGGCTACCAGCCCTCGGAAGCGTTCACCGTTGACCCCCACACCGTTGCGGCCCAGAACCGCGCGAGCGGGACTCTCTGGCTGCGTGAGGGCGGTGGCACCTGCCGACACCTCGACCGCATCACGCAGCCGACGTTCGTCGCGGCGGGCAAGGACGACGTGATCGTGCCGTGGCGCAACCTCAGGGCGCTGGTGCACGGAATCGAGGGCAGCACGTCGGCCGTCTACGACCACGCCGGCCATGCCTTCCTGTTCCAGCCCGGACTGCGCTTCGGCGAGGCGGTGCACCGGTTCCTGCGCGAAGGCTGATCGCTGCAGCTGACCGCGGCCAACAGCCCACCCGCCACCCGCGTATGGGCTACGTTCGGCACTCGAAGGTCGCCGCACAGACGAAGGGCAGCTCATGACCACCGTCCACCGCGGCCGGGTGTTCCACATCGCCGACGCGCCCGTGCTCGCCGATGTCGTCGACCACCTCGTCTACCATCTCGACGGCGCCCTCGTCGTGTCCGACGACGGGATCATCTCGTGGTGCGGTGCATGGGCTGACCTGCCGCCGGAGTTCGCGAACGACCCCGTCGACGACCACTCCGGATGCTTCCTGCTGCCCGGGTTCGTCGACACCCACATGCACTTCCCCCAGGTCAACTGCGGCGACTCCTACGGTGGCGGCCAGCTCCTCGAGTGGCTCACCAATTGCATCTTCCCCTCGGAGGCACGCTTCGCCGACCCGGAGTTCGCACGAGGCGCCGCACGGGAGTGGTGCGACCGCATGATCACGGCCGGCACCACCACGGGCCTGATCTTCGGCTCACAGTTCCCCGTGGCCCAGGACCTCCTGTTCCAGACCGCCCGTGACCGCGGCCTGCGGATCATCGCCGGGCGCACCATCATGACCGTGGGTCCCGACGCCGCCGCGCCACTGCTCACGTCGGAGGCCGACGCGATCGAGCTGACCCGACAGGAGATCGAGAAGTGGCACCCGCTCGATGCGTCCGTGCGCGAGCGCGCCCTCCAGCAGGTCGCGATCGTGCCCCGGTTCTCCCTGTCGGTCACCCCGGAGACGCTGGGGGCGCTCGGCGAGCTGTACGACGACTACCGCGATCGCGGGGTGTACTTCACGTCCCACCTGAACGAGAACAACCGCCCGGGCACCGGCGAGATCGACATGGTCAAGAGCATCTACCAGGTCGACTCCTACCTGGACACGTACGACGGCCGCTTCCTGCCCGGGTCGAAGAAGGGCGGCGCAAGTCTCCTCGGCCCGCGCAGCGTGATGGCGCATGGAGTGCACTGCCAGGATCGCGAGCTGGCCCGCCTGGCCGAGACGCGCACGTCGATCGCCCACTGCCCGACGTCACAGCTGTTCCTCGGCTCGGGCACCATGCCGTGGAAGCGCACGACCTCGGCCGGGGTCAATGTCGCCATCGGCAGCGACTTCTCGGCTGGCGACGAGTGGTTCATCCCGCAGGTTCTCAATGCCGCCTTCAAGGTGCACATCTCCGAGTCGGGCGACGACGGGCTGTCGCTGCATCCCGCCGTGCTGCTGTTCCTGGGCACACTGGCGGGCGCGCGTGCCCTCGACCTCGAGGACCGCATCGGCAACTTCGACACCGGCAAGGAGGCGGACTTCGTGGTCGTCGATCCGTCGCGGTGGAACCAGTACGGCAACACCCTGGAATGGGGATCCCGTCCCGCGGATCCCGTGCTCGAGCGCGATGCCTTCCTGTTCACGACCCTGATGGCGATGCGGGAGGTCACGCTCGTCGAGACCTACGTCCAGGGCCGTCGACTTCGCACCAGCCAGTGGGAGGCCTAGGACATGAGCAGCAACGCCACAGCCATCGCCATCTTCGAGGTCGACTCCGGAGACCGCGAGCGAGTCCTGACCTGGCAGGCCGACCTGGACGCCGCAGCGGCGCGGAGCATCGGCTTCGTGGGGGCCCACTTCACGCGCGGCTTCGACGAGCACGACGACTGGGCGGCGGCCGTCACCTTCAACTCCGCCGCGAACCTGCGCAAGTGGCTCGACTCACCGGAGCGGGCCGGGCTCCTCGAGCAGGGCGCCTCCTACGGAGCGCGCACGGGCACGACCCTCACCCTCCTGCCCGGCGAGCGGCCCCCGGCGGGCGTGGCCGTCTTCCTCCACCGCGTGGCCCCCGAGAACCACGTGGCCTTCATGCAGGTGGAGACGAAGCTCCAGCGGATGTCGAGGGAGTTCCCCGGCTACCTCGGCGGGCTGCTGCTGGCACCGGCGCAGCCCGACGGCCAGTGGATCTCCGTGCTCCGCTTCACCGACGACGCAACCCTCAACGCCTGGCTCACCTCGCCTGAGCGCACCGCCGAGCTGTCGGTCCTGCGCGAGTACCTCGTGCAGGACTTCGAGCAGGTGACGCGCAGCACTCCCTTCGGATCCATCGTGCGCGTCATCGACGGGCAGACGCGCACCACCCCGAACTGGAAGACCGCGATGGTGGTCTTCATGGTGCTGTTCCCGACCGTGATGCTCCTGTCGCGGTTCCTGTCGCCGCTGCTGCACGACCTGGGCCTGGATCCCGGGCTGAGCCTGTGGATGAGCAACATCGTCAGCACGATCCTGCTGACCTACCTGCTGATGCCGACCGCCACCCGCATCTTCCGGTTCTGGCTCGACCCGATCGACGGAGCGCCGCTCAAGCCGACCCTCCTGGGCATCGCCATCATCCTGTTCGTGTACGCACTGACGCTCCTTGCCTTCGCCGTGTTCCGCGACCTGCAGTTCTGGGACTACATGGACTAGACAGGCCAGGATCACCCCCATCCCGGAGCGTCGTGGGCGCGCGTCCGCCTCCATAATCGACGGCAGGGAGGACACCATGCGCCGCACCCGGCGAGCATCACTCACCGCGTCACTCGCAGCATCACTCGTCACGTGTGTGGCGGTGGCGATTCCCCTCACTGCCGTCCCGGCGTCGGCGGCCGAGTACTGGAACGACTACACCGTGTCGGGCCTGCCGGCCTTCGTCACTGCGCCCACGCCGTTCTCCATCACGGTCGACGGGCCCGATGCGGTCTGCGGGATGACCTACGCCGACGTCGCCCTGGCCTCCGCCCCCTGGACCTTCCAGTTCGACCCGTCGAGCAGCGAGCGCCGCCCCTACGTGGACATCACGCTGTGCGACGGCGGGAGGGACTACGCCGACGTCGACGCGTCCGTGCCGTTCCGCTTCGCCGATCGCGTCGTCAACGGGAACACCGGGCGCACGGCGAGCGTGTCGGTATCCAACGCCACCGGTGCGCCGGCGACGGCCACGGTCACCGACCCGAGGGGTCGCGTCATCACGACCGCGGACGTGGGCGAGAGCACCACCCTGAAGATCCCCATCAAGGGGCTGAAGCGGACGACGACGTACGCCGTCACGATCAGCGACGGGGCCGGACTGTCGATGACCTCACCCCTGACCGTGTCGAAGGGGTGGGCGCTCTTCAGCTTCGAGAGGGACGGCACGGGAACGTTCGCTCCCTGCTCGCGCATCACCTGGTCGTACAACGCCAAGGGCCAGCCGGCTTCCGCCAAGACCCTGCCCCGCGACATCGCCGCCGGGCTCGCCCGCATCTCCGCGATCACCGGCCTCGAGTTCGTGCGGGTCGACTCGCCGTCAGACGCGCAGATCCGCTACGGCTGGCGCAACCTCGGGGCGCATGGGCCGTCGGGGCTCGGAAGCACGGGCGGTGCGGTCACCTTCAACCGCGTGAACTTCTGGCCCCGCGACACCAACGCCGGCTTCGGGCTCATCCGCGGCTACCTTCCCGGTCGCGGGTGGCTGGTCATCCACGAGACGCTGCACGTCATGGGCTTCGACCATGTGAATGACCGCACGCAGGTCATGAATCCGGTCGGGTACATGCACTCGTTCGGCAAGGGCGACCTGCAGGGACTGCACGCCGTCTACCCCAAGGCGGGCTGCGCACGCGCCGCCGCCTAGCTGCGGCTAGTCCTCAATCGACCAGGCGATGCTGAGCGACACGGACACCTGCGTGGTCCCCGCCTCGACAGGTGTCGGGACCTTCTCGGCACCGGCCACGGCATCGGCCATGGCCATCGGCGCTGGCAGGCTCGTCGTGCTCGACTCGGTCACGGAGGCCACGGGTCCGAGGCTGAAGCCGAGGAGCTGGGCGTACTGCTCGGCCTGCGCACGAGCGATGCCGACTGCCTGGGCGCGTGCCTGGTCAAGGGCGACGCTTGGGTCGGTCACGAACGTGCTCAGGGAGTCCACGCGAGCGGCATTTCCCCCGGCCGCCACGACGGCATCAAGCGTCGCCCCTGCCGTGGTCAGGTCGCGGAGGGTGACGGTGAGCGACTGCGACGCCTGGAACCCGGTCGGCGTCTGCCCGCCGTCGGCGGTGTAGGTGTACGTGGGGCCTACGTTGACCGACTGCGTCGCGATGTCGGCATCCGCGACTCCTGCCGCCTTCAGGGCGTCGAGGACCTCGGTCGTGGCGATCGCTGCAGCCTCCTGGGCGGCCTGAGCCGAGGCGGGGTCGTTCGTCACCACGCTGAGCGACGCGCGCGCCGCATCTGGCGTCGCATCAGCGGTTCCGGTGGCGGACAGGCTGACGAGGCGCGGTGACTCGGTGCTCGAGTTCACCGTTGTCGCCGGCGAGCAGGCGCTCAGCAGCACCGCGGTGGAGGCGGCGAGTACGAGAAGGGCAGCGGATCCGCGACGGCTCATGGCTCAATAGTGCGCCTTCGAGCAGCCGAAGCCGCCGCTGGGTGCGCAGAAGCCCGCCGGTCGCATGCCGGGGATCCGGCTCCCTGGCCCCTATCGGGTGCGGCGCAGCCACCAGAGCCCGACGAAGGGCAGCAGCAGCGGGATCAGCCCGTAGCCGAGGCCGAACCGCGACCAGACCGACGCGGCAGGGAACTGGTCGGGCAGCAGCAGGCTCGCCGTGCCGATGGCGAGGACGCCCACCAGCTCGATGACGATGGCGACCGTGGCCACCTTCCGCGACGTCCGATCGCCGCGGGCCAGCGCGATGGTGGCCACGATGTAGACGACCGCGGCGAACGCAGAGAGCAGGTAGGCCACCGGCGCCTGCTCGAACTTCGTCGCGATCTGGATCCCCGAACGCGCAGTGGCGGCCACAGCGAAGACCGCATACACGACGACAAGGACGCGCCCGAACCCTCGATTGACCTGGCGTCTAGTGTCCGGGCCGATCTCGCCGCCCGCAGTCGCGTCAGACACCGGCACCCGCCCATACCTGCTGCACGCGCACGACGAGGATGGGGACGACGACGAAGACCACGGCGAGGACGCCCGACGCCGCGCGCGTCCTCTCGTCCTTCATCCACCACACGGCAGCAGGAACGATGGCGACGCAGGCGAGCAGGTAGCCCACGAACTCGGCGCGGGCGAACCCCCGGTCGGTGCCCAGCATCTGCACGATCCCGCCGACGGCGAAGCCGACGAGGACCAGTTCGAGGACCGCAGCAGCGCCGATCAGGGCCGCACCGGGAGGACGGTTGACGATGAGAAGGACCACCGCCCATCCGGCCAGCGTGAGGGCGAGCACGATGAGGGCCGTCGCGTAGATACCGGTCACACGGCGATTCTTGCATCCGGCAGCGGGTGAGCCGCCGGTCGAGGAGCAGCTCAGGTCATCCCGTGGATGCCGGAGCCTCCTTGACCTTGACGATGATGTACATGATCACCTGGGCGCTCTTGTCCTTCGGCTTGCCGTCCCACACCGTGATGCGGGTGCGACCGGGGGCGAGCCCGGAGAAGCCCGCGTTGCTGTTCTTCGTCGCCTGAGTGATCTCGACGACGCCCTTCTTCTTGGCGCGCAGCACGATCTTGTTGTCCGCGTCCTCGGCGGGCAGGTCGCTGAAGACCGCCACCTGGCCGACCACGATCTTGACCTTCTCGCCGTTCATCGCCTGGGTGACATCGACCGGGGTCCACGTGCTCGGGTCGCCGCCCACGAGGGGGCCGGTCTCCGACGGAGTGGGGGTCGGGGTCGGGGCGACGCTCTCGACCGAGGCGGACGCGGACGCGCTCGTCTCCTCGGTGCTCGAGCTGCCGCAGGCCGCCAGGACCGGGGCTGCGAGCAGGGCGATGGACGCCAGTGCGATGACGTTCGTACGAGCCTTCACGTCGGACCTCGATTCCCCGAGCCACTGCGGCAGCGGTACTCCTATGGATGGTAGGCGAGGAATCGCCTCAGCGGAGCCTTCCCACGCGTCTCTGACGGACTTTTCGCTTCGCGTCCGGCAGCCGCGTGGAGCACACTGGAGATGCACGTGCGATCGACCGCAGCATCTGCTGCCGCGCACGTGGAGGGAGCCGACATGACGATCGAGCAGTTCGAGAAGATGCAGACCGGACACGGCTTCATCGCGGCCCTCGACCAGAGCGGCGGCAGCACCCCCCACGCACTGGAGCTCTACGGCCTCGACGCGACGTCGTACTCCGGAGACGCGGAGATGTTCGACCGCATCCATGAGATGCGGACGAGGATCATCACCGACGCGGCATTCGACGGTGACCGGATCCTGGGCGCCATCCTGTTCGAGATGACGATGGAGCGCCAGATCGACGGCCTGGGCACCGCGGAGTACCTGTGGGAGCGCAAGGAGGTCGTCCCGTTCCTCAAGGTCGACAAGGGACTGGCGGAGTCGACGGACGGCGCTCGGCTCATGCGTCCGATGCCGGACCTCGAGCACGTGCTCGTGAAGGCGGTCCTGCACGGGATGTTCGGCACGAAGATGCGCTCGGTCATCGAGCTGGCCAATCCCGCGGGAGTCGAGGCCGTCGTGGCGCAGCAGTTCGACGTCGGGCACCAGATCCTCGACGCGGGGCTGGTCCCGATCATCGAGCCCGAAGTCGACATCCACAGCCCGGAGAAGGCCGCCGCGGAGCAGCTCCTGAAGCCGGCACTGCTCGACCGGCTGGCGGGACTGGCCGCGGACGAGTACGTGATGCTCAAGCTCACCCTGCCCGACGAGGACGGCTTCTACACCGACCTGGTGGAGCACCCGCGGGTGCTGCGCGTGGTGGCGCTGTCGGGCGGGTACAGCCGCGACGAGGCAAATGCCCTCCTGTCCCGGAATCCGGGCGTCGTCGCCAGCTTCTCGCGCGCGCTCACCGAGGGCCTCACCGCGCAGATGACCGACGAGCAGTTCACGGCAAGGCTCGATGAGTCGATCGCGTCGATCTACGCGGCGTCCCTCACCTGAGGGCCGAGGCGGTCTCCTCGGCCGCCGGAGGCCGTGGCCACGCGGACGCGCCTCCCACAGCGCAAAGGGCCGTCAAGAGGCGGCACCTCCGCTACGTTGACCCGCATGATGTTCTCGATGTTCGTCCTGTGGATGATCGC
>CALGTB010000306.1 GCA_937902285.1 uncultured Actinomycetes bacterium | reverse complement strand
CCCCCCGGTATGGCCCTGTCCAGCGTGCCCGCGGACCCGGGCGTGGTCGTCGAGCCCGAGGGCGAGGCCGCGCCGTGGTCGCCGCTCGAGCTGCGCGACATCCTCGAGGCGGCAGTCGCCTACGGCGCGTCGGACGTCCACATCCGGGCCGGGTCGCCCCCCTTGGTGCGGGTCGCCGGCCAGCTGTGGCCCCTCGACGTGCCGCCCTTCACCGGCGATGACACCGCCGCGCTCGTGCAGGCGGCCCTGCCGACCGACCACGACCGCCTGGCCTTCGCGTCGGAGCACGAGTGCGACTTCGCGCTCAGCGCCGACGACATCGGACGCTTCCGCGGGAACGCCTACCGGGCTCGCGGCGACGCGGCGATGGTGCTGAGGCATGTGAAGGAGAAGATCCCCAGCTTCGAGGAGCTTGGCCTTCCGCCGCTGGTTCATGAGCTCGCGCTCCGTCCGAGCGGCCTGGTGCTCGTCTGCGGCCCGACGGGGTCGGGGAAGACGACGACCCTCGCCGCGATGATCGATGCCATCAACGACGAGCGCCGATGCCACATCCTCACGATCGAGGACCCGATCGAGTTCCTCCATCACGACAAGATGGCCGCGATCAGCCAGCGCGAGCTGCACACCGACACGCTGCAGTTCGCCCGCGCCCTCCGCTCGGGCATGCGCCAGGACCCCGATGTCATCCTCATCGGCGAGATCCGCGATGTGGACACGATGCGGACGGCGCTGCAGGCGGCGGAGACGGGACACCTCGTGCTGGCGACCCTGCATGCCAGGACGGTCATCGATGCGGTGAACCGGGTCATCGACATCTTCCCGCTGGGGGAGCAGCGGCAGGCCCGGGCCTCGATCGCCGAGTCGCTCCAGGGCGTGCTGTGCCAGCACCTCGTCCTGTCGGCCAGGACGCCTGGCCGGGTCGTCATCGTCGAGGCGGCGATCACGACGCCGCGTGTCCGCGAGGCGATCATCGACCCGGAGAAGACCGGCACCCTTCAGGACATCGTGTCCGAGGGCGAGTTCTACGGGATGAAGACCTTCGAGCAGGACGCGGTCCGGCTGGTGCTGTCGGGTGACATCACCGTCGAGGAGGCCGAGAAGGTCGTGGGCCGCTCGGCGGATCTTCATGTCGCACTTCGCCGTGCCGGGTACCGGACGTAGGGGAGGGGCCATGGACGTCTGGGGGGAACTGACGATGGACGAGCTGAGGTGCGAGCGACGCGGCTCGCGACGCGACCTCGAGCGTGCTCTCATGCGGTCGCGGGGGGAGCGTGGCGCGATCGAGGACGCTGCTGTCCCGATGCTGCGGGAGAGGGTGCGGCTGCTGACCGACGAGCTGATCACCCGCTACAGCCGTGACCTCACCCTCGTGGACGAACTGCTGGTGCCCGCCGGGGGCCGCACGGCCCGTCGTGACGCGGCTACTGCCGCGCGGAAGCCGGTGATGGCATGAGCGCGTCCGTCGCCGATGTCCTCGTGGCCGAGGGCCTCATCACGGCTGACCAGTTCGCCGCCGCGCAGACCACGGCCGGCGCTCTCGGAACGCCTGTCCTCGCCGTGCTCGTGCAGCAGGGAGCGGTGGCCAAGAAGGACGTCGTGCGATGCACCGTCGAGGCAGCCGGGCTCGAGTTCGTCGAGGTCATGGACGTCACCATCGATCCCGCGGCCGCCCAGCTCCTCACGGGCGACCAGGCGCGCAAGTACGAGGTGATCCCGCTGGCGCTCGACCATGACGTGCTCGTCGTCGTGTCGGATCCCCAGACCGCCATGGACTGGCAGGTGCGCGATGACCTCCAGGCCATCACCCGCCATCCGGTGCGCTTCGCCTGCGGGCTCAAGTCCGAGATCCAGGCGCGCATCAACCTCGTCTACCGCGCCGAGGCCGAGCTGGGCGAGCTCGTGCGCGACATGCTCGACGAGGACGCCGCCATCGACATCCTCGCGCCGGTCGCGTCCACGACCGACGCGCCGCTGGTGCGCTACGTCAACCTCCTCCTGAAGCAGGCGATCTCCGACAACGCGTCTGACATCCACGTGGAGCCGAGCGAGAACAACATCCGGATCCGGTTCCGCATCGACGGCGTGCTCAAGGAGATGGCGCCGGCGCCCAAGGAGATCCAGTCGGCGGTGATCTCGCGCCTGAAGATCATGGCGGACATGGACATCGCCGAACGCCGGATCCCGCAGGACGGCCGCCTCAGCGTCGTGTCGGCCGGCCGCAAGATCGACCTCCGCGTGAGCTGCCTGCCCACCGTGTGGGGCGAGAAGATCGTCATGCGGATCCTGGACAACACCGCGGCGACGATGGCCCTCCCCGACCTCGGCTTCTCGCCGGAGAACCTGCTGAAGTGGAGGCATTCGTATGAGCGCCCCTACGGGATGCTCATCGTCAGCGGGCCCACCGGCTCGGGCAAGTCGACGTCTCTCTACGCGACATTGAATGCGGTGTCGCGCCCCGAGGTGAACATCGTCACGGTCGAGGACCCGGTCGAATACCGCATCCCCGGGATCAACCAGGTGCAGACGCATGCCAAGGCGGGACTCACGTTCGCAGCGGCCCTGCGGTCGATCCTGCGAGCAGACCCGGACATCATCCTCATCGGCGAGATCCGCGACCACGAGACAGCGCAGATCGCCATCGAGTCGGCGCTGACCGGACACCTCGTCCTCACCACGCTGCACACGAACGATGCGCCGAGCGTCATCACCCGGCTCACCGAGATGGGCATCGAGCCCTTCCTCGTCGGCTCGGCACTGGAGTGCGCCACCGGACAGCGCCTCGCCCGCCGGCTCTGCCTGAACTGCCGCCGCCAGGTCGAGAAGACGCCGGACGAGCTCGCGGCCATCGGGTTCGAGTACCCGCCGGGAGTGACTCCCGCCTTCTACGAGTCCGTCGGCTGCTCGAGCTGCGCCCGCACGGGCTATCGCGGACGGCTCGCGATGCACGAGGTCATGCCCATGACCGAGGAGATCGCCAAGCTGGCCGTCCGCAATGCGTCGTCCGAGGACGTGCGCCGAACCGCCGTCGAGCAGGGGATGCGCACGCTCAGGCAGGACGGCTGGCTCAAGGTGTCGCAGGGCCTCACCACCGTCGCGGAGGTGCTCCGTGTCGTCGCCTGATGGCTTCTCGCTGCCGCTGACCCCACCGGTGGGGGCGCCCCTCGCGCCCCTCCTGGCCGAGGTCCCGCGCCTGCCCGTGGAACTCCACCCCGTGGCGCCCCCACCCGCCAGCGAGGCGGGCATCGTCAGCGTCATGCGCTCGTCCCTCGGCGAGTCCGCCCCGGACATCGCGATCGACGAGGTGCTGCTCTACCTCCTGGAGAAGGGCGGATCGGACCTCCACCTCAGTGTCAACGCACCCCCGATGATCCGCGTGCACGGCGACCTGCAGGCGATCCCCGGCTACTCGGCGCTCACCGCTCACCAGCTGCAGGAGACGGTGTACGCACTGCTCACCGATCGCCAGAAGCAGCGCTTCGAGGAGACCAAGGAGCTCGACTTCGCCTACGCGCTGCCGGGGGCAGCGAGGTTCCGGGTCAACGTCTTCCAGCAGCAGGGCTGCGTCGGTGCCGTCCTGCGCTCCATCCCGTGGGACATCCTCCCGCTGGACGCGCTCCGACTGCCCGCGCTGCTCGGGGACTTCGCGGCCCTGCCGCGAGGCCTGGTGCTCGTGACCGGGCCGACAGGCTCGGGCAAGTCGACGACCCTGGCCGCCATCATCGACCGTGCCAACCGCACCCGGCAGGGGCACATCGTCACGATCGAGGACCCGATCGAGTTCGTGCACCAGCACCGTCAGTGCGTGGTCAACCAGCGCGAGGTCGGCAGCGACACGATGTCGTTCGCCAACGCGCTCAAGCATGCGCTCCGGCAGGACCCTGACATCGTGCTCGTCGGTGAGATGCGCGACCTCGAGACGATCGCCACGGCGTTGACAGCGGCGGAGACCGGCCACCTCGTCTTCGGCACCCTCCACACGAGCTCGTCCGCGACGACCATCGACCGCATCGTCGACGTGTTCCCCCCCGAGCAGCAGGCGCAGATCCGCACCCAGCTCGCAGCGTCGATCCAGGCCATCGTCTGCCAGACCCTCTGCAAGACGGCCGACGGCGAGGGGCGGGTCGCAGCGACCGAGATCCTCATCGCGACGCCCGCGGTGCGCAACCTCATCCGGGAGGGGAAGCTGCAGTCGATCCCGTCCGCGCTGCAGACGGGATCGCGGTTCGGGATGCACACCCTCAACCAGGATCTCGCGGAGCTGGTCAAGGCCGGGACGATCGACTTCGGGACGGCCGTGGAGAAGTGCTCGGACCTGTCCGAGCTGCAGCAGCTGCTGGGGGTGAGCCCGGATGCCGCAGAATGACTATCTGGTCAAGGCAAGGTCGCGCTCGGGCCGGCTCGTGTCGTCGAAGATGCGGGCGCTCAGCGAGGCCGACGCACTCACGCGGGTGCGACAGCAGGGCCTGACGCCCATCGCCGTCGAGCCGGTCAACAGCGGGCTCAAGCGGGAGATCACGTTCGGCAAGGGACGCGTCAAGACGAAGGACCTCGCCATCTTCTCGCGGCAGTTCGCGACGATGCTCTCGTCGGGCCTGCCGATCCTGAGGTGCCTGGCGATCCTGTCCGAGCAGACACAGAGCGCGCGGCTGCGCGACCTGCTGATCGAGGTTCGCGACGAGGTCGAGAAGGGCGACTCCCTGTCCGAGGCGTTCAACCGGCACAAGGAGTTCCCCGCACTGCTCGTCAGCATGGTGCGGGCCGGCGAGGTCGGGGGATTCCTCGACTCGACCATGGTGCAGATCGCCGACTCGCTCGAGGCCGACGTCCGGCTCCGCGGGAAGATCAAGGGAGCCCTCACCTATCCGATCGCCGTCGGCATCATCGCGGTGCTGATCGTGACCGGCATGCTCATCTTCGTCGTGCCCGTCTTCTCCGAGCTGTTCGCGTCGTTCGGCGGTGAGCTGCCGCTGCCGACCCAGCTGCTCGTGAACATGTCGAACCTCGTGAAGAACCCGCTGTTCTTCGTCCCGACACTCGTGGTCGTCCTGACCTTCACGTTCTGGTACCGGGCCAACAAGGACTCACTGCGCGTGCGTCAGGTCGTCGATCCGATGAAGTTCCGGCTGCCGGTGTTCGGCAAGCTGCTGCAGAAGGTCGCGCTGGCGCGCTTCACCCGCAACTTCTCGACCCTGATGCATGCCGGCGTGCCGATCCTCGGCGCCCTGGACATCGTGGGGGAGACGGCCGGCAACATCGTCATCTCGCGCGCCGTGGTGTCGGTGAAGGAGAGCGTCCGGCAGGGCACGGGCATCGCCAAGCCACTGTCCGAGCACGCGGTGTTCCCGAACATGGTCGTCCAGATGATCGCGGTGGGCGAGGACACGGGCGCACTCGACGACATGCTGCGCAAGATCGCCGACTTCTACGACCAGGAGGTCGAGGCGACGACCGAGCAGCTGATGGCCCTCATCGAGCCCATCATGATCATGGTGCTCGGCGGGATCGTCGGCGGGATGATCGTTGCGATGTACCTGCCGATCTTCAAGATCTTCGAGCTCATCAACTAGGTCCCGAAAGGCTCGGGCGGACCATCCCTGACATCACCGGTGGACTATCCCGGATATCGCCACAGAAAAGTGCGCGCAGGGGTTCATGCGGGTGCGCGGCGAGCCGAAACCACAGATGTCAAGCCACGGTGGCGAGACACCCCGGACGAGGGGTCATTCTTCAGGAGACGCAGATGCTTACTCGCATCATGAAGTCACAGGACGACAGCGAGAAGGGTTTCACCCTCATCGAACTCCTCGTCGTCGTCGCCATCATCGGCATTCTTGCCGCCATCGCCATCCCGGTGTTCCTCAGCCAGCGCAACAGCGCACGGGATGCGTCGGTCAAGTCCGACATCAACGGCGTCGCGAAGGTCATGGAGACCCTGTACGTCGAGGACAACGCCTACCCGACCACCACCGTCCTCCTGACGGCGGGCAACCCGCAGATCTCCCCAGGGAACCAGCTCGTCGTGACGGTCACCGGTGGAGGAACGGGCTACACCATCGTCGGCTGCAACATCGACGCTGACGTCGCCTACACCTACAGCTCCACCGCTGGTGGACTGGATCCGGACGGCGTGGCCACGGCCACGTGCACGACGGAGGGCGTCACGGTCGCCTAGCGATCGGGCTCCACGACAACTGAATGACCATGACGGTGCCGCGGTCGAGAGACTGCGGCACCGTCATGGTCGGTTTTCACGCAGTGCAGACATACTACGTAAACGAGCGTTAA
>CALGTB010000305.1 GCA_937902285.1 uncultured Actinomycetes bacterium | reverse complement strand
GCCCTCGGCGGGGCCGGCGGGCCAGGAGCCAGCCGAGGACGAGCAGGGCGGGGAAGACGAGGTAGAACTGCTCCTCGACCGAGAGCGACCAGGTGTTGAGCAGGGGGTTCGTGCTCGCGGTCGACGCGAAGTAGTCGCCGGCGCCGTGAGCGATGGTGGCGTTGGCCGACAGCAGCATGGCGCCGATCCCGGTGCGCGCGGTGGTCTGCTGGGCGCCGTACGGGTTTTGCAGGAGCACCGAGGCGAGCGCCACCACCGTCACGACGAGGGCGAGCGCCGGGGTCAGGCGCAGGAAGCGGCGGAAGTAGAAGGTGCGGAACGAGAGTCGTCCCGTCGCGGCCCACTGGCGCATGAGCATGGCCGTGATGACGAAGCCCGAGATGACGAAGAAGACGTCGACGCCGATGAAGCCGCCGGGGATGGGCAGGCGGGCGTGGAAGGCGACGACGAGCAGGACGGCCAGCGCGCGCATGCCCTGGATGTCGGCGCGCCGGCGGGAGGTCGTGGCCGGAGCGCTGGACGGCTCCGCGGTGCTGAGGGTCACGGTCACGTGCGACGCTCCCCGGTGACCACCAGCACGACACCGCCGACCACGACGGTCAGGCCCAGGACGACGTCCCGGGTGATGGGCTCGCTGATGATGAGCCAGCCGAGGAAGACGGCGACGACGGGGTTGACGTACGCATACGTGGCCACGAGGGACATCGGGGCATTGCGGATGAGCCACGTGTAGGCGGTGTAGCCCACCACCGAGGCCGTCACGAGCCAGGCCATGGCGCCGAAGGAGCTGGGGTCGATGAGCTCGAGCTGGACCCGCTCTCCGGTGACGGTGCCGACGACGACGAGTGCCGCGGCCGCGAAGGCCATCTCGTACGTGGTGGTGACCATGGGATTGCCCGGGAGCGAGTAGCCGGCCGACCGCCAGGAGAAGAAGGCCCAGCTGAAGCTGGAGACGAGGATCGCCACGGACCAGATCACCACGTCGCGGTCGTCGCCCGCGACGGGCTCGGTGCCGCCGGGCAGCAGCATGAACACCAGGCCGGCCAGCCCCACGGCCACGCCGACGAGGGTCAGCCCGGCGGGCCGCTCTCCGGCCCGGACTCGGAACAGGATGATCCACAGCGGCATGACGGCGACGAGCAGGGCGACGACCCCGCTGGGCACGTAGCGCTCGGCCAGCGACACCGTGCCGATCCCCACCCCCAGCAGGGCCACGCCCATGATCGCGGTGGAGCGCAGCTCGGCGCGCGTGATGAGCAGCGCGCGGGGTCCCCAGCGGATGAGCACGATGAGGGCGACCACCAGGCAGGCAGTCCCGAACCGCAGGCCGTTCCCCACGAGGGGAGGCAGCGTGCGCCCCATGACGGCGATCCCGAGGTAGGTCGATCCCCAGAGCAGCCACACCGCGGCCAGGGGGCCCCAGATCCGGGAGGTGGCGGCCCGCGTCACTCCACGGATGTCAGTGCTCGCCACGGCGCCTACTGTGCCACCCGCCCGGCCGATCGCGAAGTCGGGACCAAGGTCCCGTTACCTGTGGACTCATGCCGCAACCTGAGGCACCGCGCCGCAATCAGAATGTGGCCAGCACGAGGCACGAAGAGGCTTTCTCCACTCGCCGCCCGGCGGCGACTTGATCACGAAGGACAGCGACCATGGGTGCGCTTCAACTCTCGCAGTGGCAGTTCGGCATCACGACGGTCTACCACTTCCTGTTCGTCCCGCTCACCCTCGGCACCGTGTGGCTGGTGGCCGGCTTCCAGACCGCGTACTTCCGTACCGGCAAGGTGAAGTACCTCCAGCTCACCAAGTTCTTCGGCAAGCTCTTCCTCATCAACTTCGCCATGGGCGTGGTGACCGGCATCGTGCAGGAGTTCCAGTTCGGCATGAACTGGTCGGACTACTCACGGTTCGTGGGCGACGTCTTCGGCGCGCCGCTGGCCATGGAGGGCCTGCTGGCCTTCTTCCTCGAGTCGACCTTCCTGGGCCTGTGGATCTTCGGCTGGGACCGCCTCCCCAAGGGCCTGCACCTGGCCACGATCTGGCTGGCCGCCGCCGGCACCGCCCTGTCGGCCTACTTCATCCTCGCGGCGAACGCCTTCATGCAGCACCCGGTGGGCTACGAGATCGACCCCGAGACCGGCCGCGCCGTGCTCAACGACATCTTCGCCGTGCTCTTCCAGAACACCGCATGGATCGCGTTCTTCCACACCCTTGCCGCGTCGTTCCTCGTGTCCGGTGCCGGCGTCGCCGCGGTGAGCGCCTGGATGATCATGAAGAACCGCCAGGTCGACGTGTTCCGCCCGGCCGCCAAGCTCGGCGCCTGGGTCATCCTCGTCTCCGCCGTCCTCGTGTCGGTCAGCGGCGACATGGACATGAAGATCATGGTCGACCAGCAGCCCATGAAGGTCGCGGCGGCCGAGGCGCTCTACACGACCCAGGAGAACGCGCCGTTCAGCATCCTGTCGGTCGGTGACCTCTCCGGCGACACCGCGACGACGGTCATCGAGATCCCCGGACTGCTGTCCTGGCTCGCCACGGGCACCTGGGACGGGCCGGAGAGCACGGTGCAGGGCATCAACGACCTCCAGGCGCAGTACCTGGCCGAGTTCCCGCAGTACGGGCCCGAGATGAACTTCGTGCCCTACGTTCCCGTCACGTACTGGGGCTTCCGCCTGATGATCGGCCTCGGCATGATCGCCGCCCTCTACGCACTGATCGTGCTGTGGGCGTTCCGCGGCGGACGCACCCCGAAGAGCCGGCTGTTCGCCGTGTTCAACGGATTCATCGTGCTGTTCCCGCTGTTCGGCATCTCCGCCGGCTGGATCTTCACCGAGATGGGCCGCCAGCCCTGGGTCGTGTTCGGCGAGCAGATCACGGCGGACGGGGTGTCCCCGCTGCTCACGACCACCGAGGTGTGGATCTCCCTGATCGGATTCACGTTGCTCTACGGCATCCTCGCGGTCATCGAGGTCGGGCTCCTGCTCAAGTACGTCCGGGCCGGTGCTCCTGAGACGGTCGTCGAGGATCCCTTCGCGGAGGCGAAGAAGGATGACGACAAGCAGCTGTACTTCGCCTACTAAGCCGTTCGAGATCAAGTAGAAGGAACTCATCATGGAACTGACGACCGTCTGGTTCGCACTGATCGCGGTGCTCTGGATCGGCTACTTCATTCTCGACGGCTTCGACCTCGGCGTGGGGATGCTCCTGCCCGTCATCGGCAAGGACGACCTCAGCCGTCGGGTGATGATCAACTCGATCGCCACCGTGTGGGACGGCAACGAGGTGTGGCTGCTCGTGGCGGGCGGCGCGACCTTCGCGGCGTTCCCACTGTGGTACGCGACGATGTTCAGCGGCATGTACCTCGCACTGTTCCTGGTGCTGGTCGGCCTCATCCTCCGCGGCGTGGCGTTCGAGTACCGCGGCAAGCGCGACTCGGCCACCTGGCGGGCCCGCTGGGACTGGGCGATCGTCGTGGGCTCGGCGCTGCCGGCCCTGCTCTTCGGCGTGGCCTTCGGCAACATCGTGAGCGGCATGGCGATCGAGCCGCTCGCCGGAACGCCGGCCACGACCGACTTCGCGGTCGATGCGGGCTCCCTCAACTACGTGGGCAACCTGTTCAACCTGCTCAACCCGTTCTCCCTCCTGCTCGGGCTCATGACGCTCTTCATCTTCATGACGCACGGCGCCATCTACCTCGCGCTCAAGACGTCGGGCGAGGTGCGCGAGGCCTCGCGCAAGGTCGCGCTCCGGGTCGGCCTCGTGGCCGCCGTCCTCGCCGTGGCCGCGCTCCTGTGGGCGCAGGCGTTCTCCGGTCGGGTGGCGATCACGCTGCCGCTCGTCCTCGTGGCCGCCGTCCTGTGGCTCGGTGGCCTGTTCATGACGATGAAGGGCCGTGACGGCTGGGCGTTCCTGCTCAGCGCCGGGACCATCCTGCTGGCCGTGACGGCGCTGTTCGTCGGGCTCTTCCCGAACGTCATGCCCAGCAACATCAACGAGGCCTACAACCTCACGGTGACCAACGCGTCGAGCCAGTCGTACACGCTGACGGTCATGACCATCGTCGCCGTGGTGATGACGCCGATCGTCCTGATCTACCAGGGCTGGACCTTCTGGGTCTTCCGCAAGCGCATCAGCACCTCGATGATCCCGCCGCAGCCGGTGAGCGGCCGCTCCGACGATCGCTTCGCGAACGCGCAAGGCTGAACCTCCGCCAACGCGCAAGGCTGGACACCACCGTTCACTGACGGGGTCGCCCGATGAGGGCGGCCCCGTCCGCATGTCAGGATGCGCATCATGAAGCCGCTGGACCCGCGCCTGCTGCGCTTCGCCCGCAGCACACGCGGGTTCATCGCCCTGGCGGTCGTGCTGGGGGTCATCACCGCCGTGCTCGTCATCCTCCAGGCCCGCCTCCTCTCGGATGCGATCGTGTCCGTCACTGCGGACGATGCCGACTGGGCCGATGTGCAGGGCACCGTGGTCGCTGTCGGCCTCGTCTTCGCGGCGCGCGCCCTGGTGTCCTGGATGGCCGAGGTCGGAGCGGTGCGATCGTCCGCCCGGGCCAAGCAGGAGCTGCGATCGGCGGCGATCGATCACGTGCTCGCACTGGGACCGGCCGGGCCCACGGCCCAGGACCCCGGCGCGACCGCTGCCCTCATCACCCGCGGGATCGACGCCCTCGACGGCTACTTCGCCCGCTACCTGCCGCAGCTGGTCCTCGCGGTCATCGTCCCCGTCGCCGTGCTCCTCACGGTGCTCGGGCAGGACCTGCTGACGACCCTCATCATCGCGGTCACCCTGCCGCTCATCCCCGTGTTCATGATCCTCATCGGCATGTACACCCGCTCGCAGGTGGACCGGCAGTGGCGGACCCTGGCCATCCTGTCGGGGCACTTCCTCGATCTCGTCTCCGGACTGCCGACCCTGAAGATCTTCGGGCGGGCGAAGTCGCAGGCCGAGGCCATCCGGTCGATCGGAGACCGCTACCGCAGCACCACGATGGGCGTGCTGCGAGTGTCATTCCTGTCGTCGCTGGCCCTCGAGCTCCTCGCCACCCTGTCGGTCGCCCTGGTCGCGGTGTCGGTGGGCCTACGTCTCGCGGAGGGGCAGATCGCCTATTCGGTCGCCCTCTTCGTGCTGCTGCTGGCGCCGGAGGCCTACCTTCCCCTGCGCCTGGTGGGCCAGCACTTCCATGCCGCGGCGGAGGGGCTCGGAGCGGCCGACCGGCTCTTCGTCATCCTCGAGACGCCGCTGCCGGCGGGCGGCACGACCCCGCCGCCGGCGGGACGGCTGACCGTCACGGTGACCGGCCTGACGGTGGCCTACGCGACGCGTCCGGATCCCGCCCTCGACGGCGCCTCGTTCACGGCGGTGCCGGGCACCATCACCGCCGTGGTCGGATCGTCCGGCGGAGGGAAGAGCACGCTGCTGAACGCCCTGCTGGGCTTCGTCGAGCCGGCCTCGGGCAGCATCGTCGTCACCGGAGCGGAGCCATCGTCGGCGGCCGACCTGAGCACGCTCGATGCCACGGCCTGGCGCAGGCGCGTGGCCTGGCTGCCGCAGCGGGCCCACCTGATCGGCGCCGACCTCACGGAGCGCCCCACGATCGCCGATGCCGTCCGCCTCGGCCGCCCCGGGGCAACGGATGAGCAGGTGCGGCAGGCCCTGGCCGACGCGGGGGTCGCCGACGACGTCGAGGCACTGCCTGAGGGACTGGCCACGCGCCTGTCCGCGGACGGATCCGGCCTCTCGGTGGGGCAGTGGCAGCGCGTGGCACTGGCGCGCACGATCATCGCCGACGGCGACCTCGTCCTCCTCGACGAGCCCACCGCCGCCCTCGACACGGCCACCGAGTCCATCGTCGTCGAGGTCATCCGCCGCATGGCGGCCCGGGGGGCGACGGTCGTGGTCGTGGCCCACCGGCCCGCGCTCATCGACGTCGCCCACCAGGTGCTGCGGCTCGACCGCCCCGATGCCGGGGCACCCACAGCTGCGGGGGCGGATGACGTGCCCGCCGCCGCGGAGACCATCCGGAGTGCCGGATGGTGAGCCCGGTCCGGACCCTCGCTCAGGGCATGGCTCCGCAGCGTCGCGAGTTGGTACTGGCGGGCATCCTCGGAGCGGTCGCGTCGATGAGCGCGGTCGCCCTGCTCGGCACGTCGGCCTGGCTCATCTCCCGCGCGGCCGAGATGCCGCCGGTGCTCACGCTGTCCGTCGCGGCCGTCCTCGTGCGGGCGTTCGCCCTGAGCCGGGCGGTGTTCCGCTACGCCGAGCGCCTGGTCGGGCACGACGCCGCCTTCCGCGGGCTGACCGGGCTTCGCGTCACCGTGTTTGAGCAGCTCGAGCGCCTGGCGCCCACGGGACTCGCCGCGTTCGGGCGGGGCGACCTGCTGAGCCGGCTCGTGGCCGACGTCGATGCGGCGCTCGACCTCCCGCTGCGGGTGATCCTGCCGTGGGCGCAGGCCATCCTCGTGAGCGCGGCGACCGTGCTGTTCCTGGCCTTCCTCCTGCCCGGCACGGGCCTGCTCATCGGGCTGCTGTCCGTCGTGGCCCTCGCCGTCGTGCCGTGGCTGGTCGCGAGCACGGCGCGCGCGGCGGAGGCGCGCATGGCCCCGGCCAAGGCGCAGGTGTCCTCGGCGGTGGTCCAGATCCTCGACTCCACCGCGGACATCACGGCGTTCGGCGCCGGTGCGGATGCGACCCGCACCGTGCGCGGCCTCGACGACGAGCTGACCCGGCTGAGTGCGCGCGAGTCGTTCGCCCTCGGCCTCGGCGGCGGACTGGGCGTCCTCGTGCAGGGCCTGGCCGTGACCCTGGCCCTGGCCCTGGCCGTGCCGGCGGTGACGGACGGCCGCCTCGAGCCGGTCTGGCTGGCGGTGGCCGCCCTGCTGCCGCTCGCACTGTTCGACATCCTCGCCGGGCTGCCGTCGTCCGCCCTCGCGTACCAGCGCCTGCGCAGCTCGGCGCAGCGCATCGTCGAGGTGGAGCAGACCCCGTCGCCCGTCACCGAGCCGGCCTCGCCGCTCGCGCTCCCGGAGACGTTCGGCGGGCTCGTCATCGACGGCCTGTCCGCGGGCTGGCCGGACCGGGAGGGCGGTCCGGTCGCCGACACCCTGCACGGGATCTCGCTGCGCGTCGAGCCGGGCGAGCGGGTCGCGGTGGTCGGTCCGAGCGGTGCCGGCAAGTCGACGCTCGCCGCCGTCGTCATGGGGTTCCTGCCCTACGACGGCTCCCTGACCATCTCCGGCGTCGAGGTGCGGGATGCGCTCGGCGATGACGTGCGCACCCAGGTGGGGATGCTGAGCCAGCAGGCGCACCTGTTCGACACGACCATCGCTGACAACGTCCGGCTGGGCGACCCGACCGCCTCGGACGACCTGATCGAGACCGTCCTCGCGCAGGCCCAGCTCGACGAGTGGGTGTCGCGACTGCCGCATGGCACCAGCACCGTGGTCGGGTCGTTCGGCGTGGCCGTGTCCGGGGGCGAGCGTCAGCGGCTGGCCCTGGCCCGCCTCCTGCTGGCCCGCCGCCCGATGGTGGTGCTCGACGAGCCGACCGAGCACCTCGACGGCACCACCGCCGAGGCCCTCGCCGGCACGCTGGCCACGGCGCTCGCGGGATCGACGGTCCTCCTCATCACGCACCGACTCACCGACCTGCGCGACGTCGACCGCATCGTCGAGCTCCAGGACGGGCGCCTGACGGCCCAGGGAACCCACGACGAGCTGCTGGCCCGGGGTGGCTGGTACGCCGAGCAGTGGCGCACGGAGTCCGAGCTGCGCGACATGGCGCTGCTGCTCCCGGGCCTGCCCATCGGAACGGCGGTCGCCGGGCCGGCCGCCTGATGTGCACCTAGGCTGGCCCCCGTGAGCATCGCATGAGGGAAGAGCGCGATCGAGGGCTGTTCACCGCGGTGATGTCGGTCGCGGCCGGCCTCGAGATCGGCGCCACCCTTCGCCGCATCGTGCAGGCGGCCGTCGAGCTCGTCGACGCGTCGTACGGCGCCCTCGGGGTGCTCGACTCCGACGGAGGCCTGGCCGAGTTCGTGCATGTCGGGGTCGACTCGACCACGGCGACGGCCATCGGCGACCTGCCCAGCGGCCGCGGGATCCTCGGCCTGCTCATGGCGCATCCCGTGCCGATCAGGCTCGACGACATGTCGGCGCATCCCGCGTCGACGGGCTTCCCCCCGGGTCACCCGCCGATGCGCTCGTTCCTCGGCGTCCCGGTACGGGTGCGCGGCGAGGTGTTCGGCAACCTGTACCTCACCGAGAAGCGCAACGGCGCGGGGTTCACGTCGGAGGACGAGCGAACGGTCATGGCGCTGGCGGCGGCGGCCGCCGTGGCGATCGAGAACTCGCGGCTGTACGAGCAGTCGCGGCAGCGCGAGCACTGGCAGCGGGCGCTCAGCGACATCGCCAACGCCGTGCTCGCCGACACCGAGCCCGACGAGGTGCTCGCCATGGTCGCCAACCGCGCCCGAACCCTGACCGGCGCCGACGTGGCGCTGGTCGCGCTGCCGGACACTGACGACCGGCTGACGGTCGAGATCGTCGATGGTCGCGCCGACGCCGCCAGCACGATGACGAGCGAGATGCTCGACATCGTCGGAGCCTGGGAGGGACAGCACGTCCCGCCTGAGTCCGTTGCCCATGACGCCTACCGCGACGGGATGAGCCGGGTCGAGCGGGAGAGCGCTGACGTGCTCGCCCTGAAGACCGCGTCGCGCGGCAGTGGCCCCGCGGTGGTCATCCCCCTCGTCACGTCCGACCAGGTGCTCGGCGTCCTCATGCTGCTGTGGGGCGACTCGACGCGGCGGCTGCCGCAGGAGGCCACCGACCTCGCGGGCGCCTTCGCCTCTCAGGCTGCGGTCACCCTGCTCCTCGCGCGGGCGCTCCGCGAGCACGAGCGCCTGGCCGTCTACGAGGACCGCGACCGCATCGCACGCGACCTGCACGACCTCGTCATCCAGCGCCTGTTCGCCACGGGCATGATGCTGCAGGGCACCACGCGCATCCCGGATGTCCCCGACGCGGCGGCCGAGCGAGTCTCCCGCGCCGTCGACGAGCTCGACGAGACCATCAAGGAGATCCGGCAGACGATCTTCGCGCTGCATGAGCCTGTCGACGGACCGACGTCGAGCGCCCGGGGCCGCGTGCTGCGCGAGACGTCGCAGTCGGCCGCCCTGCTCGGCTTCGAGCCGTCGGTGCGCTTCACCGGACCGGTCGACTCGATGCTGACCGTCGAGACCACCGATCACGTCATCGCCGCGCTGAGGGAGGCCCTTACGAATGCGGCCAAGCATGCGGCGGCGCGCAAGGTCGAGGTCATGGTGCAGATCGAGCACGGGCAGGTCGTCCTCGTCGTGAGCGACGACGGCGTCGGGATCAGCGCCGACGGTGCCGGGCGGCGCTCAGGGGTGGCCAACATCGCGTCCCGCGCCCAGGAGCTCGGCGGCAGCTGCCGGCTCGAGCGGGTGGCGGATGCGGGCGGGACGAGGCTGACGTGGTGCGTGCCGCTCGACGACTCGGCGGCGTCAGCGACCTGAAGCGCCTGCAGTCAGCGACGTGGTGCGCAGAACGTCAGCGACCTGGAGCGCGTGCGGTCAGCGGTGGTCCTGCTCGGCTGACATGCGGGCGACGAACGCCGCGGCCTGCGTGCGCCGCTCCATGCCGAGCTTCGCGAGCAGGCTCGATACGTAGTTCTTGACGGTCTTCTCGGCGAGGTGCATCTGCTCGCCGATCTGGCGGTTGGTCATCCCCTCGCCGATGAGCTCGAGGATGCGCTTCTCCTGGTCGGACAGGGCGTCGAGGCGGCTGTCGTGCTTCTCGCCGTTGCGCAGCCTCTCGAGCACCCGCTGCGTCGCCATGGGATCGAGGAGCGACTTGCCCGACGCCACCTGCCGGATGGCGTCGACCAGGTCGTTGCCCCGGATCTCCTTGAGCACGTATCCCGAGGCCCCGGCCATGATCGCGTCGAACAGGGCCTCGTCGTCGGCGTACGACGTGAGCATGAGGCAGTGCACCTCGGGCATGCTCGAGCGCACGTCGCGGCACACCTCCACCCCGCTGCCGTCGGGCAGGCGCACGTCGAGGACGGCGACATCGGGTCGAGATGCGGGGATGCGGTGCAGGGCGTCGGCGGTCGAGCCGGCCTCGCCCACCACCTCCATGTCGCGCTCGAGGCCGATGAGGTCGGCGAGCCCCCGCCGGACGATCTCGTGGTCGTCCATGAGGAACACGCGGATGACGGTCGGTGATTCGGGCACTCCGGACATGCCGTCATTGTGCACTACGGGGTGCATCGCGAGTCCGAGTCGCCGAATGGCTGGTTCCAGGGTGTGGCGGAGTGCGAGGATGACAGCCGTGAGCCTCGATGGCGTGCGGAGTCCCGGAGCGGTCCAGCTGCTGTCGCCTGAGGGCGAGCGGGTGGCGCATCCGGAGTACGACATCGCCCTGAGCGACGCCGAGCTGCGGTCCCTCTACCGCGACCTGGTGCTCGTCCGGCGGGTCGACACGGAGGCGACGGCGCTGCAGCGCCAGGGCGAGCTGGGCCTGTGGGCCTCGTGCCTGGGGCAGGAGGCGGCTCAGGTGGGCTCGGGCCGGGTCCTGCGGCCCGGCGACTTCGCCTTCCCGACCTACCGCGATCACGGCGTCACCTGGACGCGCGGCGTCCCCCCGCTCGACATGCTGTCGATGTTCCGCGGCGTCACCAACGGCGGCTGGGACCCCCTGCAGAAGCGCTGTGCGCCGTACACGATCGTGATCGGCAACCAGGCGCTGCATGGGGTCGGCTACGCGATGGGCATCCGCCTCGACGGCTCCGACGACGCAGCCATCGCCTACTTCGGCGACGGTGCGACAGCGGAGGGCGATGTCAACGAGGCGTTCGTCTTCGCGTCGGTGTTCAACGCGCCGGTGGTGTTCTTCTGCCAGAACAACCAGTGGGCGATCTCGCAGCCGCGCGACCGCCAGAGCCGCGTCCCCATCTACGAGCGCGCGGCGGGGTTCGGCTTCCCGGGCGTGCAGGTTGACGGCAACGACATCCTGGCGGTCATGGCCGTCACGAGGCACGCCCTCGATCGGGCCCGCGCCGGCGAGGGCCCGACCCTGATCGAGGCGTTCACCTACCGCATGGCCGCGCACACGTCGTCCGACGATCCGACCCGCTATCGGCATGCCGACGAGCTCGAGGTGTGGCGGCTGCGCGACCCGATCGAACGGCTGAAGGTGTTCCTCGCGCGGCAGGGCCTCGCCGACCGGCAATTCTTCGACCAGGTCGAGCGCGAGGCCGACGAGCTCGCCGTCGTCGTCCGCGACGGAGTGCGGGCGATGCCCGAGCCGCCGAGCCAGGCGATGTTCGACCACGTCTACGCCGAGCCGCACCGCCTCATCGAGGAGCAGCGGCGGGCGGTCGCCGACTACGACGCGTCGTTCGGGGACGAGGTGCACGCGTGACCACGATGACGATGGCGAAGGCCCTGAACGCGGGGCTGCGGCGGGCGATGGAGGCCGACGACCGCGTCGTCCTGTTCGGTGAGGACATCGGCCGGCTCGGCGGCGTCTTCAGGATCACCGACGGGCTGCAGAAGGACTTCGGCGAGCACCGCGTCATGGACGCCCCGCTCGCCGAGAGCGGGATCGTCGGCACGGCCGTCGGCATGGCCATGCGGGGCTACCGACCCGTCCTCGAGATCCAGTTCGACGGCTTCGTCTACCCGGCCTTCGACCAGATCGTCTCGCAGGTGGCGAAGATGCATCGCCGGACCGAGGGCACGGTCCCGATGCCGATCGTGATCCGCATCCCGTACGGCGGCGGCATCGGGGCGGTTGAGCATCACAGCGAGTCACCGGAGGCCTACTTCGCGCACACGGCGGGCCTTCGCGTCCTCACGCCCAGCGACCCGCAGGCGGCCTACCTGACCATCCAGCAGGCGATCGCGTGCCAGGACCCGGTGGTCTACTTCGAGCCGAAGCGCCGCTACTGGGACAAGGGCGAGGTCGACGAGCAGGTCGACGCACTCGACCTCCTGCAGGTCGCGGACCCGTGGCGGGCCCGGGTCGTGCGCACGGGGTCCGACGTCACGGTCGCCTGCTACGGGCCCATGGTGCGCACGTGCCTGGAGGCGGCGGAGGCGTCGACCGACGCCTCCTTGGAGGTCATCGACCTCCAGTCGCTGTCCCCGCTCGACCTCGACACGGTGATCGCCTCGGTCGAGCGCACCGGGCGGCTGGTCGTGGTGCATGAGGCATCCGGCAATGCCGGGCTCGGTGCCGAGGTGGCCGCGCGAGTGGCCGAGCGCTGCTTCTTCACCCTCGAGGCCCCCGTCCTGCGCGTCACCGGGTACGACGTGCCCTACCCGCCGAGCCGGCTCGAGGAGCACTTCCTGCCCGACCTCGACCGGGTGCTCGACGCGGTCGATCGAGCGATGGCCTTCTGATGGGCGCCCACGTGTTCTCACTCCCCGACGTCGGCGAGGGCCTGACCGAGGCGGAGATCCTCCGCTGGCTGGTTCGTCCGGGCGATGTGGTCGCCGTCAACCAGATGATCGTCGAGATCGAGACGGCGAAGGCGGCGGTCGAGCTGCCGTGCCCGTTCGCCGGCGTCGTCGAGGAGCTGCACGCGGCGGAGGGGCAGATCGTCGCGGTCGGCTCGCCCATCATCTCGGTGCTCGGTGATGTGCCGGCGGCCGCGCCCGGTCCCCAGCGCCAGGCCGTGCTCGTGGGCTACGGGGTGCGCGAGGACGGTCCGCCGGCCCGGCGCCGCCGCCGGGAGGCTCCGGGGACGGTGGAGGCTCCGGAGGCCGCGGTTCAGGAGCATCAGCCGATGACGACCGTGCGTGCGAAGCCGTTGGTGCGCAAGCTCGCCCGCGAGAGGGGCATCGACATCAGCACCGTGCCGGCCACCGGCCAGCACGGCGAGGTGACGCGATCGGATGTTCTCGCCGCCGCAGGCGGAGTGGCGATGCCTCCAAGCGTGAGCAGCGACTCCGCAGGTGACCGTGTTCCGGTGCGCGGGGTGCAGAGGGCCATGGCCGAGGCCATGGTGCAGTCGGCCTTCACCGCGCCGCACGTGACCGAATGGGTCGACGTCGACATGAGCCGGGCGATGGAGGTGGTGCAGCGGCTGCGCGAGGCACCGGGCGCCGCCGACGTCCGCATCACTCCGATGATCCTCGTGGCCGCCGGCCTCATCCGGGCCGCCCGGCTGCACCCGCGCATCAACTCCACCTGGGTCGACAGTGCCGACGGCGCCGACGTGGTGATCCACCGGGCCGTTCACCTGGGGATCGCGGCGGACACGCCGCGCGGACTGCTCGTTCCGACGATCAAGAACGCATCGGCACTCGGTCTCGTCGACCTGGCGCGCCAGGTGCAGGCGCTGATCGACACCGCGCGCGCGGGCCGCAGCACGCCGGCCGACCTCACCGGCGGCACCATCACCCTCACCAACGTGGGGGTGTTCGGGGTCGACGGCGGCACGCCCATCATCAACCCCGGGCAGACGTCGATCCTCGCGATGGGCCGGGTCATCGACCGGCCGTGGGTGGTGGCGGGGCAGGTCGTCGCGCGACCTGTCATGCAGTTGTCGTTCTCGTTCGACCACCGGGTGATCGACGGCGCACTCGGCTCGCGGGCCCTGCAGTCGGTCGCCGCGTTCCTGCAGGACCCGGCGCTCGCGCTGATGATGGACGACGCGGGCTGACGGACGACCGGGACGTCGTCCTTACGGCGTGATGGCCATCGCGCGCAGCAGGGCCTCACCCAGGTCGGAATCGCCGTTGAGCGACAACCTGCCGCGCAGGCCCGGATCGTCGACATCGAGGCGCCCGCAGGACAGTCGCATGTAGTCGGGCCACGACAGCGTCAGGTGCACGTCGGCGTCGTCCACCGCGCTGCACGCACGCCCCTTGCCGTCGTCGACGACCGCGTAGAGCTCGGACTCCAGCTCGGGCCCCGTCACGCTGATGCGCACCACGGCGCCCTCGGGTGCCTGGGCCTCCTTGCCCCACACGTACGGCAGGGCGCCGGCCATCTGCTGGAACGACACGATGGCGGGTGCGCTGCTCCAGTGTCTGTCGCGACCGACGGCGGCGCGGACGTCCTGCTCGTGTGCCCACACGTCGAAGGTGCGCGTGCGGACGAACCGGGAGAGGGGCACCATGCTGCCGCTGAAGCCCATGACCTCGCCGCCGACCGGAACCGCGTCGATCTGGGCGCGGCGCGTCAGGATGATCGCCCTCAGTTCGGCGATGACGTCGGCCTTCGCCCTGGCGCGGCGGTAGTCGACGCCCGTCTCGGTGAACTGGCCGAAGGGGGAGGCCGCGTGCGGCAGCCGGTCCCACTCGGGAGTGTGCTCGGGCCGAGGCGCGCCGGAGAACACCGACTCGATGTCGACGGTGTGAGCCACCACGTCGCCGACGGACCAGCCTGGACACGGGGTCGCCCGCCGCCACTGCTCGTCGGTCAGCGGATCGACGAGGTCGACCAGGTCGTCGAGGGCGGCCTGCCATGTGTCGACCAGCTCGGGGACGGTGGGCTCGACGGTCATGGGGTCCATGGAACGGGACCCTATGCGCCTCTCGCCGCGGCTGTCGATGGATGCGTACAGTCGGGCCATGACCGTACGCGTGGCGCTCATCCAGCTCGACTGCTCGACGGCGGAGCCCGTCGCCCACCGGGTGACCCGCACCCTCTCGCTCATCGACAGCACCGCCCCCGGCGTCGACGTCGTGGTGCTGCCCGAGCTCTGGCACGTGGGCGCGTTCGACGTCGACGCGGCGCGCGAGCATGCGCAGTCGATCGACGGTCCGCTCGTGCAGGCGCTCGGAGGACTGGCGGCCGAGCACGCCGTCTGGCTGCATGCGGGCTCGATCTGCGAGCTCGCGGACGACGGCCAGCACTACAACACGAGCCTGCTCTTCGGGCCGGACGGCCGGCTGATCGTCACCTACCGGAAGATCCATCTCTTCGGGTTCGAGGGCGGCGAGACCGTGCTCATGAGCGGTGGCGAGGAGCTGGTCGTCGTCGACACGTCTCTGGGCGCCACCGGCCTGGCCACCTGCTACGACCTGCGCTTCCCCGAGCTGTTCCGGGCCCTCACCGAGGGCGGCGCCACGCTCGTGATCCTCACGTCCGGCTGGCCCACGCCCCGCATCGAGCACTGGGACGTTCTCACGCGGGCCCGTGCGATCGAGAACCAGATGTGGGTCATCGCCTGCAACGAGGTGGGCTCCCAGCCGGGCATCGAGCTCGGGGGTCGCTCCGTGGTCATCGACCCCAAGGGCGTGGTCGTGGCACAGGCGGGCACCGAGGAGGAGGTCCTCGTCGTCGAGGTCGACCCCGATGCGAGCGCGGCCTGGCGCGAGCAGTTCCCGGTGCTCAAGGACATCCGCGTCCGCTAACCCCCGATGCCTCGTCACATGTGGCTGAAATCTGGGCCGGATTCTCGCCACGAGTGACGAGGCATCGGGGTGGAGGGGCCCCCGGATGTCAGCCGGGGTGCGTAGCCTGTCGCGATGACCAGCGCCGTATCAGCCCAAGGGCTCATCAAGACATTCCAGGGCAAGAAGGGCTCCACCGTCGAGGCCGTGCGCGGCGTCGACCTGAGCGTCGAGCCCGGCGAGGTGTTCGGCTTCCTCGGCCCCAACGGGGCGGGCAAGTCGACCACCGTCCGGATGCTCACGACCCTCACGACCATCTCGGGCGGCTCGGCCCAGGTGGTCGGGGTCGACGTTGCCTCCGACCCCGACGGCGTGCGCCGCAAGATCGGCGTCGCCCTCCAGGATGTCGGGCTCGATCCCCGGCAGACGGGCCGCGAGATCCTCGTGCTCCAGGCCCGGCTGTTCGGCCTGACCGCGTCAGAGGCGTCGACCCGTGCTGAGGAGCTGCTCGAGCTCGTCGAACTCACGGACGCCGCCGACCGCCGCACCAAGACGTACTCGGGTGGGATGAAGCGCCGCCTCGACCTCGCGAGCGCCCTCGTCCACCGCCCCGACGTGCTCTTCCTCGACGAGCCGACCACCGGGCTCGACCCGGCGAGCCGCCTCGTGGTCTGGGAGGAGGTCCGCCGCATCAACGCGCTCGGCGTCACGGTGTTCCTCACCACGCAGTACCTCGAGGAGGCCGACCAGCTCTGCAGCCGCCTGGCGATCATCGACGGCGGTCGCATCGTGCGCGAGGGCACGCCGGAGGCGCTCAAGGCCGACCTCAAGGCGAAGCGCGGTGGCGACACTGAGCCGACCCTCGACGACGTCTTCCTCGATGTCACGGGCCGCAGCCGAGAACGCGGCGCGGGCGAAGTCAGGGAGGTGCAGTGATGAACGCACTCAAGGTCCTCGGCGGCCGGGGTCTGCGCGAGGCCCTGCGCACGCCGGATGCCCTCCTGCCGACGCTGCTCATCCCGCTCTTCTTCCTCGTCGTGAACGTCGGCCAGGCCGCGCGCATCTTCCCGACCGACACGACGCCCTTCCTCAAGGGGCAGAGCTACGCGGCCTTCCAGCTTCCCGCGACGATCCTGCTCGCGGCGTCGTTCGGCACGGCGGCGCTCTACCTGGTCGAGGAGATCGAGAACGGCTACTTCGACAAGATCCGGGCCACGCCCGTGTCGAGGACCTCGATCGCCCTCGGGCGATTGATCTCCGAGCCGATCAAGATCGCTGCGATGACGGTGGTCATCATCCTCGTCGCGCTGCCCTTCGGGGTCTCTGTCCAGAGCGGCATCGTGGGCGTGCTCCTGCTCGTGCTCCTGGCCGCTGGCTGGGCGACGGGCTACGCCGCGTTCCTGCAGTTCGTGGCGCTCAAGACGCGCAGTGCTGCTGCGACGAACTCCGCGGGACTGGTGTTCTTCCCGCTGCTGTTCCTGACCCCGAACTTCGTCCCACGCGACCTCCTCACCGATCCGATGGAGGTGGCCGCGACGCTGAACCCGGTGACCTACGTCATGGAGGCGATGCGCTCGCTCATCCTCGAGCCGCTCAACTGGGCGGCCATCGCACCGGGCTTCATCGTGGTGGCGGCGTTCGTCGGCGTGATGCTCGTGATCAACGTCCACGTCATGCGCACCTACGACTGACGCAGGTGCCGGATCGGCGCTACATGCGACCGATCGTCGACTCGGTGCCGATGACGATCACGGGCTTGCGATCGGGATCGAGCCACTGCATGACGCGGCGCATGTCGGCCTCGGGGATCGCCACGCAGCCCGCGGTCGACTCCCCCTTCGACACGTGCAGGAAGATGCCGCCGCCCGCCTTCGTGTCCGCGGGCTCGGTCGTGCGGCGCACCCCGTCCGGCCCGGTGCGGATCTCCCCGTCGGGGAGGTTGTAGTCGAGGACGGCGACGTAGTTGTACTGCCGGCCGTACGACCACAGGCGCTCGACGTAGCGCCCATAGGTGCGCCACGAGGTGTCGACCGTCTGGAAGACGTTGTACGTGGCCGGTCGCTCGGGGTTGTAGGTCCAGGCGTCGTTGCGATCGACGCGCACGTAGGGCAGTTCGGTGCCCGGATCGGGCTGCCGGCCGAAGCCGCTCACGATCGCGAACGTCCCCGCAGGTGTCTTCCCCGTGCCCTGGCGGCGCTCGGCCGCCGGCGTCATGCCGCTCCAGCCGAGCCGGGCGGGAGTCGCGCCGAGTACGGCGGTCCAGCCGCCCGCGCCGTCGCGCTCGTAGGCACGCAGCGTGCCGGTGGTGGAGCCCCACGACGGCGCCGTCACGACGACCACCTGCCCCGCCGTGGCCACGTTGGCCAGACGCGAGGGGTGATGGGGTGGATAGCCCGCCCCGCTCGCCGGTGGCGTGGCTGCGAGTACCGCGACGAGGGCCACGGCGCATCCGGCGGAGGCCAGCATCATGCGCGAACGCCGTCGGGTCACTCGTCTACGGTAAGCCGACCTCGGCTGCGACCGGCACCGGGGCCCGCGGCGGGCTGCGTCAGGAGACGACCGGAAGACCGGCCTCCTCCCAGCCGACGATGCCGCTCTCGAGCTCGTAGATGTGGTTGATGCCGGCCCCGGACATCGCCGCGACGGCGACCTGCGAGCGGTTTCCGCTGCGGCAGTACACGGCATAGGTGACCGCGGGGTCGAGCGACGCGAGCTGGGTCGCGAAGTCCGGCCCCTCGACGTTGTAGTTCACCGCACCCTCGATGTGCCCGGCGGAGAACTCCTCGGGCGTGCGGACGTCGATGGTCACGATGCCGGGGGAGGCGACAGCGTCGGCGAAGGCCGCTGCGTCGACCCGCTCGGGCGTGGCCGGAGCCGCGACGGGCGCCTGCGGCCCCTGGCTCGCAACGGACGACGATGAGGCGGAGTCGGTGCTCGAGCAGCCGACGAGGGACAGGGACGTGATGGCCAGGACGGCTGCGCCGACGGCGACGATACGGATTCGCATACCCCCTAGGGTATACCACGCTACGAGCGGCGGTCCTGCCGGGCGATGGCGGCGAGGCGCTCGTTGTAGGCGTTCAGCTCGGCATCGCCGTCGCGGTCGGCCTGCCGGTCGTGGCGGGTCGCCTCGCGGTCGTCGCTGCGCGACCACTGGACGGCGATGGCGATGAGCACGATGAGGCTCGGGATCTCCGAGAGCGCCCAGGCCACCTGGCCGCCGTTGAGGGAGTCCTGAAGCGGATCGGTGACCCATGGCGGCTGCACGAGCCCGTACCACTCGACCGCCATCGGGGTCGTGCCCATCATCAGTGCCACCGCGAAGAAGCCGTGCACGGACACCGCCATGAGCAGGAGCAGGAGCCTGCCCCAGTACGGCAGCGGCTTGGGCCGGGGGTCGATGCCGATGAGCACCCAGTAGAAGAGGTAGCCGGACACGATGAAGTGCACCTGCATGGCCACGTGCCCGACATGGCTGCCCATGAGCCACCCGAAGAGCGGGGTCATGTAGAGGCCGTACAGCCCGATCACGTACACGAAGAACACGTAGAACGGATTGGTGAGGATCCGGGTGATCCAGCTGTGCAGGAGCCAGACCAGCCACTCGCGCGGTCCGCGCTCGTTGCCGGTCGCCGGCTTGAGCGCGCGCAGGGCCAGGGTGGCGGGCGCGCCCATGACGAGGAAGATCGGCCCGAGCATCGTCAGCGTCATGTGCTGGAACATGTGCAGGCCCACGGACACCTGGGAGTACACCGAGATTCCGGCGTTCGTGCACCAGATCACCACGACCAGGCCGGCCAGCCACGACGCGGTGCGCAGCACCGGCCAGTGGTCGCCGCGGCGGACCAGCCGGACCACGCCCGCGATGTAGAGGGCGCCCGCGATGACTGAGGCCGTGAAGAACAGCGGGTCGAGGCGGAACCCCAGCCCGACGGACAGGACGGTGGGCGGCGGCGGATAGGCGAAGCCGAGGAGGCTCTCGCCGTAGCTGGGCAGGTCGACCAGGATCCGGGGCGTCGGGCTGGACGCCAGCGCGACGCCGAGTCCGAGGGCGATGGACAGGATGAGCAGCTCGAGGCCCGCGATGCGCGCGAACACCGCTACCCGCGAGACCTGGTTGAGCGTGCCGAGCATCCGCTGGCGGATCACCCAGCCGATGACGCCCAGGGCGACGATGAGTCCGGTCTTCACGAGGATCAGCTGCCCGTAGCCGGTGGACAGCAGCTGCGACGGTGCGTCGAGCCGGGCGTAGGCGTTGCCGGCCCCGCTCGCGGCCAGGAGCAGGATGCAGACCAGCGCGATGGTCGAGAACCGCTGCACGGCGCGGTCGACGGGCATGTCACGGCGGAACGCGTGCGCGCCGAGCGCCATGAGCCCGCCCATCCAGAGGACCGCGGCGACCACGTGGGTCACCCCTGCGGTCATGGCGAGGGCGTGGTCGCCGAGCCCTGCGCTGTGGCCCGCGAGTGCCGGGAGCGCGGCCGCAGCCACCGCGATGAGCAGCCAGGCGGCCGAGGCGCCGGTGGTCGACGTCGCAAGGGCGCCGATGGCGACGATCACCGCCAGCACCGCCATCACGAACAGCGCCCGGGTGGTGGGCACCTCGTTCGCGTAGGTGGAGAAGATCTCCGGGCGCACGGCCTCGGAGAACGGGACCCCGAGCACGTTCGCGAGCTCGAAGAGCAGCTGCACGACCGCGAGCTCGGCCCAGATGATGGCGCTGATGGCGGCCCACTTGAGGTCGCGGCGCCCCGCCTGCGACACGACGCCGTTCTTGCCCGAGGGGTCGAGGAAGGTGGCGGCCAGCAGCCATCCGATCGTCGCGACCGAGGCCATGCCCGTGAGTGCACGGAGGATCGGCGTGCCCCACGCGACGAGGGCGCCCGGATCCGGGAGTCCGGGAAGGGCCTCGCGGTACTGGCCACCCGCCACCACCATGCCGAATGCGGCCGCGACGACGGCAACGGCGAGGAGGGCTGCCCCGATCGCCGCCAGCTGCCGAGATGAGCCGAGGGCCGTACGCGTCACGATGTGAGCGTACGACCCTCGGACTGCACGAGGACTAGAAGGCCTCTTCGGGCAGCTCCATGATGTCGAGCGTCGTGGCCTCGGCCACGGCCCGCTCCGCTGCCAGCAGCGGAAGGCGGTTGCGCGCGAACCACTTGGCGGTCTCGACCTTGCCGACGTAGAACGCCCGGTCGCGCTCCGACGGGCCGGCGGCGAGGGCCTTGGTGGCCACCTCCGCCTGACGCAGGAGCAGCCAGCCGATGACGAGGTCGCCGGTGGCCATGAGGAGCCGGGTGCTGTTCAGGCCGACCTTGTAGATCTCCTTCACGTCCTGCTGTGACGCCATGGCCCACTGGCCCATGACGCCGACGAGTCCCTGGACGTCCTCGAGCGCCTTGCCCAGCAGCTCGCGCTCGGCGGACAGCTGGCCGGAGCCCTCGTCGCCCTTGACCGTCTCGGTGATGTCGGCCGCGAGGTGGAAGATCGCCTTGAACTGGTCGCGCACGATCTTGCGGAAGAAGAAGTCGATCCCCTGGATGGCCGTCGTGCCCTCGTAGAGGGTGTCGATCTTGGCGTCGCGGATGTACTGCTCGACCGGGTAGTCCTGCAGGAAGCCCGAGCCGCCGTACGTCTGCAGCGCGACAGCGAGCATCTCGTACGAGCGCTCCGACCCGACGCCCTTGACGATCGGCAGGAGCAGGTCGTTCATCCGCAGGGCCATGTCGAGATCAACGTCGGTGTCGCCGGCCTCGGCCATCTCGATGAGGTCCTGCCAGTACGCGGTGTAGGCGATCAGGGCGCGCATCCCCTCGGCGTACGACTTCTGCAGCATGAGGCTGCGGCGCACGTCGGGATGGTGCGTGATGGTCACGCGGGGTGCGGCCTTGTCCGTCATCTGGGTGAGGTCGGCGCCCTGGACGCGGCTCTTGGCGTAGTCGAGGGCATTGAGGTAGCCCGTGGAGAGGGTAGCGATGGCCTTGGTGCCGACCATCATGCGCGCGTACTCGATGACCTTGAACATCTGCGCGATGCCCTCGTGCACGTCGCCGACGAGGTAGCCGATGGCGGGGTCGTTGGCGTTCTCGCCGAACGTGAGCTCGCAGGTCGTCGAGACCTTCAGGCCCATCTTCTTCTCGACGTTGGTGGCGTAGACGCCGTTGCGGCCCAGCAGCTCGCCGGTCTCGAGGTCGACGAGGAACTTCGGCACGACGAAGAGCGACAGGCCCTTGGTGCCGGGGCCGGCCCCCTCGGGACGTGCCAGGACGAGGTGCACGATGTTGTCGACCATGTCGTGCTCGCCGGACGTGATGAAGCGCTTCACACCCTCGATGCGCCACGTGCCGTCACCGTTGTCGAAGGCGCGTGTGCGGCCGGCGCCGACATCGGATCCCGCGTCGGGCTCGGTGAGGACCATGGTGGCGCCCCAGCGCTTGTCGATGATGAGCTCGGCCCAGCGCTTCTGGTCGGCGTTGCCGAGGTGGTCGAGGATGGAGGCGAAGCCCGGTCCCGACATGAACATGAAGGCCGCGGGGTTGCTGCCCAGCATCATCTCGCTGGCCGCCCAGCGCAGCGACGGAGGCGCTCCCGTGCCGCCGAGGTGCTCGGGGAGGTCCAGGCGCCACCACTCCGAGTCCATGAGCGCGTCGTAGGACTTCTTGAAGCCCTCGGGCATGGTCACGGTCTTGGTGGCCGGGTCGTAGACGGGCGGATTGCGGTCGGCGTCGGCGAACGGAGCGGCGAGCGGCCCGCTCGAGAGGCGCTCCACCTCCTGCAGCACATGCCGGGCCGTGTCCACGTCCATCTCGTGGTACGGGCCGGAGCCCATGCGGTCGGCTGCGCCGAAGACCTCGAACAGGTTGAACTCGAGGTCGCGCAGGTTGCTCTTGTAATGCGACATGGGTGTACCTCCGTAGTTACCGGCCAGTAACCACATGATGCTACTCGCGGGTAACTTACGCAAGCCCTAGGGCGCCGCGCGCGTCGGATTGGGGCGTCGTGTTACCGCCCGGGGGCTGGAGTGCGAATAATGCTCGCCATGACCGCGCC
>CALGTB010000304.1 GCA_937902285.1 uncultured Actinomycetes bacterium | reverse complement strand
GGAGGCGTAGAGCGCCGGGCGGTAGGGCAGGGGCCGCAGCAGCACCGCGGGCAGGATGATCGGCGCGTGCGCGAGCACCATGGACATGGCGAAGCCCAGGCCGATCGCATGCACGACGACGTCGTAGCCCGGGCCGTCGAATTGAGGGCCGAGCGTGAGCCACGTCAGGCCCGCGACGGCGAGCCACGCCATGCCTAGGAGGAGGTTGACCGCGGTGTAGCGCGGCAGCCCCACGGATCGGATCGTGCGCGTGGCCACGTCATAGCGCAGGAGCCATAGGACTGTTGCCAGCAGTGACGCGCCGAACAGCTCACTGCCCGGGGTCGACCACAGGAGCGCTCCAGCGCTGGTGAGGGCGACCGTCACGGAGATGACCCAGAGCGCCCGAGCGGCCCCGGGCGGGGGCGAGGCGACATGGGCGAGCTCCAGGCGCTCCCCCGCGATCGTCAGCACGAGGAATCCGGCAAGGAACGGGAACAGCGCACCGGCCGGCACCTGTGCCAGCCACAGCAGGCTCCCGCACAGGGCCAGGACCGAGCCCAGCCACTGGATCGCCAGCGCGGTCGACGCAGCCCGGTGCCAGACCGCTGCGTAGATCGCAACCAGGATGCCCAGGCCAACGGACTGGGCCGACAGCCCCACCGCCATGGGCAGGGGCGTGACGAGCAGGAGTGCCCCCGCGCCCGTCGCGATAGGGGCGCCGTAGGCCCACGCTTGTCTCAGCGCGATCGCTCGTTCCAGCGCGATCAGGGTGCCCAGGAATCCGGTGATCATCAGCTGCCCATGGACCTCGAGCAGCCGCTCGGTCGTGATCGGGGCGGGCAGTCCGAGAAGCATCAGCGCGGCCGAGAGCCCCAGGAGCATCGACGCCCCGCCGAGCAAGAGCAGGGCCAGTCGACCCGGCACCCGCGGGCGCGCGCGACGGGTGCTGCTGTGGGGGATAGACAGCGTGCTGACGGGCTCCCGGCCAGGATCGGCCAGGATGCCGGTCACTGCTGCCTCGCAGGCCTGGCGGCATCCAATCGGAGCCGGCAGGACCCCGGATCGGAGAAGGGCCGCAGGTCAGCGTCAGCAGGGTCTCCGCCCAGAGACTCGAGCAACCCTCCGATCAGCCCTCGGTGAACCTGACAGACCACGCCGGGGTACTGGCGGGCGACATCGAGAAGCGGACAGTTGGTGAGGTGCACAGTCGTGTGCCGTTCGTTGGCGTCGGGTGCGAAGCCGAGCTCCGTCAGGATCGACACGACCGAGCGGCGGGCGTCCGCGCCGGAGGTGTCGTGGAGGTGACGCTCTCTCGCCTCCTGCCGACCCCACTCCTGGCCGGCCGCATAAGCATCGTCCTCCGGCCGCGCGCTCGTATGGACGATGTGCGCCGCGAGCGCACCGGCGAGCGCGCTGTACTCGCGTACCCGCGGATCCGGCTCCTGATGGTCCGGGTTGGCGCGGTAATGCCAGCTCGGACGGCCACGTCCGGTGCTGGGTGCGCGCTCGCGAAGTGCGAGGCCGCTTTGGGCGAGGTGCTCCAGGTGCAGGCGGACCGTGTTCACGTGCTGGCCGAACCTCACGGCGACGTCCTCGGCGGACACCGGGGAACCCAGCTGCTGAAGCAGTTCCAGCACCCGCGCACGCGGTCGGGTCAGCGCGGCGTCTCCGTCGCTGTGACGGGCCGGCATCGGCCCCCTATTTAACACAGTAGATACTGTAGTAATGTGGCATGCCTGGACGCCAGCCGACCCCTGCGAGGAACACATGAGCGAGTCCTTCACCACCCTTCCCGTCACCGCAGTGAGCACCGGATGCGGCTGCTCCGACGCAGGGGCGCACGCCGACCCCGTTCTGGACGCGCGCACCATCCCCCATGCCATCCGGCACGGCGCGATCTTCGGGGCTCTGGACTCCCTCGGTGGCGGGGGGGCCATGGTGCTGATCGCGCCTCACGATCCGCTGCCCCTGCTGGACCAGGCGCGCAGCCGATACCCCGAGGGCTTGACGGTGGAGTACCTCCAGAGCGGACCCGAGGCCTGGCACCTGCGGCTGGCGCGGTAGCCCAACCATGTGCTCCTACTGCGGGTGCCGGGCGAACACGGTGATCGCCCGCTACTCCGCGGAACATGACGAGATCATCAACTCGATGGGCACCCTACGTCGCACCGCGTCTGCGGCGGTCCATGACGCTATCGCTATCGCCGCCCGAGACCTCGCCGCCCTCCTGAACCCGCACACCACGAGCGAGGAAAGGTCCCTGTTCGCTGAACTGCGCCTCGACGCCGAGTTCACCGAGCACGTCGACGGGTTGTGCGCCGAGCATCGCGAGATCGACGCCACCCTCGTCCGCGTCACCGACGGTGACCTTGCGGCCGTGGCCCACCTCGAGGACCTCCTTCGACGTCACATCGACAAGGAGGAGAACGGACTGTTCCCCGCCGCTGTCATCGCGCTCGACGGGCCAGCATGGGAACGGGTGGTGAGTCGGGCGTCATGACTTGGCATCCGGTGTGCGGCCTCGATTCCCTGGACATCGGCGCAGCCCGCGGCTTTCGCATCGCTCGCGTCGGCGTCTGCGTGGCCCGCACCGCCAATGCCGTCTTCGCCGTTCACGACGAGTGCACCCACGGTGCCGTCCCTCTGTCCGATGGCGAGGTCGACGGCTGCATGATCGAGTGCTGGATGCACGGCTCGCGCTTTGACCTGCGCACAGGCGCAGCGCTGAACCTGCCTGCCACCGATCCCGTGCGCACCTTCCCGGTGCGCGTCGTCGAGGGCATCGTCGAGGTCGATGTCACCTGACCAGCACCACGCCGGCGCACTCACCCCGCACGACTATCGAAAGGCACCTGATGGAAGCCATCTCGCTCACCGCACTCGTTGAGGAGCACCTCACGATCGCCCGAACGGCCACCAGCGGGCGCAGCGCGCACACGGTCTTCGGCGGTCACGACCACAGGCTGCGCCAGACACTCATAGCCCTCTCCGCCGGCCATGAGCTGGCAGAGCACGAGAGCCCCGGAGAGGCGACTCTTCACGTGCTGGCAGGTGCCGTTCGCCTCACGACTGCAACGGACTCGAACGAGCTGTCGGTGGGACACCTGACCGCGATACCGGATGAGCGTCACGGTCTCTATGCGGTGGTAGACTGCGCCGTCCTGCTCACCGTGACGCAGACCCTGTAGCCCCGAACGTGTGGTGAAGTCGAGGGTGATGGCGGCGGGGATGAGAGCGGTGGTGGACGAGAGCCTCGATGGTGATGGTGCTGGTGACCCTGCGTGCGCGATGGATCTGGTCTGCGCGGAATGCGGTGGGCTTGACGCACATCGAGTGGGATGCGAGTCGGCATCGTGAGTAGCCGTCTGGCAGCGATCCTCGGCGTCGAGGCGCCTATCGTGCTCGGGCCGTTCGGCGGGTTGTCGTCGGTCGCGCTGACTTCGAGGGTGAGCGAGCTGGGTGGCTTGGGCTCGTACGGGCTGTACGGGTACGGCGGGGTGCGCATCCGCCAGGTGGTCGAGCAACTCAGGGGGGCCACGGGCCGGCCGTTCGCCCTCAATGTGTGGTTGGAGACCGGGGATGAGGCTGGGACGGGTGACTTTGACATCGCCGAGGGTGGAAGCGCCCTGGAGTCGCTGTTCGCCGAGGTAGGGCTGGAGCCACCAGCGGACGTTCCGGAGCGGTTCCTGCCGGATGCGAGCGAGCAGATCGACGCCGTGATCCAGGCACGCCCGAGGGTGGTGAGTTTCGTGTACGGCGTGCCTGCACCCGAGGTGGTCGAAGCCGCGCACCGGGTGGGTGCTGCCGTGCTGGGCACCGCGACAACGGTCGACGAGGCTGTGGCGCTGGCCGAGGGACAGGTGGACGCCGTGGTCGCGTCGGGCGCCGAGGCGGCTGGGCATCGGGTGTCGTTCCTGCGGTCACCGGAGGATTCGCTCGTCGGGACGTTCGCCCTCATTCCGCAGGTCGTCGACGCGGTCGATGTGCCCGTTATCGCCGCTGGCGGAATCGCCGACCGCCGCGGTGTGGCGGCCGCATTCGCGCTGGGGGCGGAGGGTGTGCAGGTGGGCACGGCGTTCCTCGTGACCCGACAGTCGGCGGCTGTTGCGTCCTACCGCGCTGCCGTCCGGTCGGCGGCGGCGCACGACACCGTCCTCACCCGAGCCATGAGCGGACGACTCGCCCGCGGCCTGCCCAATCTGGCGACCCGGACGATCGAGGATGGCGGCACGATCGCTCCCTTCCCTGCCCAGAACTGGCTCACGGGCCAGTTCCGCGGGCCGGCAGCACTCGCTGGCCGAGCAGACCTGCTGTCCCTGTGGGCCGGGCAGGCTGCCGCTTTGGCGCACTTCGACGAGGCCAGAGGGGTGTTCGCCGAGTTGGCCGAGGGGTTGCCGAGTGGCGCCGGGATCGACGACAGCGGCGGTGGGCGGATGCGGAGTCCAGGTTGAGCTGGATCTGCGAGATGTCAAGCAATGGCAGGCGATGGTCGAATGAAGCACCGCCCAGCACGGGCCATCTGGCCGGCTTGCAGCATCGCCCGCAATGTGACGGGGGTTGATCGTGAGGCAGCGGTGGCCCTTACATGGCCCTTTCATGCTCGGGGCGGTGGCCCTTTCTTGACGGGCC
>CALGTB010000303.1 GCA_937902285.1 uncultured Actinomycetes bacterium | reverse complement strand
GACCAGGATGCACGCCCGGGGATCCGCGCGCAGCGACCGGGCCTTCGCCGAGCCCGTGTCCGTCTCGAACCGGAGCACACCGTCGTCGTCGAGGACGAACCACACCGGCGTTACCGTCGGCCGGCCGCTGGGGAGCGCCAGCGCGAGCTTGCCCGTCCTCGTTCCGTGTCGGAGGAAGGCGGTCCACTCGGCCTGGCTCATCTCGCGCATGCACCCATCCTGCCGGTGCCGCCGCGCCATGGCAGGCGGTCGGTGCCGGGAACCGCGGCGATGGGAGGCTGTGCCCATGCTTCGCTCCCGCCCCCGGATCAGGGCCCGCGCTCCGCTGCGGATCCTCGCAGCTGTCGCTGTGGCCGTCGGGGCACTTCTCGTGGTCCCCTCCCCCGCGACGGCCCACACCGACGTGCAGTCCACCAGCCCGGCCAACGGGGCAGAACTGGCCTCGGCACCTGGAGCCGTGACCGTGACCTTCGGCGAGAAGGTCGTCCCGACCGGATCGGACACGCGCATCATCGACGGGCAGGGACGGGTCGTGCCGGCACGGGTCACCGCTCGCGGCCGCACCGTCACCATCACGCCGAGGTCCCCCCTTCCCCGAGGCCGCTATGCCGCCGCGTGGCACGTGCGCTCGGCCGACGGACACACCGTCGAGGGGGCGATCTCGTTCACCGTGGGCACTCCGAACCTGCCCGGCCCCGAGGTCACCGTGGCCGCGAAGCCGCGCGTGCCCACGACCCTGAGCGCGAGCCGTCCCGGGTCGCGCACCCTCGCCTTCACCACCAAGGCCCGGAGTGGCGAGGTGGTGTGGACCAGCGCGGACCTGCCAGAGCCCCTCGTGTGGGAGATCGACGGCGACGGCACCACGGCCACCGCCACCGGCGTCCTCCCCACAGCCGGCCGGTGGACCTTCGAGGCGACGCTGGAGCTGCCCGGCATCTCCGTCGTGATCGTCACCGGCTCCGTGACCCTGAAGGGCTGATCGCCATGCGCATCCTGCGACCCCTCGCCATCGTGCTGGCCGCGGCCGCGCTCGCCACCTCGGCGATCGCCCCGGCCGACGCACACTCGCGACTGGTGTCCACGAGTCCGGCCGACGGCGCCGTGCTCAGCGAGCCGCCGGCCACCGTGTCGTTCACGTTCGACGAGGACCTGCTGCCCGGCACCGACACCATCTCCGTGAACGACGATGCCGGCAACGTCATCGCGACGGCGGCCGTCGAGCCCGAGGGGGCGACGATCAGCATGCCGTGGCCGGCCGAGGCCACGTCCGGCACCTACCAGGTGGCGTTCCGGGTGGTCTCCGGCGACGGGCATCCCGTCACCGGCGCCATCTCCCTCACCGTCAGCGGCCAGCCGGCAGCGTCCGGCTCTCCGTCGTCCGGCGCAGGGACGGAGTCGACGCCCCCGACTGCGGAGTCGGCGGCCCCTACGTCACCTGCTGCGACGACCCCGCCGGCGCCCGCACCGCGCGGCATCGCCGCCTGGCTCGTCGTTGTGCTCGCGCTCATCGTTCTCGCGCTCATCGCCTTCGTGGCCGTCGCGCTCATCCACCGACGGGGCTGAACGACGCGACGCAGGCGCTCCGTCAGCCGACCGGCGTCATGCTCCGGGCGATGCGGATCAGCTTGCGCGCGGTGATGTTCTTGGTTCCGTAGGTCTCGATCCACACGGTGGTCGAGCGCAGCCCCGACGCGGCCGGCAGGACGACCTCGAGATGGCCGCCGTACTTCTTGACGTCGGCCCGCGTGCACGGCGTCGTCGACTCCGGATCGCAGTACGCGACGACGCTCGCCTTGGCACCCTTGATCGTCGGGGTCGCCACGACCGCCCCGATGCCGATGTCCGAGCACATCGGATTCCCCTCGGTCACGGTGAAGTTCCGGCCGCTCGCACTGCGGTACTCGACGAGCAGCACGGCCTCCGTCCCGGTGGGGCAGGTCGGGCCGGCCGCTGCCGTCTTCGGCGTCTTCATGCTCGCGGTGTACGAGGGCTCGTAGACCGTGTACGTCACTCCGACCTGCTGGTCCTCGTACGGGTTGCCGGTTCCCATCGCCTGCACCGGCACGGCCGAGGCGACGATCCCCAGAGCGACGGCGCCCGCGACCGCGGCGACGACCCTCGTGCGACGGCTGACTCGGACGGACGTGATGGCGCTCATGGCTCTCCCTCGTCGTGCCTCGGTTCGTTCGCTGGGCAGACCCCTGCTCCACAATGTAGGCCACCACACCCGTCCGGCCCGATCATGCGGAGGCTCGATGCGCGACGCGCTTCTCGACGACGAGCAGAGGGCGGCCCTGCTGCCCTCGCTTGCGGCCTGGACGGCGAGCGAGAGCGAGCTGACGCGTACGGTCAGCGCCGCGTCGTTCGAGGAGGCGATCGCCTGGGTGGTGCGGATCGCGGACGCTGCCGCCGAGCTGGACCACCACCCGGACATCGACATCCGATGGCGCACGCTGCGCCTCGTGCTCACCACGCACGACTCCGGAGGCATCACCCGCCGCGACGTCGAGCTCGCCGCCCGGATCGACGAGATCGTCGGGGGCTAGCCGATCGCGACGGCCGCCGCGCGTCCTGCCGTGCGGCCGGAGAACAGGCAGCCACCGAGGAACGTGCCCTCGAGGGCGTTGTAGCCGTGCATGCCGCCACCGCCGAATCCACTGACCTCGCCCGCCGCGTACAGGCCCGGCAGCGGGGTTCCGTCCGACCGCAGGACCCGCGCCTGAAGGTCGGTCTCGAGCCCGCCGAGGGTCTTGCGGCTCAGGATCGACAGCCGGACGGCGATGAGCGGGCCGGCCTTCGGGTCGAGCAGCCGATGCGGCGCCGCCACCCGGATGAGTCGATCGCCGCGGTACTTGCGAGCGCCGCGGATCGCGGTGATCTGCGCGTCCTTGGTGAAGGCGTTCCGGATCTCGCGGTCGCGCGCCACCACCACGCGCTCGACGGCTGCGGGGTCGAGCAGCGGCTCGTCGGTCAGGGCGTTCATGCCGGCCACGAGCTCGGGCAGGGTGCGGGCCACCACGAAGTCCGCGCCGTGCTGCTTGAACGCCTCGACGGGTGCGGGAGCACCGGCGCGGGCGCGCCCGAGAACCTGGCGGATGCTGCGGTCGGTCAGGTCGGGATTCTGCTCCGAGCCGGACAGCGCGAACTCCTTCTCGATGATCTTCTGCGTCAGGACGAACCACGAGTAGTCGTATCCCGTGCTCGTGATGTGGGCGAGCGTCCCCAGGCTGTCGAAACCCGGGAAGCAGGGCGCCGGGAGGCGATTGCCGAGTGCGTCGAGCCACAGTGACGACGGGCCGGGGAGGATCCGGATGCCGTGGTTCTCCCAGATCGGGTCCCAGTTGTGGAGGCCCTCGGTGTAGTGCCACATGCGATCGGGGTTGATGACGTGCCCGCCGGCCGCCTCGGTGATGCCGAGCATGCGGCCGTCGACATGGGCGGGCACACCCGCCACCATCCGGGCGGGCGGGGTCCCGAGGCGGCTGGGCCACGCCTTGCGGACGAGGTCGTGGTCCCCGCCGATCCCTCCGGACGTCACCAGGACCGCCTGCGCGGAGAGCTCGAACTCGCCGACCGCGACCCGCGAGCTGGGCTGCCCACGCAGCACCGAGCTGGGCTCGAGGATCGTCCCGCGCACTCCCGTGACAGCACCGCCGGTGGTCACGAGACCGCCGACCTGATGGCGGAACAGCATCGTCAGGCGGCCGCGCGCCACCGCCTCGCGCACGCGGCGCTCGAAGGGCTCCACGACGCCGGGGCCGGTGCCCCAGGTGATGTGGAATCGCGGCACCGAGTTGCCGTGCCCGCTGGCGCGGCCATCGCCACGCTCGGCCCACCCCACCACGGGGAAGACCCGGTGGCCCATGGCGCGCAGCCAGGCCCGCTTCTCGCCTGCCGCGAAGTGCACGTAGGCCTCGGCCCACTGCCGCGGCCAGTGGTCCTCCTCGCGATCGAACTGCGCGCTGCCCAGCCAGTCCTGCCACGCGAGGCCGAGCGAGTCGCGCACGCCCATGCGCCGCTGCTCCGGCGAGTCCACCATGAACAGCCCGCCCAGCGACCAGAACGCCTGGCCGCCCAGGCTCGCCTCGGGCTCCTGGTCGAGCAGGATGACGCGGCGCCCCGCGTCGGCCAGCTCGGCGGCCGCGACGAGTCCGGCCAGCCCGCCCCCTACGACGATCGCATCGGCATCCATGCGCCGATCATGCCGACGCGACAGCACCCCGCGCGGGCGAACGCGCGGGGTGCTGTCGTCGAGAACGGTTGGCGGCTCTTGCCGCTGCCGGCTGGCTCAGCCCTGGGGTGCGGCCGGCGCGCTCGGCACGGAGCCGAATCCCTGGTCGCCGAGCATGTCCTGCAGACCCTGGAGACCCTCGCTGCCGAGCATCTCCTGCAGGCCCTGGAGGAGGTCCTCGAGGTTCTGGCCGGGGACCATGCCCGGGCCGCCCTGGAGACCCGGACCACCCTGCTGCCCCGGACCGCCCTGGTCACCCTGCATGCCCGGACCACGCTGGTCACCCTGCATGCCGGGACCACGCTGGTCGCCCTGCATGCCCGGACCACGCTGGTCGTCCTGGTCGGGCATGAAGAACTCCTGGCGATCGCCCGGCATGGC
>CALGTB010000302.1 GCA_937902285.1 uncultured Actinomycetes bacterium | reverse complement strand
GTGCCGAAGTTCGTGATGACGTTGCTCTCGCCGAAGGGCGCCTCGCGGAAGGCGTCCAGCACCGCCTGGTTGTAGTAGCCCATGCGCGGGAACGAGCTCTGCGGGATCGGCAGGATGGCCATGGCGAGGTTGCCGGCGTACGTCACCGACTCCGTCGCCATTCGCTCACCGAGTGAGGCCAGCGGCGGATCCGACCGGAGCGTGAGGAGCGCGGGCACGAACCCGACGGCGGCCAGCACCCCGATGCCCGCGAAGGGCGCCGCCTCGACGGCGAGTGCCCTCGCAGGGGCCCGGTGCGCGAAGCGCCAGATCAGCACCGCGACGCCGAGGATGAGGGTGAAGGCGACGTAGTAGACGCCAGTCCAGGCGACCACGATGGCCATCACGACGATGGCGACCCAGAACCACACACGGCGCCGTCGCGTGAGCGTCGTGCGCCAGTGGGTGAACAGGCCGCTGCCGACGAGCAGGACGAGGGCGAGCCCCACCACGGCGGAGTACAGGGTCGACAGGTAGGTGTGGCCGAGGGCGCGCCCCCAGTGGAACGGGATCACCGCGAACGCCACCGCCAGGGCGATGGCCAGTGGGCCCTTCAGCCCGGTCATCCGGATCGTCAGGTAGGCGAGGACCGCGACGAGGGGGAACGACAGGAGGATGAGCAGGTTGATGCCGAGGAAGGTCGAGCCCGTGACGGCGTTGACGATCATCGCGAAGGTGTTCTCCGTGATGTCGATGCCGGGGAAGTAGTTCAGGTTCATGCCCAGTGGGAAGCCGAACTGGGTGCCGACCGTGTACGAGAAGCCGCCCCAGTTGACCGAGTTCACGTAGGTGCTCAGCATGTCGCCGCCGGACCACCCGGAGTCCAGGCTGCCGAGGATGGGCCCCAGGACGATCAGGGAGATGGCGAACGCCAGAACGGCGGTGATCGCTGCCTCGGCAGCCGTCCGCCGCGTCCCGCTCACTCGTCTCCCCACGTCAGCCTCGTCAGGCAAGCATGCCCCTGCGTCACCGTGAAGGCGCTCGCCGGGTTGGGGGCCCACGCGAAGTCGTAGCACTCGGGCGGGGTCGCGCGGTTCACGGCGGGGATGCTGGACCAGAAGTCGATGACGGCGGGCATCGACTGGCCGTAGAGGGCGAGGACGCTCGGCCGGATCGTGTTCAGCCGCTCGATGTCGGCGGGCGACAGTCGCGGCTCGAGGGTGATGCGGTTCTCTCCCCACAGCTGCATGCCGGCGACGACGTACAGCTCGCGATCGCCGTCGACCCAGTCTCCGTCGACCCACAGCAGGATCCGGTCGTCGCGGGTGGTCTGACCGAGCAGCCAGTCCTGGGTGTTCACGGCCGCGTGGATGCGGTCGGAGATCGGGTTGGCGTTGTAGGCCCAGTTGTACGGGCTGAGGTAGTACAGGCCGATGTCGCCGCGGGAGTTCTGCAGCAGCTGGAATCCGGCGAGGAGGAGGGCGAGCCCGGCGATGGCTCCGATCGTGCCCTTGTACGAGGCGAGCAGCGCGACGGCTGCCACCGCCACGATGAGAAGCGCCCCCCAGGCCAGGGTGAGACCCGGGGCGGCATGACCGGCCACGATGACGACGGCGACGCCCAGCAGGGCGACGACGATCTGTGCACGGGTCCATCGGCCGTCGGGGAGTGCCACGGTCGTCACCAGCGCCAGGGCGAGCATGGCGGGTGGCCACAGCATCGCTTGGTACATCGGCGCCTCGAGCGGGATGCCTCCCATCAGCGGCGAGAACACGAGCATGAACGTGAGGCTGGTGAGGCTGATCACCAGCGCCCGCTGCGCGGCCGGGCTGTCGCGGTGGGTCACCCAGCCCAGCACGACGACGATGAGGACGACCACGGGCACGAGCAGTGAGATGTCGTCGAGCCAGACCGCGGTGCTGCTGGCGAAGTCGGAGTAGGTGAGGCGGGCGTTCGAGTCGACGTACGACGCCAGCCAGTCCATGCCCGGGAAGACGATCCGTCCGGCCAGCAGGAACACTGCGAAGGTGGCGAGTGTCGTGCCCGCCGCAACGAGGAGTGGCAGCACCCGCGTCCGCTGCTGGATGCGCAGCACCAGCCACAGCGTCCCGGCGAGCAGGGCGCCCGGCGGGTTGACCATCACGAGCCAGCCGAGCGCCACCCCCGCGGCGGCGGCCGCTCGACGTGAGTCGAACATGGCGCACGCGATGAGAACGGCGGTGCCCGCCATCACGGAGCCCGTGAGGTAGGTGTTGCCGAGATAGCTCAGCACGACCGTGCTCAGGCTCGCAGCCGTCGTGAGGAAGGCCGCCGAGCTGATGCCGGTGAACCGGCGCAGCGCGACGTAGATCCCCGTCACGAGAAGCAGCAGGAGCAGCATCCGGTAGGCGGCGAACCCGGGGAAGGCGCCGAGCGCCTCGGTGAGGATGCGGTTGGGGACGATGACCCCGAGGCGGGTCCAGTAGTAGGAGTCGTCCGGTGCCCGGTCGGTCACCTCGTCGCCGTAGAGAGACAGGGAGGCGTAGAACGAGGAGTCGGGGGTGTCGAGGCCGGCCCAGCGCTGCGACGTGGACAGGAGCCCGGTGAAGACGGTGATCCCCAGGACGATGACGGGCTCCTGTGCCCGACGCCACAGCGGCTCCACGCGGTGAACCTACACCGCGTTGTTAGGCTGGCGTCCGTGTCATCATCCGGAGGGTTCACCCAACGGATGCGGGCCCTTCCCGGCCGCGTGTGGCCCGGCCTCGACGAGCGGATCTGGAACCGCGCTCGCGATCGTGAGTTCCCCGTCGGCCACCTGCCCGCCCTGCCACCCGCCGCGTTCGGCTCACGTCCCACCCACATCGTCATCGTGCCCATGGACGGACCCGACAACGCCAGCTGGAAGGCCGGTGGCGGCAACTTCTTCTACGAGATCGGCCAGGCGGCCCGTGAGTACGCGGGCGCGGACCGGGTGTCGGTGTTCGCGGTGGACAGGGACGAGCCTGCCGACCAGTGGCACGAGCGGCTCATCGCCTACCTCGTCGACTCCGGTGCGACC
>CALGTB010000301.1 GCA_937902285.1 uncultured Actinomycetes bacterium | reverse complement strand
GGGGGCGGCACAGCGCCACCGAGAGCCAGCGGTGCCACCGCCTCAGCCCGCGCAGCGACGGCCGCCAGGTCTGCCTCGTCGAGCGCAGCGGCGTCGTCCCGCGAGAACACGACCAGGGCCGGTGCCGTCTGGCTCTCGGGGAGCCGCTCCTGCAGCTCGACCACGGTGGTGGACTGGGCGCCGACCGGCAGTGCCGCCGTGGCCCCCGTCGCCGTGGACGTCTGCGAGCCTCCCGTGGCGAGGATCGCGACCGACGCCACGAGGCAGGCGAGCAGGACCACCCAGGCGACCCGCCGCCGTACGATGAGGGACGCAAGACCGGACATCAGACTCCTTCAGGGCGCCATCGGTGCTTCGACGGGCATATCGCTAGACAGGTGATTAAACTAGTGAGCGATATGGACACTAAGGCAGACCCGGAGCCCGCGCAAGCCGGGCCGGAGGACCCCGTCGCCTGGGTCGAGTCCTGGGACTCGACCGGACCCCTGACCGCCCTGCAGGAGCTTCTCGCCCTCACCCCGCACGTCCGCCAGGCGGTGGCCGAGCGCCTGCACCTGCACCCCGGGGACCTCTCCGCGATGGAGCACCTCATGGACGAGCCGATGGGACCGGTCGAGCTCTCCCGTCGGCTCGGCCTCACCTCGGCCGCGGCGACCGTGGCCGTCGATCGCCTCGCCGAGCGCGGGCACGTCGTGCGCGAGCCCGACCCCCGCGACGGCCGACGCACGCGCGTGGTGGTGACCGACAGCGGTCGCGCCGATGTCTTCGCCGAGCTCCTGCCCATGTTCCAGGCCCTCGCGTCCGCCGCCGACAACCTGTCGACACAGGAGGCCGAGGTTGTGACGGCGTTCCTGACCCGCGCGACGGACGCCATGCGCACGCTCCTGTAAGCGGGGCCCTCACCCGATCGGGAGGATTCCCTGGGGAGGCCTCCACCGGCAGGATGGATGGCATGCCGAGCCCCCGGCCATTCCACGTGATGACCAAGCCCACCGGCGCGGTGTGCAACCTCGACTGCACCTACTGCTTCTACCTCGCCAAGGAGGAGCTCTACCCGGGCAGCGACTTCCGCATGGACGACGCGGTGCTCGAGGCCTACGTGACGGGCCTGCTGGCCGCCCACCGGGGCATGGACGAGGTCGTCGTCGCCTTCCAGGGGGGCGAGCCGACCATGATGGGGCTGTCGTTCTTCGAGCAGGTGCTCGACATCGAGCGGGCCCACGCCCAGCCCGGCCAGGTCATTCTCAACACGCTGCAGACCAACGCGACGCTGATCGACGACGCCTGGGCCCGCTTCCTCGGGGACAACGGGTTCCTCGTGGGCGTGTCGATCGACGGGCCGCGGGAGCTGCATGACGCCTACCGCGTCGACAAGGGCGGCAAGCCCACGTTCGACCGCGTGATGACCGGCCTGGACGCGCTGCGACGGCAGGGCGTGGACTGGAACTGCCTCACCACCGTCAATGCCGCCAACGCTGAGCACGGCGGGGAGGTCTACCGCTTCCTGCGCGACGACTGCGGTGCCGAGTTCATGCAGTTCATCCCCGTCGTCGAGGTGCAGGACGGCAGCGTCAGCGAGCACTCCGTCAGCGGCGCGGCCTTCGGGCGCTTCATGATCGAGGTATTCGATGAGTGGGTGCGACAGGACGTGGGCACGGTGTTCGTCCAGCACTTCGACACCGCACTCGGCCACTGGCTGGGAATCCCCGACGCAGGCCTGTGCGTGCATGCCGAGGAGTGCGGCCGCTCGGTGGCCCTCGAGCACAACGGCGACCTCTACTCCTGCGACCACTTCGTCGAGCCCGAGCACCTCATCGGCAACCTCGCCGACGGCCGGACGCTGCTCCAGATCGTCGACAGCCCCCAGCAGGTCGCGTTCGGACGGGCGAAGAAGTCGACGCTGCCGCGTATGTGCCGCGACTGCGACGTGCGCTTCGCGTGCAACGGCGGGTGCCCGAAGGACCGCATCCTGACCACGCCCGAGGGCGAGCCGGGCCTCAACCACCTGTGCGCCGGCTACCTCGACTTCTTCCACCACATCGACGAGCCCATGACGCACATGGCGACCCTGCTCCGCCAGGGCCGCGAGGCGAGCGAGGTCATGGTCCAGCACGCGGCCACCACGGCCGGTTCGACAGGCCCGGCGGGGAGATACCCCGCCGGGGCAGAGGGGAGCAGTCCATGAGCGACACCCAGATGCTCATCGTCGCGGGATACGCCGACGTCGATGTCGCCGAACGTGAGTTCCGCGCGCTCGCTGACAAGGTGGCGGCGAAGGAGCTCTCGAGCCAGGGCATCATCCTCGTGGGCAAGGACGCCGACGGAGAGCCGCGCCTCATGGACACCGGCAACCACCTGGGCCGCCGTGGGGCGGGCTGGGGCGGCGGTGCCGGCGTGCTCGTGGGCCTGTTCGCGCCTCCCATGCTCGGCGCCGTGGCAGTCGGCGCGGCCGCGGGCGCGGTCGTCGGCCACTTCGCCGGCCACAAGCTGACCACGGCGATCCAGGAGCAGGTGGACGCCGCCCTGAAGTCGGGCACCGCGGTCGTGATCGGCGTGTTCCCGGCGGCCGAGCGGCTCGCGGTCGAGCAGGCCCTCCCCGGCGCCCCGCTGAAGTCTGTCGTCGAGAGCGACGAGCACGGCATCGGCGAGCTGAAGGAGAAGCTGGCCGAGGCGATGGGCAAGTTCAACCCCGACCGCACGGTGCTGCCGATCCCGGACAAGTCGTTCAGCGGCGTCGCGGGCCGCACCATCGACGAGTCGGTGGGCGACTGGACGGTGATCATGGGCGCCAAGGCTCCCGAGAACGCCCCCAACGTGCTCATCGTGCTCATCGATGACGCGGGCTTCGGCGGTCCGGACACCTTCGGCGGCGACATCCGCACCCCGAACCTCACGCGCGTGCAGCAGCGGGGGCTCACCTATAACTCGTTCCACGTCACGGCGGTCTGCTCCCCCACCAGGGCGGCCCTCCTGACGGGACGGAACCACCACCGTGTCGGGATGGGCGGCATCGCCGAGCTGCCGGGTCCCTTCCCGGGCTACACCGGAGTGCGGCCGCGCGCGTGCACCGCCCTCCCGCGCATCCTGAGCGAGAACGGCTACATCACCGGCGGCTTCGGCAAGTGGCACATCACGCCCGGGCACGAGCTCGGCGCGGCGGGCTCGTTCGACCACTGGCCGACCGGCTGGGGCTTCGACCACTGGTGGGGCTTCCTCACCGGCGCGGCCGGCCAGTACGACCCGATCATCACCCAGGACAACTCGACCCTCGGCGTGCCGGAGGGCAAGGACGGGAAGACCTACTACTTCCCCGACGACATCACCGACAAGGCGGTCGAGTGGCTGCACGCCGTGCGCGCGCAGGACGCTGAGAAGCCATGGTTCGTCTACTACTCCACGGGCGCGACGCATGCCCCGCACCACGTCGCCAAGGAGTGGGCCGACAAGTACAAAGGGCAGTTCGACGACGGATGGGACGCCTACCGGGAGCGGACCCTCGATCGGCAGAAGCGCCTGGGCGTCGTGCCCGCCGACACCGAGCTGACCGAGCGTCCGGACGCCTACCCCGCCTGGGACAGCCTGTCGGAGGCGGAGCGCAGGCTCTATGCACGCCAGATGGAGGTGTTCGCCGGGTTCTCCGAGAACGCCGACTGGAACGTGGGCCGGCTGCTCGATGCCGTCGACGAGATGGGCGAGCTCGACGACACGCTCGTCATCTACATCTGGGGCGACAACGGCGCGTCGATGGAGGGCACGCTGACCGGCTCGTTCAACGAGACCACCTTCTTCAACGGCCTGGTCCTCAGCGCCGAGGAGCAGTTCGCCCTCATCGACAAGTACGGCGGGATCGACGAGCTGGGCGGGTTCCACACCGCTCCGCACTTCGCCGCGGCCTGGGCGCACGCCAACAACACCCCGTTCCAGTGGGGCAAGCAGATGGCCAG
>CALGTB010000300.1 GCA_937902285.1 uncultured Actinomycetes bacterium | reverse complement strand
GCCATGACGGTGAACAGGATGTTGTTGGCGCGGGCGACGTAGAGGCAGTTGGAGACGCCATAGGTGTGCGGCCAGGCCTCGTCGCCGATCAGGGCCCGCCATTCGTCCATCACGGACATCCAGTGACTCACCTGCAGGCCCGCCGCATAGCCGATGGCGGCCTGGATGCTGGGCTTGAGCGACTGGGCGTAGACCGTGAGCGTCTCGGCGGTGAAGGTGCCGCTGTCGAGGCAGGCGGTCATGAAGGCGACGTTCGTCTGGAGGATGTGGCGGACGGCTCCGAGGGCCGCGTCCGTCAGGCCCCAGTCGTCGCACGTGTCCAGGGCCTGCTGCATCTGCTCCCGGTAGGTGCGCATCGGACCGTGCCAGGCCGGGTTGGACGGGTTGCCGGTGTACCGCGCGAGCAGCTGGTACGTCGCGATGGTGCTGTGCCCGACCGACTTGGTCGCCTCGTACTGGATGGGCACGCGCGGGGCCACGAGCGGCTCGTGCCCCGGACGGTAGAGCGTGAACTCCCCGCCCTGGCTGGTGAACAGGCCGAGGATCACGGGGCACGTGTCGAGGAGGGCCTTCTGGTAGTCCACGAGTGCATGGGCGTAGATGCCGTCCTTCGCGGCGTTCAGCGCGAGGGCGGACGCCAGCCCCACATCGGACGCCGTGGCGGCCGGCAGGTCGCTGACGACCTCGCGCATGAACTCGGGCACAGCGGACTCGCTCATGGGTCGTGCTCCTTCGGTCGGGGCGGTCGGACGTGCCGTCGGCCCAGGGGAGGGGTCCTCTCGGGCGTGACGTTAGCGCCAGCGCCGCGGCGGTGCAGTATTGCGCCCATGAAGCCCCGACTCCTGCTCCCCGTGGCATTCGTGACCGCTGTTGTCGTGGGGTTGCCGCTGCCGCCGGCGGGGGCCGCGCCGTCGCCGGTCGTTCCGATCGTGGTGGTGGGGCAGCCCACGACGATCGTCGGCGTCGATCAGGGGCTCCCGCCCCTGGTGGCGTCCGCTCCCTACGACGCCGGGGCCGGCTTCGCCTCGTCGATCGAGGCGTATCGGGCATCGGGGGACTACCAGGCGGACCAGGCCGCCGTGGCCCGCGCGGCCCGCGCGTTCCTCGACCAGTGGCTGCGCCATCGGTGCTCGTCCTCGCGTGACTGCAATGGAAAGCGGGCAGCGGCGGTGTTCGACATCGACGACACGCTCGTCGACTGGTACCCCACGTATGCGTCGACGCGGTTCGCCTACGTGCCCGACGTGATGGATGCCGCGCAGGAGAACTGCCTCACGCCCGCCATCGTCCCGGTGCGGGCGTTCATGCGACGTGCCCAGGCCCGCGGTGTGGCGGTGTTCCTCATCAGTGGCCGCGCCGAGACTGATCGTGCGGTCACCGCCGCCTGCCTGACGACGCTGGGCATCTCCGGATGGAAGGGCATGGTCCTCAGGCAGCCCGGCGATGCGTCGCTCACGGCTGAGGAGTTCAAGTCCGACGCGCGTCGCCGGATCGAGAGGGACGGGTACCGCATCATCACCTCGATCGGCGACCAGTTGAGCGACTCGACCGGTGGCCACGTCATCCGCGGATTCCGCCTCCCGAACCCGATGTACTTCCTCCCCTAGACTCACCGGGCGTGCTTCGGCACGGGGCGGTAGCTCAGCTGGTTAGAGCCCCGGACTCATAATCTGGTCGTCGTCGGTTCGAGCCCGACCCGCCCCACCGTGATCCTGTTTTGTTCCGCCTGATTCTTGACACCCTGGCTCCGCCTGATCCTTTACACGGGTTCGGCTGAGTCGTGTCGGTGGCTCCGGCTGATGCTTGACACTCCGCTCATGTTGGTGGAGCTGAGCGTGATGGAGCAGAGGTATCAGGCGGTGTCGTTGGTGATCCACGATGGCGAGTCGGTCGTGGAGGTGGCGCGACGGTTCAACGTGTCGCGTCAGAGCGTGCATGCGTGGTTGGCCCGGTATGAGAAGGGCGGCCTGGCGGCGCTGGCGGACAGGTCGCACCGGCCCAAGGGGTGCGCGCACCAGATGCCGGCCGCGGTCGAGGCGGTGGTGCTGGAGATGCGGCGGGTCAACCCGGGCTGGGGGCCGCGGCGGCTGCTGCACGAGCTGGCGCGGGAGGGCATCAGTCCGCTGCCGTCGCGCTCGGGGGTCTATCGGCTGCTGAAGCGGCACAACCTGGTCGACCAGGACGCCCGGCGGATGAGGGACCGCAAGTTCAAGCGGTGGGAACGCGGCACACCGATGGAGCTGTGGCAGATGGACGTGGTCGGCGGGATCCTGCTGGCCGATGGCACCGAGCTGAA
>CALGTB010000299.1 GCA_937902285.1 uncultured Actinomycetes bacterium | reverse complement strand
GGTCCCCGGCCTCGAGGGGCTCACGGTCGTGGCAGAGCTCGACGATGCCCACACGTCCGAGGCCCTGAAGCAGGCGGTGGGGCCGTCGCTCATCACGGTGACGCCGATGGACGTCATCGCGCGCATCGGTGCGCAGGTGTCACGCGCCGCCGGGCTGGGCGCCATCTACCAGGAGCTGCTCGACTTCGACGGCGACGAGATGTACACCGCGCCGGCCCCCGCAGCCTACGTCGGGCGCAGCTTCGGCGAGCTGCTCCTCGGGGCGACCAACGCGACCGTGCTGGGCCTGCGGCACGCGGACGGCACCGTCGAGCTGAGCCCGACGCCCGGCACGCTCGTCGCGTCGGGCGACCACGTCATCGGCATCGCAGAGGACGACTCCACCTTCGTGTTCGATCGCGCCCCCGTCGCCTGGGAGCCCGGCACCGAGCGTCGCGCCGAGCCGGTCGAGAGGCTGCAGGAGCGCACGCTGATCGTGGGGTGGAGCGACCTCGCTCCCCTCATCGCGCACGAGATCGAGACCCACGTCGCGCCGGGCTCGGAGCTGCACCTGATGGTGAACGACGACCTGCACGACGTGAGCAGGGTGGGGCAGGCGATGGGGCTGACGCAGCAGTCGCTGGTCATCCACGAGGGAGACCCCATCGACCGTGCGGCGATCGTCCGCGTCATGGATGAAGGACCCTACGACCACATCATGCTGCTCTCCGAGCGGGAGAAGTTCACGGCGGACGAGGCCGACGCGCGCACGCTGCTCACCCTCATGCACGTGCGACTGGTGGCCGATGCCACGCCGCACGAGGAGAACATCGTGGCGGAGCTGCTGGATCCGCACGACGTGGAGCTGGGCGGCAGCTCCGAGAACCACGACTTCATCGTGAGCCAGAAGCTCATCAGCCTCCTCATGGCTCAGCTGAGCGAGAGCCCGCACCTGGCGCCGGTGTTCGCGGACCTGTTCGACTCGGACGGTGCGGTCGTGGCGCTGCACCCGGCCGAGCGCTACGTCCCGCTCGGGGAGACGACGTTCGGCGACATCGTCTCGGCAGCACGCGGCTGGGACACCGTGGCCATCGGATACCGCGCCGCGTCGGCAGCCGGAGAGAAGGGCTCTCTCGGCGGTGGGCTGCGCATCAACGCCCCGAAGGACCACCGAGTGACCCTGGCACCGGGCGACAGCATCGTGGTGATCTCCCGCGCTTGAGGGGTGCGACGGGCCCTCTCGTGGATACTTGCCCCACGAGCGACGTCGATGAGGGGAGCCGGACATGAGGATGTCGAGGATGGCCGCGGTGATCAGCGGCCTGCTGGTGGTGGGAGCCCTGGCGGCCTGCAGTTCGAGCGGAGCGGACTCGGGCTCGGGCGACGCGGCCGAGCCCGCGGGAGGTCCAGGACTGGTCAACTCGTGGTCGCTCACCTCGGCGGCGATCGACTCGTCCGACCTGTCGTCGTTCGGGATCACGATCACCTTCACCGACACGGAGGCGTCCGGCTTCGGCGGCGTGAACAACTACATGACCAGCTTCACCTCCGGGCCGGAGGGGACCCTCGACTTCGGTGAGATCGCCAGCACGAAGATGGCCGGATCCGATGAGGCGATGCAGGCAGAGACCGCCTACCTCGCGGCGCTCGCGACAGTCACGGGGTACACGGTGACCGGCAACGAGCTCGACCTCTTCGCGGACGAGCAGGAGATCCTCACCTACACGATGAAGTAGCCGGTCGGCCGTCAGGCCACCCGGCTGCCCGTGCAGGCGGCCTAGCTCGGGAGCGGAAGCTCCTGGAACCAGCACATCTTGTCGGCGTAGGACTTGGTGGCCCAGGAGAACTGCTTGTAGCACTTGGGGAAGAAGATCGACCCGTCCTGGCCGAGGGTTCCCGTGAGCGTCTTCGTGCCGCTCGCCAGCGACCCGCCGGGCATGACGAGCGTCACCTTGCTGCCGTCGAGCACCACGCCGACCTTGGTCTTCGGGCCGAGCCGGCCGTCCTCGAAGTGGAACAGCAGCACGCCGTCGTAGGCCCCCGCCGGATCCGACGCGTCGGTGAGGCTCAACGAGTAGCCCATGCCGTTGATCCTCAGTGACGCGGAGTTCCAGTGACCGGCGAGGTCACCGGTCGGGTTCGCCCAGGCGAGGGCAGGGATGCCCACGACGATGCTGGCAGCCAGGCCGGCGGCGGCGACGGTGCGGGATACGGCGGTCATGAGGCCTCCAGGTCGGGCGCGGGTCGGGCATCGAGGGAGTGCATGGCGTCGAGGACGGTGCGGACGTGCGCCACCTCGTGCGTCCGGAACACCGTAGTGCCGCCGAGCGCGCCGAGTACGGCGAAGAACCCCTCGGCGGTGCGGAACTGGTCTTCGAAGAGGTCGAAGGCGTGTGGCATCGCGTTGCAGATCGGGAGGCCCAGCGTCCTGAGCCGGAAGGAGTTGAGCAGCACGCTCGCCTGGTGCCGGGCTCGCACGGCGGGATCGGTGAGGTTGCCGTAGTAGAAGCCCATCCCCGGGTCGATGACGAGGCGCTCGACGCCATGCGCTCGCGCCAGCTCGATGCGGGCGGCGAAGTGCTCGAGCAGGCCGGGAATCGGGTCGTCGTCGACGGTGACATCGGTGATCTCGCGGACGTTGGCGCCGCCCACGTAGCAGAGCACGACGGTGGCCTCGTGCTCTGCGGCGATGTCGAAGATCTCCTCGTGGTCCGCCGTTCCGGTGAGGTTGAGAACGTCGGCACCTGCCTTGAGGCAGGCGCGGACGACAGCCGGGTCGTAGGTCTCCGCGGAGACCGCGATGCCCTCGTCGGTGAGCCGCTCGATGATGGGCACGAGGGCTGCCACCTGCGTCGAGGCGCTCACGCGCTCCGCACGGGCCGTGCTCGACTCCGCGCCGATGTCGACCAGGTCGGCGCCCTGGGCCGCCATGACCCGGGCCTTGCGCAGGGCCGACTCCGTCGAGGTGGCGATGCTCTCGCGGTAGGTCGAGTCACGCGAGAGGTTGACGCAGCCCATCACGACGGGGCGGGCCGACGAGTCGAACACCCTGTCGCCGATGCGCAGCGGCTCAACCGCAGCCTCGAGCCCCTCCGGATGGGCGGCCGCGAGGGCGGCGAGATCGCGCAGGGTGAGCATTCCTCGAGTCTAGGACGAGGCCCGCGATCCGGCCCGATCGTCATCGAGTCGTCCGCCCGCCGAGGGAGGCGCGGCCACTAGTGTCAGCGCGTGACCCCGCGACTGCGCACCATGTGGTTCGTCCTCATCGTCGTCGCCTCCGCCTGGAACCTCGTCCTGGTGGGCTCGGCCGCCCTCGACCTGCCGTGGGTCATGTCCCGCGTGGCGAGCGGCCAGTACGAGTCGCTCCCCACCGCACTCCGGATCGTCTATCTCGTGTTCGCGGTGGTGATGGTGGCCCAGGTCTACCTCGCTCGCGCACTCCTGGAGCGGGGCGGCGCGTGGTCGGGGCCGAGCGCCACGGCCAGCATCCTCCTCGTCATCGTCTACGCCATCAGCACGGTGCTGAACGCGATCTCACCGACGAACGACGAGCGGTGGAACGCGATTCCTGCCCTGGCGCTCATGGTGTCGTTCTTCATGCTGCGCGGGCCTGCCGCCAACCACCAGCGGTCATGATGGAAGGTGCGACCACACCTGGAGGTCATGGAGACCGTCGGCACGCTGCTGCGCCTTCCGGAGCACGCCCTCGCAGGTGAACCCGGCGCGCTGCAGGGCCCGCTGCTCGGCGAGGTTCTCGACATCCGTGGATGCCTCGACCCGCACCACTCCCTCACGGTGGAGCTCCTCGGCCAGCAGTCGCTGCGCGATCGAGCCGATGCCGCGGCCGCGGTGCTCCTCCACCAGGCTGATGCCGATGTTCATGGCGCGGGAGCCCGGCGTCGGCCCGTACCAGACGGCATGCGCCGACAGGTCGCCCACGGCAGTCACCCGACCCTGCTCGTCGGTGACCTCGACGAGCCAGCGCAGGATCTGCAGGTCCTTGGCCTCGGGGGCCATCGGACCCCAGTCGCCCCACTCGCTCGAGGATTCGGGGCGCGGATGGTCGGCGTCGATCGCGCGGATCGAGACCGCACCCGGCCCGTCGCCCGTCGTCACGGCGATCAGGCCTTCGAGCAGAAGAACTCGACAGGGATCCCGTCCGGGTCGCGTGCGGTGACGGCCCAGCCGTACGGTACGTCCTCCACGGGCCCGTGCTCGAAGCCGAGGCGGTCGAGCGCGTCGTGCCAGGCCCGCACCTCCGACTCGTCCGTGCAGCCGAGGCCGATGTGATCGAGGCCGGTCCGGCGCTCATCGAACGGGGAGCCGGTCGTTTCCTCGTGCTCGGTCACGCCGATGACCAGGCCGCCGGGCCACTGCATGCGGATGCGCACCCAGCCGGGTCCCTCACGATGGATGACCTGGGCGGTGCCGAGAAGGGCCTGATACCACTGGGCGCTTCGGTCGACGTCCGACACCGACAGTGTGACGTGGTGGACGCTCGGGGTGTCCATGGCCGTCAGACCGGAGTGGTGGCCGAGGGCGCGAACGCGGGACCATGGCCGGGGACGATGAGCGACGGCTGCAGGTCGAGGATGCGACGTCGTGAGACGGCGAGGGCCGTGGCGTCCGGCGCGAACGGATCCTCGGCAGGGCCGTCTGCGGTCCACCAGGCGTGGGTGAAGACGACCGTGCCGTCCTCGGCCTGCACCACGGTCGCGATGTCCTCGGCGGAGTGGCCCGGCGTGGCGATCAGCCGGACCGCCGGCGAGATGACGCGCCCCTCGGCCGGCTGGTCGTCCCACCTGTCGTCCTGGTAGACGGCCCAGTGGTCGTGGTAGCGCGCGTTGAGGAAGAGCGCGGCGTTGATCGTGTGGTCGGGGTGATGGTGGGAGAAGACCACGTCGGCCACGTCGCCCGGGTCCACGCCGAGCGCCGACAGGGGCGCGAGGATCGCGTCCCTCGTCGCGACCATCCCCGGGTCGACGACGGTCAGGTGGCCGTCGTCGTCGATCAGCGTCACCGTGCTGGCGACGCGGTCGCCCACGTACCCGGCGGCCAGCACATGCACCCGCGCGGCCGTCATGCCGATGCCGCCGTGGGTCGGGGCCATGCACCAGGCTTCACGGGATCTCCTTCGTCGTGGTCGTGCCGCGATCTTGGCACAGGCGACGGTCGCCGAGGTGCTTGACTGCTGCCATGGCCTGGGCGCTGCGGGGTGCAGTGGATGCGGACGCTCCCACGATGGCCGTCGTGCACCGCGCCAGCATGCGCGACGCCATGCCCTACCTTCCTGACCTGCACACCCCGGACGAGGACCGCGCGTTCTTCGAGCGCGAGGTGGGCTCGTCGGCCGGGTGGGTGACGGTGGAAGGCGGGGTGGTCCGTGGCTTCGCCCTCGTGCGTGACGGCTGGCTCAACCACCTGTACGTCGACGTGGGCTGGCAGGGCCTGGGCATGGGCTCCGCGCTGCTCGACGAGGCGGTGGCGCACGTGGGCGCGGGCCTGAGGCTGTGGGCATTCCAGCGCAATGTCCGCGCGCGCGCCTTCTACGCCGCTCGGGGATTCCGCGAGGTCGAGGTCACGGACGGCACAGGCAACGAGGAGAAGGAGCCCGACGTCCTTCTTCAGTGGCAGTAGCAGCCGTCGGGTCGACCGCAGCAGCAGCTCGCCGACGCAGCCTGCCGCTACGCCTCCAACTCGGCGCGCACGGCGTACAGCTCGGGGAAGAACGTGAGGTCGAGTGCTCGGCGGAGGAAGGGCACCCCGCTCGATCCTCCGGTGCCGCTCTTCGAGCCGATGATGCGCTCGACCGTCTTGAGGTGTCGGAAGCGCCACAGCTGGAAGTTGTCCTCCACGTCGACCAGGGCCTCGCATCCCTCGTACTCCTGCCAGAACTCGCGGGAGCTCTCGTAGATACGGGCGAAGACGGGCACGAGCGCAGGGTGGAGGTGCCAGGCCGTCGTCACGTCGCGTTCGAGGATGCTGGAGGGAACGGCGTGACCGCGCCGGTGGAGGAAGCGGAGGAACTCGTCGTAGACGGTCGGCTCCTCCATCAGGTCGGACAGCAGGCGGTGAGTCGACGGGTCATGGTCGAACACCTGGAGCATGTCTGCGTTCTTGTTGCCGAGGATGAACTCGATGGCCCGGTACTGCCACGACTGGAAGCCCGACGAGCTCTGCAGGAAGGACCGGAACTCGTTGTACTCGCTGGGCGTGAGGGTGGTGAGGACGCCCCACTGCTCGATGAGCGTGTGCTGGATGTGCTTGACGCGCGCAAGGGACTTGAGGGCGGGCGCGAGCTGGTCATCGCGCAGCAGGTCGCGCACGGCGCGAAGCTCGTGGAGCATCAGCTTGAGCCAGAGCTCGGACGTCTGGTGCTGGATGATGAAGAGCAGCTCGTCATGGCGCGGGGGATTGCTGAGTGGCTGCTGCGCAGACAGGACGAGGTCGAGGCGCAGGTAGTCGCCGTACGACATCGCCTGCGTGAAGTCACGCTGGACCGACTCCTCCAGCGCGCGCGTGCTCTCGGGCTCCATCACGACGCCTCCACTCGCCTCAGGCTACTGATCGGATGCGTCGCGCGCAGCGTTGCGCACCACGGTCGCGCCGCTGACCAGGCCGCGCCGCCACGGCGGCACGCCGTTGATCTCGATCTCGAGGCTGAAGCTGAGGAAGGTGCGGATGAGCACGATGAGCCCCAGCACCGCGACGCTCTCCAGGGTCGGGGTGACCGCCACCGTCCGAAGCAGGTCGCCGGCCACGAGCACTTCGAGGCCCAGCAGGAGCACCCCGCCGAAGGACTGTCGCAGGATGCGGTAGGCCTTCGGGCCGTCGTGGCTGCGGCGGTACGTGCGGATCGACAGTGCGACCGCGACGACGAGGCCCACCACCAGGATGAGCGCGGCGATCATCTCGAAGGCCTGCGCCACCTGGGTCATGACACTGGTGAAGGTGGACTCGCTCATCGACTGCGTCCTCTCACATGCGGGCCGAGTAGTCCCACGATGTCACCATGAGCCCGTCGATCCTGATCGCGACCTCGCGATCGAGGCGGGAGAGCAGCCAGTCGCCCAGGGGCGAGGGCCCCGATCCCACGTAGCGCTCGATGAGCCGCGGCAGGATCGAGCCGGCCGCGTCCGGCACGAGCGTGGCATGTCCCGTGCCGCGCACTCCTCGGTAGGGCGCCGCATCGGCCGCCACCTCGAACCCGCACCGCCGGTCAGCGCGCAGGCGCTGGGCGAGAACCGAGTCGTCCTGCGTGCAGCACCACAGCGCGCCCCGCTCGTGGAGGAACCACAGCGACTGCACCATGGGGAAGTGCTTGCCTGCGCTCGCCAGCCGGATGGGGATGGCGGACCGGTCGAGGAAGTCGGCGATGGCGTCCGGCGACCAGGGCCCCGAGCGCACCGCGAAGACCGGCTCGCTGCTCATGGGGCCGCCGACTCGGCGGCCTTCGGAGTCCGCGAGAGCTGTCGCTGTCCGATGAGCACGGCGGCGAGGTAGAGCCCCGCAGCGACGACCAGGAGGAGCTGGTACCCGAGGAGCAGGGACAGGTACTCGAGGCAGCCTCCCACCATGGCGCCGAAGAGGTTCGCGGCGAACGCGGCGGTGGGGTTGGCCGAGTCCTTGAAGCGAGACGTGAACAGCAGGTTGGCGAAGAAGATGGGTGCGAAGGCGAGCAGCACCGCGGCGGTGAGGCGGAGCGGCACCGGCAGCGACAGGAGCGCCGCGTTGGGGATCAGGAAGGCGATGAGCAGCGACCCGAAGAGCGCCGTGATGATGAAGGGACGCGGAATCTCGCGCTTCGATCTCTGCGTCACCTCGATAGCCGCCAGCACGGCCACGAGGACGCCGGTGAACACCAGGGCGTTCACCAGCCACGTCGTGCCGAACAGCAGCGCGAAGGTGGTGATGGACCGTGTCTCGAGCAGCAGGAACGCGGCACCCATGAAGAAGAGGTCGCCGTAGCCGCGCATGCGCGACAGCGGGCCGCCGAAGACCCGGATGCCGATCAGTGAGACGCCGAGGATCAGCGCGATGATCAGCAGGTAGAGCGTCGGGATCGTGCGCTCCTTGAGGTACAGGAAGGGGCGGTCGTCGTTGGCGGGCGTCGGGATGACGCCGCCGGCCGCCGCGATGGCCGCTCGATTCCAGGCGGTGCCGGGAGCGCAGACGGCGTTCTCCTGATCCTTGGCGATCGTCACGGCGGCCAGCGACTGGACGGCGGTGAAGGTGTCGAGGCACGGGGCATGGCCGTACACCTCGTCGACCGTGCCGGCGAGCCGGTTGATGAGCCACGGCTCCCGGTAGTAGTTGTACATCGCGAACACGCCGTCGTCCGTGAGGTGGTCGCGGGCCGCCTCCATCGACTCACGCGTGAACAGGTACGACTCCAGGCGCAGCTGGGACGCGCCGGACACCAGGGTCAGCGAGTCCGGCAGCGCGAACAGGATGAGGTCGTACTTGTCGTCGCTGCGCGACAGGAAGGCCCGGCCGTCATCGATGTGGACGGTGACGCGCGGGTCGGCATACGGCTGGTCGGGATTGACCTGCTGCCCGATC
>CALGTB010000298.1 GCA_937902285.1 uncultured Actinomycetes bacterium | reverse complement strand
CGATAAGCAAATCGGGGGCAAGACGGTAGATCTCCTCGTCCACGACCAGCGCGGGTAGTCCTTCGTCGGACTGAGCGCGGCTGAACGGGCAACGGCCGTCGGGGTCGCCGCAGAACAGCAGCACTCGGCGGCGCTGCCGGTCGGCTTTGCCGTCGCGGCCGAGGTCGATAGAGGAGCCGCACCAAGGGCAGGTGGCGAACTGCTGGAGGCCGCCGACCTGGCCTTCGCCGGCATGTGACGACGCGTCCTCAAGCTGGCGCAGTGCGTCGTCGAACGTGTTGGGTGTGACGCCGGAGCCGACCCACAGGCCGATGCGCATAGGGGTCTCCCCCCAGCGCAGGTCCCCAGCGGCGACCCGCTCGCGACGCAAAAGCTCGCACGCGCTGATGAGCGCCGTGGCGCGCTGGAACTGCTGCGCCGTCAGCAAGCGAAGGGTGTAGCGCATCAAGATCCCGATGCCGCTTGAGCCGTCGCGGGCGTCACTTCCGGTGCCGACGATGCCCTGCAGGCGACGGATAGCGATCGTGTAGGCGGTTAGGCCAAGGTAGGCCTCGGTCTTGCCACCGCCGGTGGGGAAGAACAGCAGCTGAGCCTCGCCGTCCATGAACGGGCCACGGGCGGCATCCTGGTGTGCCGGGTCCGTGAGCCCAGGGAGGCAGAGCAGTACGAACGCGAGCTGGAAAGGTCGCCAGCTGCGGTTCGCAGGGACGTCAACCTCGTCGAGCAGTTGCTTGAACTCCAAGTTGGGCTCGGCGACGCGACGACGCACGAGCTCGCTTCGGACGCGCTGTCGTGCCATGGCCTGGTTGGCGAAGCGGAAGGCCTCCCGCGCTTGGGGGTTAGTGCGCAGCATCTCGATCGACCGGTCGAGCCGATCCGCGACGAGTTGCGCCTGGTCCAAGGCCGGTCGAGCGACATCAGCGAACCTTGTGATCTCAGCCTCTGAGTCGATGCGGGCTTCTTGCCCGTCCAACCAGTGGCGGTAGCCGTCGACCATCGGACGCAACGCGCGGATGAGGTCGTCGGGCTGAAGGTCCGGGCTGCCGAGCCGGCCCATGTCGAGGACAATGCCGGGCATGTCCTTCGGATCGCCGGGGACGACCATCGCGACATCCGAGGCCGGGAAGCAGGTGGTCTGGAGGCGCCAAGCCCGGGTGTCACCCTCGCGCACCTCGACGTCAACGGCGCACTGGCGTCCCGTGGCATAGAGGCGCTGCTCGCGATGCTGAAGCGCCAACATCCGAAGTTCTGGGTCGGCGTCGCGCCGCAGCTCTGGGAGGTCGGGGTCGTTGTGCCCCACGAAGATCGCGGCGGCGCCGTCTCGAGCGGTGACCGCCAGCTGCACTTGGAACAGGCGTTCGCGGTCGGGCATCTCGGCGCGCACCGGCTGAAGGTTGAGTAGGTACACCTCGACGACGCGGCGCTGGTTCCTGTGCCGGACCCGCCACCTGACCTGGACCTGATCCTGGCGCCCATCGGGGAAGTCGTGACCAGAGCCCTCCTCATGGACCGGTACGTCGACATCGCCCCCTGCCGGGACGCGGCGCCACACAGTCCGACGACGGCCGGTATCGGTGACTTGGGAGTCGGAGGGGCCACGCTCGTAGCGACCCCAGGAGGCGGCGACCGTCACCCCGTCGACGTCCTCAGGCACGGAGAACGCTAGGCCGACGGACGATGCCGCCATAGCGCGGCCCCGCACGGCCGCGGCCGAGGTCTGTGCGCCCGCTTCGTCGGGGTCGAGGTCCAGGGCTCCTTCGTCGACCAGCTCCGGCCGGTCCTCGACGTCATCGTCTTCCGGCGCGTCTTCGACGTCGCTGCTCGGCTCCTCCCAGTCGGCACGCCGGGGCACCAACTTGCCAAGCAGGT
>CALGTB010000297.1 GCA_937902285.1 uncultured Actinomycetes bacterium | reverse complement strand
CTGCTCGACGCGAGCATCGCGCCGCACAAGATGATCGTCGCCTGCAGACGCGACGACGATTGCCTCGCCCTCGAGGACTTCGCAATGCGGCTGCCCGACACGCTCACCGGAACGTTCTCCCATTCCTACATGCTGGAAGTCACGGTCGCGGGCGTCGACAAACTCACCGGCCTGCAGGCAGTCCTGCGCAACGCTGGCATCACGCTCTCGCAGACTGCCGCGATCGGTGACGGCCACAACGACATCCCCATGCTGCTCGCGGCTGGCTACTCGTTCGCCATGGGCAACGCGAGCACGGAGGTGCAGCGGGCCGCGCGCTGGGTGACCGCACCGAACTCGCACCACGGGGTCGCCGACGCTATCGACCTTCTGCTCCCTCAACATCCGTGAACTGAAAGGACCCCGCATGACGTACGACTACGTGATCATTGGCGGCGGTAGCGCGGGATGCGTCCTGGCGAACCGGCTGACAGAGGATCCGTCCGTGTCCGTGCTACTGCTCGAGGCGGGTAGTCACGACTGGAACCCGATGATCCACGTTCCCGGAGGCATCCCCTTCCTTATGGGTCCGCGCGTCAACTGGCGCTTCTTCACGGTCCCCCAGGTCGGGCTCGACAACCGCCGGGTGTGGTACCCACAAGGCAAGACACTCGGAGGATCGAGTGCCATTAACGCGATGATCTACATCAGGGGCCAGGCCGAGGACTACGACCACTGGGCCAGCCTCGGCAACGACGGCTGGGCTTACCACGACGTCCTGGACTACTTCAAGAAGTCCGAGGACAACAGCCGCATCGTTAACGAGTATCACGGCCAAGGCGGCTACCAGGCGGTGTCCGACCAGACGAATCCCCACGTGCTCAGCACCTCGTTTGTCGAAGCCGCGCAGCAGGCCGGACTGCCGTACAACTCCGACTTCAACGGTGCCTCCATGTACGGGGCCGGCCTGTACCAGGTGATCTTCCGCGCCGGGGTGCGCCGCTCGCAGGCCACTTCGTTCCTGCGCCCGATCCGCAGTCGCAAGAACCTCAAGGTCGTGACCGGTTCCCGTGTCACCCGCATCGTGGTCACCAACGGCCGAGCGGCCGGCGTGGAGGTGCGCGGCCCTCGGGGCGCGAAGGTATTTCGCGCGACCCGTGAGGTTATTTGCTCCGCCGGGGCGATCAACAGCCCGCGCCTGCTAATGCTGTCAGGGATCGGTGACGCCGATGAGCTCGCGAGCATCGGTGTGAAGCCCATCCATGACCTGCCCGGTGTAGGCAAGAACCTGATGGACCACCTGAACGTAAACGTCCACTCGCGGCTGAAGGACCCGATTAGCTACGACGGCTTGCAGCGTTTCCCCCGCATCATTCCACCGGGCATCGAATGGGCGCTGTGGCGCAAGGGGCCAGCCGCCTCTGTCATTGTCGAGGGAGGCGGGTTCTTTCAGAGCCCAACGGCCGACCGACCCGACATGCAGGTGCACATCGCCCCGGCAATGGTGGTGCGCGGTGGTCAGACACAGCTCGACGGGCACGGCTTTACCGTCAACTCCACCTTCCTGCGCCCCGAGAGCGTCGGCACCGTCAAGCTCGCTTCCGCCGACCCGACTGTCGAGCCACTCATCGATCCGCAGTACCTCACCGCAGCCCGCGACAAGGAAATGGCTCTACACTTGGTACGGACCATTCGCCAGGTCCTCGCGCAGCCGGCGATCAGCAAGTACATCGCCGAGGAGCGACTGCCCGGAGCGACGGAGCTGTCGGATGAGCAGATCCTCGCCTACGCCCGTCAGTACGGATCATGCGACTACCACCCTGTCGGCACATGCCGAATGGGCACAGGGGATGACGCCGTCGTCGATCCGCAATTGCGCGTGCGCGGGCTTGAGGGGCTGCGCGTCATTGACGCATCGATCATGCCCAAGCTCGTCAGTGGGAACACGATGGCGCCGACCATGATGATCGCCGAGAAGGGCGCCGATTTGGTCAAGGCCTTGCAGTAGTTGACCGCGACCGACCACCACTGGAGGACCCCATGGTTGCCCACATCATCGAAACGACTGGCGTCGTCCCCGTCGTCGTCCTCAAGTCCGCGCACGACGCGCAGCCACTCGCTGATGCCCTCTTCGCCGGGGGCATTAGTTTGATGGAAGTGACGTTCCGCACCACCGCGGCCGCGCAAGCCATCGGCATCCTCGCCGAGGATCCACGCCTCGTCGTGGGAGCCGGAACCGTCCTGACGGAGGCACACCTCGAGGACGCGCTTGCCGCGGGAGCGAAGTTCATCGTCACGCCCGGATTCAGCCGAAAGATCGTCCGTGCCTGCCTGGCTGCCGGAGTCCCCGTGTTCCCCGGCGTCGCGACCGCAACAGAAATCCAGGCGGCACTCGAGGAGGGTCTGCGCACCGTGAAGTTCTTCCCCGCGGGGACGTCCGGAGGCGCCGCCGCCGTTAAAGCGCTGTCCGCGCCCTTCACGACGATGCACTTTATTCCAACAGGCGGCATCACCGCCGACAACATGGACGACTACCTCCGTTTGCCATCGGTCCTCGCCATCGGTGGAACATGGATGGTTGCTCCCGACCTCATCACCGCCGGTAACTACGACGCCGTCACAGCACTCAGCAGAGACGCCCTCGAGCACGTGGCACGCAACCGCCCAAACGTCTTGAGGGGAGTGAACTCGTGAGCGCGGTACCCTCACCAGCACCCATCATCGAGTTGCGCGACGCTGACGAGTGCGAATTCGACCTCATCTCCCTCGGCGAGGTCATGCTGCGCCTGGACCCCGGCGAAGGCCGCATCCGCACAACCCGCACATTCCGTGCATGGGAGGGCGGAGGTGAGTACAACGTCGCCCGCGGTCTACGCCGGTGCTTCGGCCGGCCCACCTCAATCGTTACCGCACTGGCCGACAACGACATCGGTCGTCTGGTCGAGGACCTCATGTTCCAAGGCGGCGTTGACCAGTCCAACGTGTTGTGGACCACGTACGACGGCATCGGCCGCACCGTGCGGAACGGACTGAACTTCACCGAACGTGGCTTCGGCGTCCGCGGCGCCGTAGGCGTGTCCGACCGCGGGAACACCGCGATCGCGCAGATGCAGCCCGACGACATCGACTGGGATGAGCTCTTTGGGACCCGAGGGACGCGGTGGTTTCACACCGGCGGGATTTTCGCCGGGCTGTCCGATACCACTTCGGACGTTGCCGAAGCCGCAATGCGGTCGGCGAAGTCGCACGGTGTCGTCATCTCATATGACCTGAACTTCCGACCGAGCCTGTGGCGGGGCGTAGGCGGCGAGGAACGCGCCCGGGATGTAAACCGGCGACTGGCGCGCTACGTCGACGTGATGATCGGTAACGAGGAGGACTTCACTGCAGCTCTCGGCTTCGCAGTACCTGGCGTCGATGAAGGATTCACACAGTTGGAG
>CALGTB010000296.1 GCA_937902285.1 uncultured Actinomycetes bacterium | reverse complement strand
GAGGTCACGCACGAGGCCTGGCTCTCGGACGAGCATGCCGACAGCCTGCGCGGCGCCGGCCGCGCAGGGCAGTTCGTGGCCGAGCTTCTCGACCATTTCGTGGGCTTCCATCAGGAGCGGTTCGGCTGGCCCGGGGCGCCCATCCACGACGCCGTCACGATCGCGCATCTCATCGACCCGACGCTCATGTCGACGCTGGCCATGAATGTTCAGATCGAAACGCAGTCGCCCCTGTGCATCGGCCGCACGGTGGCCGATCGCTGGGCCGTGACCGATCGTGCTCCGAATGCGTTAGTCGGACTGCACATCGACCGTAATCGTTTCGTAACAATGCTTTTGGACCATCTGGGGACGTTGCCCTGACCGTCCTCGGACCGGCGAATGTGAACGTGCGATAACGATCTGTCCCACGGGCGGATCGCGTTCACAACCCGGCTCGGCTATGGCTAGGGTGGGCTCATGTGCGTGCGCCATGACGGCGACCTGCCACTAATAAGGAGAGACATTGAAGACCAATCTCAAGATCGCCGCGGCCGTCCTGGCCGTCTCGGCGATGGCACTTGCCGGGTGTAGCTCGAGCAGCTCGTCTGACTCGTCGAGCGAGGCTGCAAGCAGCGCGGCACCGTCCGAGGCTGCCTCGTCCGCGGCTCCCTCGGAGGCTGCATCGTCCGAGCCGGCCGCAGTCGCACTGAAGGCCTGCGAGGTCACCGACGTCGGCGGTGTCGACGACAAGGGCTTCAACCAGAAGGCGTTCAAGGGCGTCACGGACGCAGCCGAGCAGCTCGGCGTCGAGGCCGCAGTCCTCGAGTCCCAGGCGGAGACCGACTACGCGACCAACATCCAGTCGTTCATCGACCAGGGCTGCAACATCGTCGTGACCGTCGGCTTCCTGCTCGGCGACGCGACCATGGAGGCCGCGAACGCCAACCCGGACGTGCCTTTCACCATCGTTGACTACGCCTACGGCGAGAACGAGGACGGCACCCCGCAGATCACGAACAACAACGTGCTCGGCCAGGTGTTCAACACCGACGAGGCCGCGTTCCTCGCGGGCTACCTCGCCGCGGGCATGTCGAAGACCGGCATCGTGGGAACGTTCGGCGGCATCAACATCCCGCCGGTGACGATCTTCATGGACGGCTTCTACTACGGCGTCCAGCAGTACAACACCGACAACGGCACCGACGTCAAGGTGCTCGGCTGGGATCCGGCCAAGCAGAAGGGCCTGTTCACCGAGAACTTCGAGAGCCTCGATGACGGCCGTGCGTTCGCCCAGAACCTGGTCGACGAGGGCGCCGACATCGTCATGCCGGTCGCCGGCCCCGTGGGCCTCGGCTCCGCGGCACTCGCCAGCGAGCTCGGTACCGACAAGCTCATGATCATCGGCGTCGACAGCGACCAGTACGAGTCGGACACGGCCAACGCGTCGGTGTACCTCACCTCGGTCCTGAAGAACATGGACGTCACGACGTTCAACGCCATCAAGTCCGTGGTCGACGGCACCTTCGAGGGTGGCGTCACGGTCGGCACGCTGGAGAACGAGGGTGTGGGCCTGGCCCCGTACCACGACTTCGATGCGGCCGTCCCGGCGGAGCTCAAGGCCCAGATCGAGACGATCAAGGCCGGCATCATCGACGGCTCGGTGAGCGTCAAGGGCTAGTCAGCACGACCCAGCAGTAGGCGGGGGGAGGGGTCCGGATTCGGGCCCCTCCCCTTCGCCGTGGGGACTAGGTTGTTCTGCACGGCACGACCGAGGACAAGGATGGTGTGATGGAACTCGAGCTGCGGGGAATCACGAAGCGCTTCCCCGGCGTCCTGGCGAACGACGACGTGTCGCTCACCGCTCGGTCCGGCAAGGTCCTGGCACTGATCGGTGAGAACGGGGCCGGCAAGAGCACTCTCATGAACGTGCTGTCCGGCCTCTACCAGCCCGACGGCGGCGAGATCGTCATCGACGGAGTGGTCCAGCAGTTCAAGGACCCCGGCGACGCGATCAAGGCGGGCATTGGCATGGTGCACCAGCACTTCATGCTCGTGCCCGTGTTCTCGGTCTACGAGAACGTCGTCCTCGGCGTCGAGCCCGTGACCGGCCCGGGCATCATGAACCGCAAGAAGGCGCGCACCGAGGTCCGGGAGATCTCGGAGAGGTACGGGCTGGCGGTCGACCCCGACGCGATGGTCGAGGACCTCCCGGTCGGGATCCAGCAGCGGGTCGAGATCATCAAGGTGCTGCTCCGCGGCGCGAAGATCCTCGTGTTCGACGAGCCGACGGCCGTGCTGACCCCGCAGGAGGTCATCGAGTTCTTCGGGATCGTGGCCGAGCTCAAGAACCGAGGCGCCACCATCATCTTCATCACCCACAAGCTCAAGGAGGCCCTGGCCATCGCCGACGACATCACCGTCCTGCGCGGTGGCAAGGTCGCCGGTCACGCGGACCCCAAGACGGCCACGCCGGAGGACCTCGCGTCGCTCATGGTCGGGCGCGACATCGACCTGACGGTCGACAAGACCGAGGCGAATCCCGGCAAGGACGTGCTCACCCTCAAGGGCGTCCACATGGTCGACGACTACGGCCGGGCGATCCTCAACCGCATCGACCTGTCCGTGCGCGCGGGCGAGATCGTCGGCGTCGCGGGCATCCAGGGCAACGGCCAGACGGAGCTCGTCGAGGCGATCACGGGGCTGCTCCCGCTGGCCGGCGGCACGATCGAGTTCCTGGGCACGGACATCAGTCGCGCCACGCCGCGGCAGCGGCACGAGGCCGGCGTCGCGCACGTGCCCGAGGACCGCAACCACATGGGCATGGTCGGCTCCTTCACCATCGCCGAGAACCTCGTCCTCGACTCCTACTACGCGCCGCCCTTCTCCAAGCGGGGGGTGATGGACGGTGACGCCATCCGCGCGAGCGCGGAGCAGCTGGTCGAGGCGTACGACGTGCGCCCGCCCATCATCGAGAACACCGGCTCGGCGCTGTCGGGCGGGAACGCGCAGAAGATGATCGTCGCGCGGGAGTTCAGCCGCGACGTCCCACTGGTCATCTGCGCCCAGCCGACCCGCGGCATCGACGTGGGCTCGATCGAGTACATCCACGAGCAGATCGTCCGCAAGCGCGACGAGGGGAAGGCGATCCTGATCGTGTCGACCGAGCTCGACGAGATCTTCGCCCTCTCCGATCGCATCGTCGTCATGTTCGACGGCCGGATCGTCGCCCAGATGCAGGCATCCGACACCACGCCGACCGAGGTCGGCCTCTACATGGCGGGGAAGGCAGCATGAGCATCACCTCGCCTGACGGCGGCATCACGATCGAGCCGGATCCCGGCAAGGGCGCGTCGTTCTTCCGCAAGCTGACGACGGCCACCGACTGGAAGACCGGGCTGGTCATCCCGGCCCTCGCCGTGTTCACCGCCCTCGTCATCGGGGCCGTCATCATCATGCTGACGGGCTCCAGCCTCGCGGAGACCCTTGACGCGTACAAGGCGCTGCTGCAGGGCTCGGTCGGCTCGCTCCGGGCCATCTCCCAGACGCTGACCGAGGCCACGCCGCTGATCTTCACCGGTCTCGCGGTCGCGCTGGCCTTCCGCGCCGGCCTGTTCAACATCGGCGGCGAGGGCCAGCTGCTCATGGGAGGCATGCTCGCGGTGCTGGCGGGCTTCACGTTCACGGGCCTGCCGTGGTTCATCCACCTGCCCCTCGCCATCGTCGCGGGGGCCATCGGTGGTGCGATCTGGGGGTTCATCCCGGGATACCTCAAGGCCAAGACCGGGGCCCACGAGGTCATCGTGACGATCATGATGAACTACATCGCCTACCGGCTCGTCGACTACCTGCTCAAGACCTCGCTCTTCCAGCGGGAGGGACGCAACGACCCGATCTCGAAGAACATCGAGGACTCGGCCCAGCTTCCGGCGCTCCTCCAGTGGCTCGACCCGGCGGCCACGGTGCACCTCGGCCTCTTCCTGGCCATCGGTGCCGCCATCTTCATCTGGTGGCTGCTCTTCCGCACCAACACCGGCTTCGAGTTCCGGGCCGTCGGCGCCAACCCGAGCGCCGCACGCTATGCGGGCATGTCGGTCACCAAGGTCTACGTGCTCGTCATGACGATCGCCGGCGCGCTGGCCGGGCTCGCCGGCACCGGGCAGGTGCTCGGCCTGCTCGACCGGGCCAGCCCCGGCTTCTCCGCCGGTCTCGGCTTCGACGGCATCGCCGTCGCCCTGCTCGGCCGCTCGAATCCGATCGGCGTCGTGGCGGCCGCCGTCCTCTTCGGCGGCCTCAACGCCGGTGGCCAGTACATGCAGGCGAACGCCGATGTCGGCATCGACCTGATCTCCGTCATCCAGGCGCTCATCATCATCTTCGTGGCGGCACCGGCGCTCATCTCGGCGATCTACCGGGTGCGCATCAACACCCAGTCCACCCAGATCAGCAAGGGGTGGGGAGCATGAGTTCGACGTTCGAGAAGCCGCCCGTCGAGAGCTACGAGGCGAAGGAGAAGAGAACGCGGGCGCTGAATGCCTCGCAGATCAGGCGGGCGCGCGTCACCGGCATCGTCATGCTACTGCTGGCCGCCGTCGTGGTCGTGCTGTTCCTGCCCAATGTCGAGGGCGTGGCCACCTTCGGCCTGAGCCTCCCGGCCGAGACCATCCAGCTCGACCCGCTCGAGGTGCCCGTCCAGCCCGCGCTGTGGATGCTGGCCCTGGCCCTGGGGTTCCTGGGGGCCTCGCAGTTCTACCGGGGCTTCCAGCACAAGTCGACGATGATCCTCGGGATCTCGTTCGGGCTCTTCACGGTCGCGATGATGGTGTGGGCGACGGCCGGCCAGGAGTTCAACCTCGAGAGCATGCTCGTCGCCACCGTGTCGCGCTGCACCCCGATCGCGCTCGGGGCACTGAGCGGCATCCTGTGCGAGCGCTCGGGCGTGGTGAACATCGGCATCGAGGGCATGCTGCTCGGCGGGGCGTTCACCGGTGTGGTGATGGGGTCGCTCCTCGGCGGCTGGGTCGGCCTGCTGTCAGCCACGATCGTGGGCGGCATCCTGGCGCTGCTGCTGGCAGTGCTGGCGATCAACTTCCGCGTCGACCAGATCATCATCGGCGTGGTCCTGAACATCCTCGTGCTGGGCCTGACGTCGTTCCTGACGTCGCAGCTGCTCGTCGAGAACCCCGAGTGGAACGACGCGCCGATCTTCCCGTCGATCCCCATCCCCATCCTGTCCGACATCCCGATCATCGGCCAGATGTTCTTCAACCAGACGATCATCGTGTACGGCATGTTCGTGCTCGTCGGCCTCGTGACGTTCCTCCTGTTCCGCACGAGGTGGGGTCTGCGCACCCGGTCGGTGGGCGAGAACCCCCGGGCGGCCGACAGCCTCGGCATCAGCGTCGCCAAGGTGCGATACATCTCGGTGATCTTCGGCGGCATGGTCGGCGGGTTCGCCGGAGCGTGGTTCACGCTGGGCACGGTCGGCCGGTTCGACGAGAACATCACGGCGGGCACGGGGTTCATCGGCCTGGCAGCCATGATCTTCGGGGCGTGGAACCCGATCGGCGCGTTCGGTGCCGCGCTGATCTTCGGGTTCTCCGAGTCGCTCGAGCAGAAGTTCGCGCTGCTCGACATCCCGATCCCGACGGAGTTCCTGGCCATGGCGCCCTACCTGGTGACCATCGTCGTCGTCGCCGGACTGGTCGGCCGGGCGCGCCCGCCGGCGGCTGACGGCCAGCCCTACGAGAAGCAGTAGCCCGCGGTGCCGGACATCGACTGGGATGCACTGCAGGAGGCTGCCGTCGCCATCATGGCGAAGGCGTACGCCCCGTACTCGCGCTTCAAGGTGGGGGTCGCCGGACTCCTCGACGACGGCCGCATCGTCGTCGGCTGCAACGTCGAGAACGCGTCGTACGGCCTTGGCCTGTGCGCCGAGTGCGGCATGGTGTCGAGCATCCACGCCAGCGGAGGCGGCACGCTCGTCGCGGTGGCCTGCGTCGACCAGCACGGGCAGGCGCTCATGCCGTGCGGCCGGTGCCGCCAGCTGCTGTGGGAGCACGGCCGGCCGTCGACCCTGCTCCGCACGCCGGAGGGCATCCTGCCGCTGAGCGAGATCCTGCCCCAGGCATTCGGGCCGAGCGACCTGGTCGAGCGCGCCGAGGACAGGACCCTGTCATGATCGAGCCGTTCGCCGCCGTCGACGTCATCAAGGCCAAGCGCGACCGTCACGCGCTCACCCCCGAGCAGATCGACTGGGTGGTGGACGCCTACACGCGCGGCGTCGTCGCCGACGAGCAGATGGCAGCGCTCGCGATGGCCATCCTGCTCAATGGCATGAACGACGACGAGATCGTGCGCTGGACGACCGCCATGATCGACACGGGCGTGCGCATGGACTTCACGAGCCTGCCGCGTCCGACGGTCGACAAGCACTCAACGGGCGGCGTGGGCGACAAGATCACGCTGCCGCTCGTCCCCGTGGTCGCCGCGTGCGGGGCTGCCGTGCCGCAGCTGAGCGGCCGCGGGCTGGGCCACACCGGCGGCACGCTCGACAAGCTGGAGTCCATCCCCGGCTGGCGCGCCCTCCTCAGCAACGAGGAGATGATGAGCGTCCTGCGCGAGACGGGCGGAGTGATCTGCGCGGCCGGCGACGGGCTCGCGCCGGCGGACAAGAAGCTGTACGCGCTGCGCGACGTCACGGGCACGGTCGAGGCGATCCCGCTGATCGCCAGCAGCATCATGAGCAAGAAGATCGCCGAGGGTGCGGGCGGGCTCGTCCTCGACGTCAAGACCGGCTCGGGCGCCTTCATGTCCGACCCGGCTGACGCCCGCCGCCTTGCGGAGACGATGGTCAGGCTGGGCAAGGACGCGGGGGTGAACACGCGCGCCCTCATCACGGCGATGGACGTTCCGCTGGGACTGGCGGTCGGCAATGCCCTGGAGGTCAGCGAGTCGGTCGAGGTGCTCGCGGGCGGAGGACCGGCCGACGTGGTCGAGCTGACGGTCCTCCTCGCGCGGGAGATGCTCGACCTGGCCGGCATCACGGGCATCGATCCGGCCCAGACGCTGGTCGACGGGTCGGCGATGGACGTGTGGCGGCGCATGATCAGCGCCCAGGGCGGCGATCCCGATGCCGCCCTGCCCGTGGCGCGCGAGCACGAGGTGGTGCGCGCGGAGACGGGGGGCGTGGTCACCCGGATGGACGCCCTCAGCGTGGGCGTGGCGGCCTGGCGCCTCGGAGCGGGGCGCGCCCGCAAGGAGGATCCCGTCGCTGCCGGCGCGGGCATCCTGCTGCATGCCAAGCCCGGCGACCGGGTGGTCGCGGGGGCCCCGCTCATGACCCTGTTCGCCGACGAGGCGGGTCGGTTCGCCCTCGCCCATCAGGCCCTGGTGGGGGCGGTCGAGGTCGGCCCCGAGGGCTCTACGATTGAGCGTCTGCCGCTGGTCGTCGGACGCGTGGACTGATTACGCCGAGGAGAGAGACGTCATGAGCGAGCACGCCACCAAGCACCACCCCATCGCGGCCTTCATCGTGCTGATCGTCATCGGGGCCCTCTGCGCATGGGGCTTCGGGCTGATGAACAGCGGCACGATCCTGACCGGGGCCGGGGCGGCTGCCCTGCTGGTCCTCTTCGGCGGCTTCGTCATCCTGGCCCTGGGCCCGGGCGACGATGCCTGAGTTCGTCCCCGCCCCTGCGCTCATCCCCGTCCCCGGCGGGAAGCTGATCGAGGAGTACGTCGGCCACGCCTCCAGCGGCGACGACATGGTGTCCGTGGCGCACATGCTGGCCCCGGCAGGCTGGGACGAGCCGGCGCAGGAGCCGGAGTTCGACGAGTTCACCATCGTCCTCGAGGGCTCCATCACGGTCGAGCACGATGACGGGGCCATCCACGTTCGCGCCGGCCAGGCCGTCATCACCCGGGCGGGGGAGCGCATCCGCTACACGACCGCCGAGGGAGCGCGCTACATCGCCGTGTGCCTGCCGGCCTTCCACGGCGACCTCGTGCACCGCGACGACGAGGACGAGCACGGGCGCGAGGCCGAGGACTGATCCTCGCCGGGTGCTGCACTTTCGGTCACACCCGCACCTCCTAGTGACGGCAACTGCAGCATTGGCCGGTTGTCGCGGCACTCAGGTGAGCGACAGGGCGGCCGTGAGCACGGCCACAGCGACGACGATGACCGCCACGCC
>CALGTB010000295.1 GCA_937902285.1 uncultured Actinomycetes bacterium | reverse complement strand
GCCTAGAGCTCGACCCCGAGGAGCGCCGACACCGTCTCCGCAATGAGTCGAGGTCCTGACGCGTCGTCGCCCTCGCCCGACTGCTGGGCGAGGGCCCACGCGTCCACGGCGGCCAGTGCGGCCGGGGTCTGCAGGTCGTCGGCCAGCAGTCGCCGTACGTCGTGCAGGGTGGGCGCAGCATCAGGACCGGCCGCGGCCGACGTGGCCGCACGCCAGGCAGCAAGTCGCGTCGTGGCCTCGACGAGTCCCTCGTCGGTCCACTCCCACTCGGTGCGGTAGTGATGGGCCAGCAGGGCGAGGCGGATGGCTGCGGGGTCGACGCCCTCATGGCGCAGGGTCGACACGAACACCAGGTTCCCGCGCGACTTCGACATCTTGTGGCCCTGCCAGCCCACCATGGCCGAGTGCACGTAGTGGCGGGCGAAGGGGTGCGCCTGGCGCAGCACCTGGGCCTCCGAGGCGCTCATCTCGTGGTGGGGGAAGACCAGGTCGGTGCCCCCGCCCTGGACGTCGATCGTCATGCCGAGATGGTCGAGCGCGATGGCCGCGCACTCGATGTGCCAGCCGGGGCGGCCGTGCCCGAGGGGCGTGTCCCAGGCGGGCTCGTCAGGTCGGGCCGCCTGCCACACGAGGCAGTCGAGGGGGTGCTCCTTGCCGGGGCGGTCCGGGTCCCCGCCCCGCTCAGCGAACACCGCGATCATCGCGGCCTCGTCGAGGTGGGAGACCGAGCCGAAGGCCGGGTCGCTGTGCACGCGGAAGTACAGGTCGGAGTCGACTGCGTAGACGCTGCCCTGGCCCTGCAGGGTCTCGACATGGCCCGCCACCGAGGGGATGGACTCGACGGCTCCGATGTAGTCGCGCGGCGGGATGACGCTCAGCGCCTCCATGTCCTGGCGGAACAGGGCGGTCTCGCGCTCGGCGATGGCCTGCCAGTCCTGCCCGGTCGCCACGGCCCGCTCGAGCAGCGGATCATCGATGTCGGTGACGTTCTGCACGTAGTGGACCTCGTGCCCGCTGTCGCGCCACACGCGGTTGATCGTGTCGAACGTGACGTACGTGAACGCGTGGCCCATGTGCGTGGCGTCGTACGGCGTGATCCCGCACACGTACATCCTCGCAACCGGGCCGGGCTCGGTGGCCCGCACCTCACGGGAGGCCGTGTCGTAGAGCCGCAGCGGCAGGCCGCGGCCGGGGAGGGTGGGCACCTGCGGGCTCGGCCACGACTTCACGCCGACACCCTATCCGCGCCGTGAGGGCGACCGTGCCGGCACGACGCAGGTCAGAAGACCGGCCACGGGATCGCCGGCCACCGCCCGCTCGGCTGCGGGAACCGGCCCCGCGCGATGAGCCGGGAGACGCGCGAGCGAAGGGTCTCGCGCTCGTCCTCGGCGAGCCATCGGTCGACCGGGTCGTACGACTCGCCCAGCACGCCGCGAAGGGCGGTGAGGTCGTCGAGCTCGCCATCGGAGATGCTCTCGCCTGCCCACCCCCACACGACGGTCCGCAGCTTCGACTCGGTCGAGAAGGTGACGCCGTGGTCGATGGCCCAGATGCGTCCCGCGCCGTCGCCGAGGATGTGGCCGCCCTTGCGGTCGGCATTGTTGGCGATGACGTCGAACAGCGCTATTCGTCGGAGAGCGGCGGAGTCCGCGTGCACGAGCTCGACCGGCTCACCGAGTCCGTCGGTGGCGTCGAGGATCCGAAGCCAGCCGGGAGGCGCAGCGCCGGGCCGCACCACGTCCACCTGCTCGGCCTGCGGATCGACCTCGATCCACGCCTGGCACATCCCCGGGCCGCCGGGGCCCTCCTCACGCCACGCCGTGGGCGGAACCAGGTGCCATCCGAGCGCCTCCGAGAGTGCGAAGGCCGCCAGCTCGCGGTGGCCCAGCGTCCATTCGGGGAAGTCCCACAGCGGCCGCTCCCCGGCCACGGGCTTGTACACGCACAGCAGGTCGCCATGGCCGGGGACGTCGATGCGGCACCGCAGCGTCGAGTTGGAGGCGCCGGCGATCCTGCCCTCCACCTCCAGGTCGCCGTCGGAGAGCAGGGCGGGCAGCCGGGCGTCGTCCAGCGTGAGCGACGTGCTCATCCCCGGCGTCGGTAGCCGTTGGCGCGCGGGCACACGTGCCCCTGGGGGTCGAGCGGCTGGCTGCAGAACGGGCAGGGCGGCCGCCCTGCGGACACCACCTGCCGCGCCCGCTCGGCGAACGCCCGTGCGCTCGCCGGCGCAAGCCAGACGCGAAGAGTGTCCGGGCCGTCCGGATCGTCGTCGGCGATGTCGGGCACGTCGTCGCCCTCCTCGCTGACCGCGTGGGCCTCGAGGACCACGCGGCGGCTGGCCTCGTCCCATCCGAGGGCCATCGCCCCCACCCGGAACTCCTCCACGATGGGCACGTCGAGGGGCGCGACATCGGCCAGGTCGGCGGGGGCACTCTCGGGGACCTCGCCCGCGCGGGCGCGCGTCGACGCGACCTCGTCCAGCAGCTGGTCGACGCGGTCCGCGAGGGCGGCCACCTGCGCCTTCTCGAGGGCGACGCTGGTCACCTGCGAGCCCTGGCGGGCCTGCAGGAAGAACGTGCGCTCACCGGGCATGCCCACTGTTCCCGCAACGAAGCGGGCAGGCGCCTGGAAGTCGAAGATCTGCCGGCTCATCGGCCTGCTCCCCCGCCGACAGCGGCGTCGCTCGCCTTCGCGCGCCGTCTCCGCGCCTTCGGCTTCGCGGCGAGCCACGAGAGGTCGCCGCCGGTGTCATTGGTGCGCACGATGAACGGACGGTGCGGGCTGTACGTCACGACGCTCACGGAGCACGGATCGACCACGATGCGCTGGAACTGGTCGAGATGCATGCCGAGGGCATCCGCCAGGCAGGCCTTGATGACGTCGCCGTGGCTCACGACCGCGTACACCGCGCTGTCGCCGAGCTCGGCATTCCACCCGCGCACGCTCGTGACCGCCCGGTGCTGCATCGCGGCCATGGACTCGCCGTCGGCGCCCGGGAAGACCGCGGCACTGGGGTGGCTCTGGACGACCTTCCACATCGGGTCCTTGACGAGCGTCTTCAGCGACGCCCCTGTCCAGTCCCCGTAGCGGCACTCCCCCACGCGATCGTCGACGTGACGCGGCACCGACAGCCCGGCGGCGTCCAGCATGAGGTCGGCCGTCTCGACGGTGCGCGCGAGCGGCGAGGTCACGACGGCGGCCAGCGGAACGCCTGCCAGTCGGGCTCCGAGGGCTGTGGCCTGCTCCCGTCCCTTGTCATCGAGGGTCACGCCAGGCGTCCACCCGGCCAGGACCCCGTCGGCGTTCGCCTTGGTGCGGCCATGGCGGATGAACAGGACGGTGGTCATGCGTGCCAGCGTAGATCGTTCGCGGCGGTGCAGCACAATGGCGGCATGATCCGCGGAATGGGCCTCTACACCCCGGACGCCGTGGTGAACGCGCTCGACGTGCACAGCTGGCAGGAGCCGGGTGACGGCCACCCCGAGCCGAAGATCAGGGCGCTCAAGGACAGGTGCCAGTCGACGCCCGACTCGTTCGTCTGGCTGGGCCTCTTCGAGCCGACCCGGGCCGAGCTGCAGATGGTCGCCGAGATCTTCGGCCTGCAGCAGCTGCAGGTGGAGGACGCGGCCAACGAGGCGCAGCGTCCGAAGTTCGAGCTGGACGACGCCGGCTGCGGCATGGCGCTGCTCAAGGTGCTCGACTACGTCGAGAGCACGTCGGACGTGCGCACCGGGCAGCTCGCGGTCTTCGTCGGTCCTTGGTACGCCGTCACCGTGCGCTACGGGCAGATCGGCGATCTCCGCGGGATCCGGGAGCGGCTCGAGACGAACGCCGAGCTCCGCAGCCATGGTCCTGTCTCGGTTCTCTACGCGATCCTCGACCAGGTCGTCGACGGGTACCTCGCGGTCACCGACGAGGTCGGCATCGACGTCGAGAACCTCGAGACGGCGGTCTTCGCCCAGGATCGCGCTGCCAGCACGCCAAACAGCATCTACCGGCTCAAGCGCGAGAACGTCGAGGTCCGGCGCGCTGTCGGGCCGCTCGTCACCTGGGCCCACCTGTTCCTGGCCGAGCAGGTGCCGTGGCTGCCCCACGAGCTGCGACCGTACTTCCGCGACATCGGCGACCACATCCTCCGCGTCAACGACGGCGTGGAGTCGGCCGACAACCTGCTCATGACGATGCTCATGGCGTCGACGTCGCTGCAGGACCTCCAGCAGAACCGCGACATGCGCAAGATCAGCGCATGGGTGGCCATCGCCGCGGTGCCCACGGCGATGGCCGGCATCTACGGCATGAACTTCGACTACATGCCCGAGCTCCACGCTGTCTGGGGATACCCCGCGGTGCTCCTGCTGATGGGCACCGTGTGCGTCGCGCTCTACCGGGGCTTCAAGCGGAGCGGATGGCTCTAGCCGTCAGGCTGTGAGGACGCCCGTCCCCAGCAGGATCAGCACGAGACCCCCGAGCGCGACGCGGTAGATCACGAACGGCAGGTAGCTGCGCGTCGTGAGCCAGCGCATGAGCCACGCGATGACGGCGAAGCCGACGATGAAGGCGATGATCGTCGCGAGGATGGTCGGGCCCCAGGCGACATTCGCCTCGTCGCCGATCTTCGTCGCCTCGTAGAGGCCGGACGCGAGGACGGCGGGCACGGCCAGCAGGAACGCGTACCGGGCCGCGGCGCCGCGCGTGTAGCCCATGCCCAGGCCGGCCGAGATCGTGGCGCCCGACCGTGACACGCCGGGGATGAGCGCGAGGGCCTGCGCGAATCCGAACAGGAGGCCGTCGCGGACCGTCAGGTCGGACTCCTCCTTGACGCGGGACCCGAGGGCGTCCGCGACGCCGAGGATGATGCCGAAGACGATGAGCATCACGGCGACGAGCCACAGGTTGCGGGCCGCAGTCTCGATCTGGTCGCTGAACAGCAGTCCGAGGACCGCGATCGGGATGGTGCCCACGATGATGAGCCACCCCATGCGGGCGTCCGGCGAATGCCGTGCATCGGCGCTGGCGATCGAGCGCCCCCACGCGGCGACGATGCGCCCGATCTCCCGACGGAAGTAGATGATGACCGCCAGCTCCGTGCCGATCTGCGTCACCGCCGTGAAGGCCGCGCCGGGGTCCTCCCACCCGAAGAGCTGGGACAGGATCAGCAGGTGGGCGCTGGACGAGATCGGCAGGAACTCCGTCAGCCCCTGAATGAGGCCGAGGACGATGGCCTCGAACCAGGTCACGAGGAAGCCAGGCCCGACTCCTCGAGAACCTCGGCCATCGTGCGCAGCGTGGCGATACGGGCATCGAGGTCGCCGTCGTAGGCCGCGATGGTGAGCGTCGTGACTCCGGCCTCGGCGAACGCCGCGAGGCGGTCGCGCACGCGGTCGCGCGGGCCGATGAGCGACGTGCGGTCGATGAACTCGAACGGCACCGCGGCCATCGCTCCGTCGTAGTCGCGGGCCATGTACTTGTCCTGGATCTCGATCGCCGCCTCCTCGTACCCCATGCGGCAGGCCAGCTGGTTGTAGAAGTTCTTCTCGCGGCTGCCCATCCCGCCGACGTAGAGGGCCGAGTAGAACCGGATGGGGTCGGCGCACGCGACCGGATCGTCGCCGAAGACCACCGGCACCGTGGGGACGACATCGAAGCCGTCCATCGACTTGCCCGCACCCTCGCGGCCGGCGCGCAGCGGGGCCATGATCTCCCCCGCGTTCTCCGGCGAGAAGAAGATCGCCAGCCAGCCGTCGGCGATCTCACCGGTGAGCTCGAGGTTCTTGGGTCCGACGGCCGCGAGGTACAGCGGAATCGTCTCGCGCACCGGATGGACGGTCAGGGTGAGCGCCTTGCCGGGCCCGTCAGGCAGGGGCAGCGTGAAGAACTCCCCGTCGTACACGAGCTTCTCGCGGGAAAGGGCCTTGCGCACGATGGCGACATACTCGCGCGTGCGCTGCAGGGGCTTGTCGAAGCGCACGCCGTGCCAGCCCTCCGACACCTGGGGACCGGACACGCCGAGGCCCAGTCGGAACCGGCCCCCGGACAGGGTGTCGAGCGTCGCCGCGGTCATCGCGGTGTTCGCGGGGGTGCGGCCGGGGATCTGGAACACGGCCGAGCCGACATCGATGCTCTCGGTCTGTGCGGCGATCCACGCGAGGACCGTCGCGGCGTCGGAGCCGTACGCCTCCGCGGCCCAGACGACCGAGTACCCCAGCCGGTCCGCCTCGCGCGCGAGGACGAGGTTGTCGGCGTCGTTGCCGGCGCCCCAGTAGCCCAGATTCAAGCCAAGCCGCATGTCTGCCTCCGTGTGGTGTTGGCCTGAGCCTAGGCCCGTGACCCCGTCGTGTTTCCAGCCGAGCCTAGGCTGACGCGCGGCGTGCGGGGGGTAGCGTGCCGTCATGGAATTGCGGCCGCTCGGCAGATCGGGCCTGTGGGTGGGTCGGCTCGCCCTCGGCACCGGCACGTGGGGGCGCAGCACCGACGAGTTCGACGCTCGCGACCAGTTGGCCGTCTTCCTCGACGCAGGCGGCACTCTCCTCGACACCTCCGACGCCTACGGCGACGGCGCATCGGAGTCACTCGTCGGTGAGCTCGTCGAGGAGTTCGAGGTGCGCGACCAGGTCGTGCTGGCGACCAAGGCCGGGGCCGTGACCGGACCGGACCGCCGCGTCAACGCGTCCCGCTCGCACCTCCTGAGGGCGCTCGAGGGCTCGCTCCGACGCCTCCGGACCGACACCGTCGACCTGTGGCAGCTGCAGGCATGGGATCCGTGGACCCCGCTCGACGAGTCGCTGGCGGCCGTCGACGATGCCGTCCGGAGCGGGAAGGCCCGGTATGCCGGCGTCTCCAACTACTCCGGGTGGCAGGTGGCCCGGGCCGCCACGTGGCAGCAGGCCGTCGCCGGACGCGCGCACCTGGTGACCGCACAGATGGAGTACTCGCTGCTCGAGCGAGGCATCGAGCGAGAGATCGTTCCGGCCGCCCAGGGCCTGGGGATGGGCATCCTTCCGTGGTCGCCGCTCGGGCGCGGGATCCTCACCGGCAAGTACCGGCACAGCACCCCCATCGACTCCCGCGGCGCCAACGCCGAGACGGCGGCCTGGGTGCAGGTCTACCTCGACGAGCGAGGACGCAGGATCGTCGACGCCCTCGCGACGGCGGCGGAGGGCCTGGGGGCATCGCCGACCGAGGTCGCGCTCGCCTGGCTGCGCGACCGGCCCGGTGTGGTCGCGCCGATCCTCGGGGCCCGCACGAGCAACCAGCTCATCGCTGCGCTGGCGTCCGAGGAGCTCGTGCTGCCCGACGAGATCCTCATCGCCCTCGACGACGTCTCGGCGCCGCCGATGGGGTATCCCGAGTCCGGCTGGGCGCAGCGCAGGTAGCGGCGAGATGACCGGCGGAGGAGCGACCTGGGAGTACCGCGACCTGTCGCTGCCACGCGGCACGTCGCGCGAGACGGCACGCACCCTCCTCACCGGCGTCGCCGAGACCGAGCACTGGGAGCTCGACCGCCTGCGCCTGTACCCTGACGGACGGCGCCTGGTCAGGCTGAGGCGCCGCGTGTACCGGATGATCCGCACGGCCTGAGCCCTCGTGGGCGAATTCGACCGCTTTCGTCCGTCCTTCGTCTAGGTTCGGCGGATGGCCCCCTCAGACGACGACCTGTACAAGCGCGCGCTCGCCGAGGGATGGAAGACCCCTCGCCCCACGGACGGGGACCCGAAGCGCGAGCCCGGGCCCTACAACGTTCATCGCTACCTGTTCGCCGGGACCGCAGCAGGAATCCGCACCTTCTTCGGGGCGCCCATCTGCATCACCCCGGAGGACCTCGTCGCGGGCAAGGCCGACATCGCGATCGCCGGCATCCCCTGCGACATGTCCCTCGGGATGAGGGGGGCGGCCCAGGGCCCGACGGCGATCCGCGAGGGCGGCAAGCTCCTGGCCTACTCGCCGATGACCTACACCCACCAGCACGTCAACATCGACCCGTTCGCGCTGCTCAATGTCGTCGACTACGGCGATGCGCCGGTCGACCCGCTGAGCATGGAGAACAGCGTGCCGATGATCCGGCAGTTCGTCCGGGAGATCGTCGAGGCGGGCACCATGCCGATCCTCATCGGCGGCGACCACTCGATCGCATGGCCGAACATCGCCGCTATGGCCGATGTCTACGGCCCTGGCAAGGTGGGCGTCGTCCACCTCGACGCCCACGCCGATGCCTCCAGCTCGTTCTTCGGCCACCTGGCCAGTCACGGCTCCCCCATGCGCCGGCTGATCGAGGACGAGCACATCCCCGGCCGCAACTTCGTCCAGGTGGGTCTGCGCGGCTTCTACCCCGACCAGTCGACGCACGACTGGATGCAGGACCAGGGCATGCAGACGCACTTCATGGCCGAGATCGAGCGCTACGGCTTCGACAAGGTGATGGACACGGCCATCGACCAGGCCCTCCAGGCCGGTGCCGAGCACCTGTACATCTCCCTCGACGTCGACGTCATCGACCCCGCCTTCGCCCCCGGCACCGGGACCCCCGAGCCGGCCGGCCTGACTCCTCGCGAGGTCTTCCCGATGCTGCGCCGCCTAGCGCACGAGGTGGGGATCGTCGGCGCCGAGATCGTCGAGGTCAACCCCTTCGTGGATCCGGGCTACACCACGGCACTCGTCGCCAACCGCTGCCTGATCGAGATGATCACGGGCGTCGCCATGCGCAAGGCGGGGCTCCCAGGGCCGCACTACCTGGATCCGGGCAGGGCCGGCGACCGCTGGTACCAGACCCCCTGACCTCGCACGGGTCAGGCGACGTCGGCCCAGCGCTCGGCTCGCAGTGGGGAGACCTCTGCCAGCCGGTCGAAGTCCGTGTCGCAGTGGGCGACGACGACCTCTCCGTCACGGATGGCGATCGCGGCGATCAGGCAGTCGACGAGGCTGCGGATGACCAGTCCCCGCTCGCGGGCGATGACGCTCAGTCGTGCGGCCGACACGAAGTCCTCGCGGTGGTCGAACGCCAGCGGTGGCGTGGACTGGACGATCGTGTCCACCACACGCTCGTTGCGCGCATTGATGCCGGCGAGAAGCTCCATGGCGACCGGGCCGCAGGACACGAGCACGTCGCCGCGTGACACCGCGTCCGCGAGGCGCGTGGTGACAGCGGCGTTGCCGCGCAGGTGGCGTATCCAGACAGACGTGTCGACCAGGTACGTGGTCACGGGATCGCGATCGCGTCGGATGGCCGAAGGTCCTCGAGGTCGAGGTCGAAGCCGACCCCGCTGCTCGCATAGATCTCATCGACTGTCAGCGGACCCCTCAGCACCTTCCGCAGGGCGAACTCGACCGCGCTCTTCTTGGTCGGCAGGTCGTAGCGTCGCATGACCTCCTCGACGAGGTCGTCCGGCAGGTCGATGTTCGTCCGGCTCATGCGCCCAGCCTACACCTCCCTACACATCGAGGTGTAGACGTCAGCAGGAGCGCAGGAACCGATCGAGTACCCGAACGCCGAACCGCAGGCCGTCGACCGGCACGCGCTCGTCGACACCGTGGAAGAGCCGCCAGTAGTCCACGTCGGCGGGCATCTGCAGCGGGCTGAAGCCGTAGCAGTCGATCCCGATGCGGTTGAACGCCTTCGCGTCGGTGCCACCCGAGATCATGTACGGCACGGCGCGGGCGCCGGGGTCCTCGGCCCGCAGCACCGAGGCCATGAGGTCGACCGTGGCGGTGTCGAACGGGGCCTCGATCGCGTCGTCCTCGACGACGGACTCCACGAGGATCGCATCGCCCACGATCTGCCTGATCGTGGCCTCGAACTCGTCCTCGTAGCCCGGCAGGACGCGACCGTCGATGCAGGCAGTGGCCTCCCCGGGGATGACGTTGTGCTTGTAGCCGGCCTGCAGCATCGTCGGGTTCGAGGTGTTCTGCATGGTCGCCCCGACGAGCGAGCCCAGCGTCCCCAGGTGCTGCAGAACCTGGTCGAGCTCGCCGGTGCTGAGGTCGACGCCGTATGCCTCGGACAGCTCCTCGAGGAAACGGTCGACAGTCTTGGTGCGCCGCACCGGCCACTGGTGCCGGCCCACCTTCGTCACGGCCTCGCAGAGGGCCGTCACGGCGTTGTCCTGGTGGATCATCGAGCCGTGGCCGGCACGGTCCCTGGCACGAAGCCGGATCCAGCGGATGCCCTTCTCCGCCGTCTGGATCGGGTAGAGGCGCAGGTCGTCGCGCACGGTCAGCGAGAAGCCGCCCACCTCGCCGACGGCCTCGGTGACGCCCTCGAAGAACTCAGGACGGTGCTCGACCAGCCACCGCGAGCCATGGACGCTGCCCGCCTCCTCATCGGGGAGGAAGAGCACGACGACGTCGCGACGGGGCCGGACGCCGCTCCTCCCCCAGGCACGGACCACGGCGAGGATCATCGCGTCCATGTCCTTCATGTCGACCGCGCCTCGGCCCCACACGAATCCGCCGTCGAGCAGCGCCTCGAACGGCGGGTGCGTCCAGTCCTCGGCCATGGCCGGGACGACGTCGATGTGCCCGTGCAGCAGCAGTGCGCCCGCGGTCGGGTCGGTGCCGGGGATCCTCAGGTAGACGCCGCGCCGCGAGTCGCTCGTGGTCGAGAAGACCTCGGGATCGAAGCCGACCTCGCGCAGGCGCTCGGCGCAGTAGTCGGCGACCTCGGCCTCGCCGACCGTCTCCGGGGCGTCGCCCCAGTTGCTGGAGTCGATGCGGATGAGCTCCTGGGTCAGCTGGACGACCTCCGCCTCCGCGTCGGGAAGGGCCTGCCACTCACGCGCATCCGGTGTCGTCGTCATGGCCACATCCTGCCCCTGACGTGGCGCCGTCGCAGCACCCTTGGAGCCAATTAACCGGCTCGTCATGCGTTGGGTATGCTGTCCGAGCACCAAAACGGTGCACCACGTCCGAGTGGCGGAATTGGCAGACGCGCTAGCTTGAGGTGCTAGTTCCCTTTACGGGGAATGGGGGTTCAAGTCCCCCCTCGGACACGCACACCCCTCACGACAGTGGGGGGTTTTCGCGTTCCACCCCCGAGGACGCCCAGCGTCCACCAGCAGACTGTGGATGCCTCAATAGGCTGAGCGCCTTCACAGGTGGCGGGAGGGATCGATGTTCTGGCAGTTCAGGAATCCTCATGCGCAGGACGACGAACTGGGCCGGCAGTTCAGGAGTCTCCGCCTGCTGACACTCCTGGTCGGAGGAGCGGCGGCGGTCTTCACCCTTCTTGCAGGCGTGATCGCCGTGAGCGCTCTTGTCGACAACGCCGCGCGCCAGGCCGAAGGCCTCAACCCGCGAGAGTACGGCGGGCTCTACTTCAGCGTCACTGCGCTCGCGGTCACCAGCATCATCGGCGCCACCAATCTCTACGGCCAGCTTCTCACCGTTCGGCGCACCACGACGTGAACGGTCGGACCCCAGAGGGGGTCCGACCGTTCTCGTGTCTCGGAGGTCAGGACGCCCTACGGGGCGGGTGCGTCCTCGATGTCGAAGTTGACCGTGTCGCCTTCGACCGAGGTCACCGAGAGCAGGACCTCGGACGTGGTGCCGTCCTTGGTGACCGAGCAGGTCATCGTGGTTCCCACCGTCCCGGCCAGGTCGCCCGGGCACGCCACGGTGAACGAGCCCGCTGGGACGCCCGCTCCCTCGATGGCCGCAACAACCTGCGTCTCGACGTCGGCCTGCCGAACGGCCGAGCTCGACGAGCAGGCGGCGGCGACGAGGACGACAGGCACGAGGGCAAGCAGGATTCGGGGAGCACGCACGAAGACCTCCAGATGGGTTC
>CALGTB010000294.1 GCA_937902285.1 uncultured Actinomycetes bacterium | reverse complement strand
TCTCGACGCCCCCCTCGGTCGCCGCCACGATCATGTTGAACAGCGTCGTCTTGCCCACGCCGTTCGGCCCGATGACGCCCACGATGCCGTTGCGGGGCAGCGAGAACGACAGGTCGTCGATGAGCACCCGGTCGCCGAAGGCCTTCGTGAGGTGGCTGGCTTCGACCACCACGCTGCCCAGGCGCGGGCCCGGCGGGATCTGGATCTCCTCCATGTCGAACTTGCGGGCCTTGTCGGCCTCGGCCGCCATCTCCTCGTAGCGATCGAGGCGGGCGCGGCTCTTCGTCTGGCGGGCTCGTGCGCTCGAGCGCACCCACTCGAGCTCGTCGGTCAGGCGGCGCTTGAGCTTGGCGTCCTTCTGGCCCTCGATCTTCAGGCGACCTGCCTTCGTCTCGAGGTACTTGGAGTAGTTGCCCTCGTAGGGGTAGGCGCGGCCCCGGTCGAGCTCGAGGATCCACTCGGCCACGTTGTCGAGGAAGTACCGATCATGGGTGATGGCGACGACGGTGCCCGGGTACTTCTCGAGGTGCTGCTCGAGCCACTGCACGCTCTCGGCGTCGAGGTGGTTGGTGGGCTCGTCGAGCAGCAGCAGGTCGGGCTGCTGGAGCAGCAGCTTGCACAGCGCCACGCGGCGCTTCTCGCCACCCGAGAGCACGGTCACGTCGGCGTCGCCCGCGGGGCAGCGCAGGGCGTCCATGGCCTGGTCGAGCTGGGCGTCGAGGTCCCAGGCGTTGCGGTGGTCGATGTCCTCCTGGAGCTTGCCCATCTCCGACAGCAGCGAGTCGTAGTCGGCATCGGGGTCGGCAAGCTCGGCTGAGATCTCGTTGAACCGGTCGACCATGGCCTTCGTCTCCGCGACGCCGTCCTGGACGTTCTCAAGGACGGTCTTCGTCTCGTCGAGGTTCGGCTCCTGCATCAGGATCCCGACGGTGTACCCCTCGAGGAGCATCGCCTCGCCATTGGAGACCTCGTCGATGCCGGCCATGATCTTGATCAGGCTCGACTTGCCGGCGCCGTTCGGCCCCACGACGCCGATCTTGGCGCCCGGGAGGAAGGACAGGGTGACGTCGTCAAGGACGACCTTGTCGCCGTGCGCCTTGCGTGCCTTGCGGAGGGTGTAGATGAACTCAGCCATAGTGCCCGAGCCTATCGGGGCCCCGGAGAGGCCCCGCGCACGTCAGGCGGCGGGCACGGAGTCCTGCGAGCCCTCGAGGATCTCCCCGGTCTCGAGGTCGACCACGGCGTCGTCCGCCAGGCCCGCCTCACCCAGGGCGTCGGCGACGGCGCGGCGCTCGCTCTCGACCACCGACTCGCGCTTGACCCGTGTGAAGACGGCCACTCCGCGTGCCAGGTCGCAGCCGACGGAGCTCGCCTCGATGTCGAGGTAGCGCACGATGTGGGTCTGCTCCTTGCAGGGCCGCTCGACCTCGCGGCTGCGCAGGCGACCCTGCACGATGACCGGCATCCCCTTGTGCAGGGTCTGGACGACGTTGTGAGCTAGCCCCCGCCAGCAGGAGACCGTGAAGTAGTGCGTGTCCCCGTCGACCCAGCGCTCGCTCGCCCGGTCGTAGCGTCGCGTGCCGCCCGCCACCCGGAACGAGGCCACCGGCTCGCCCGACTTCGTGAACCTCAGCTCGACCTCGTTGACGACGTTGCCGACGACGCAGAGGGTGATGTCGTTCATGACTGCTCCTCTCCTCACCCGGGCCAGCCCCGGTGCCGACACCCTCGCCGAGCGCGGCGCGCGACCGACAGAGCGTCGACGCCGCTGTGGACGCCAGACCGCAGGCTCCCCGCGCTGGGGAGGCCCTACGCTCGCCCTCATGTCGACGAGGATCCACCGGGCCTGGCTGGTCGCCGGGGTCGTCTTCCTCGTCCTGCTGGCCTCGGCCGCCTTCCGATCCTCCGTCGGCGTCCTCATCGTCCCCTTCGAGGACGAGTTCGGCTGGTCGCGCTCGGCCACGTCCCTGGCGGTGTCGGTCAACCTCGTCCTCTACGGGCTCACGGCACCGTTCGCGGCCGCCCTGATGGAGCGCTTCGGGGTCCGGCGCATCGCCACCCTCGCCCTCGCCCTCATCGGCGTCGGGACCGGCCTCACCCTGGTCATGCGCGACTCGTGGCAGCTCGTCCTGCTGTGGGGCGTGCTGGTCGGGCTGGGCACCGGCGCGACAGCCCTCGTGTTCGGCGCCCTCGTCACCACCCGCTGGTTCGTGCGCCGCCGCGGCCTCGTGCTCGGAGTGCTCGGCGCGGCGTGGGCCACCGGTCAGCTGGTCTTCCTCCCGCTCATCGCGCGAACCGTCGAGGGCTGGGGTTGGAGGTACGCTTCCGGGCTCATCGCACTGATGTGCCTCCTGCTCATCCCGCTCGTCTGGTTCGTCATCGCCGACCGCCCGTCCGATGTCGGCCTGCGGCCCTATGGCGCGACGGGTGAGCTCACGGACGTCGAGCAGGAGCAGAACACCACCCACAGCGGCTGGGCCGCCGCGTCCTCGGCCCTGGCGGCACTGCGCGCGGCCGCGCGCACCCGCGCCTTCTGGCTGCTCGCCGGCACGTTCTTCATCTGCGGGTGGACGACCAACGGGATCGTCAGCACGCACTTCGTGCCGGCCATGCACGACCACGGCATGGGCGCGACCACGGCAGCAGGCCTCCTCGCCGTGGTCGGCCTCTTCGACATCATCGGCACCATCGGGTCGGGCTGGCTCACGGACCGGTTCGACCCCCGCCTCCTGCTGGCCGCCTACTACTCGCTGCGCGGCATCGCCCTCATCGCGCTGCCCGCCTTCCTTGGCCCCGACGTGGATCCGCCCCTCCTCGTCGTGATGATGCTCTTCGGCCTTGACTGGGTCGCGACGGTCCCGCCGACGGCGATCCTGTGCACGCGCATCTACGGCCCGGAGCGCGGGCCGATCGTCTTCGGCTGGGTCTTCGCCTCGCACATGATCGGGGCGGCCGTCGCGGCGGCAGTCACGGGCGCGATCCGCCAGGCCAACGGCGACTACTCGACGGCATGGTTCCTCGCCGGCGCGCTGGCGCTGGCGGCCGGGCTGGCCTGCCTCGCCATACCCCGGGCCGGTGCCCGGACCGCAGTGCCGGTGGGGTGACCCCCCGACGGCAAAGCGTTCAGCGCACGCGCAGGTAGAACGACGCCGGCTCGCGTTCCGGGACGAGGTACGGGCACACCGCCGCGAGTCGGGCGTAGTCGTCGTGGTGGAGGTAGTTGAGGGCTGCCACGACCTCGTACCGGTCGCTGTTGCTCAGCAGCGCTTCCAGCAGGTACTGCTCGTTCCACATCCGCACGGACTCGTGGATCCACTGCTGCAGGTAGTCGCGCGGGGTGAAGATGTCGTGCACGTGAACGAGGACCCCACTGGCCAGGCTCGGCAGCACCTCGAGGTACTCGAACAGCACGTCGCCCTGCGGCCGGATCATGTGCGAGGAGTCGATGAAGAGCAGGTCGTCGCGCCCCAGCTCGGCGAACAGCTCGAGGCCGACGTCCTCCACCTTCGCCCGGATCACCCGGACACCGGACTGCTCGAGCCACGGCATCTCGTACGGCTCGACGCACACGTGCTCGGCGACCTCGCCGGTCTCCTCGGCGTTGCGGCGCAGGGCGAGCTGCGCGATCTTCGTCGAGTCGCCGCTGCCGATCTCCACGACGCGACGAGGCTTGAACCGGCGGATCATCTGGTAGAGGAACTCGGCGTCGCCGGAGTCGAAGTTGCTGAGCGGTCCGATGTAGGGATCCAGGGCCGAGGCCGGCGCGCGGTCGAGCTGCAGGGGGACGAGCTCGTCGGCGAAGACCAGTTCATCGAGAAGGGCCACCTGCTCGTCATGCCGAAGGTCGATGCCGGGGAGGTTCCGCACGTCCGACAGCGGGCGGGTGAGGAGAGCCTCGTTGAACAGCGGCCAGTAGTAGTGGTCGGGGATCGGGTAGATGCCGCCTCGGCGAAGAGCCTCGCGTGACACCGGCAGCCGCACCGGGCCGAATCGCTCGTACACGCGGAACGGCGGACGGGCCGCACGCAGGGCGATGGACGTCGCTCGGTCGAAGGCACGCATCGCCCTGGGGTTCTGCAGGACTGCGCGCGGGACCTGCCGCCACCCGGCCATGTGTCCCCCATCGATCGCGCCGACGCCCCGCGCTGATCGCTGGCGGGACGCACGAACACTACAGGTGGCACGCCGCCGGGCGGGCGCCGCTATTTTGGTGCACCACCGGCTCGAGCGGGGCCGACGACAGGAGGCCGAGGCATGCCGGGCCACGCGCAGGACGACGTTCCGGACGACGCTCCGTGGATGCGACTCGCGGTCATCACCCCCGCCCACAACCGCCACGAGCTCACGGCGCGAAGCGCGGTCTCGGTCCTGGCGGAACTGCGACCGACCGACGACTACATCGTCGTCGACGACGGATCCCGGCCTCCCCTCGAGTCGACGGGCCTCCTCCCCGACATGGGCCTCCAGGGCCGGCTCCTGCGGCATGAGACCAACCGGGGCGTGCTGGCGGCGCGCAACACCCTCCTGCGCGCGGTGCCTCAGGATGCTGAGTGGGTGCTCATGCTCGACAGCGACGACCGACTGCTGCCGGGGTGGCGGGTCCTTCTCGACGGCGAGATGGCGGCCCCGGACTCGGTGGGACTGCTGTGGTTCGACCGGATCAAGGAGGACGAGGGAACCGTCGACGGGTTCATTCCCGTGCCTGGCCAGGCGATCACCCTCGACACCCTGTGCTCGGGCCGCGTGCGAGGCAACTTCATCCCCGTCGTGAGGAGGTCGCTGATCGAGGACTTCGCGTTCGACGAGCGGGCCTGGGGCTGGGAAGGCGTGCTGTGGGCGCGGGTTCTTGCCCAGACCGATGGCCGGCACGTCCCGGTCCCCATCGCAACGGGACCGACCAACGGCGTCAGAGCCGACAGCGCGAGCGCCGTCGATGCGAACCACGCACCGGATCGGGCCCGCGGCCTCGCCATCGGGGCTGAGGAGTACATCGAGACGCTGTCGCCCCTGCTCGCGATCCACTACCCCGACCACTACCGCGACATGCGGCTCACAGCCCTCACCTGGCGCGTGATCGCCGGCGACGCGTCGATGGCTCAGGTGGTGCAGGCCCGCGCCGACCTCACCGGCGCGACGCGAGCGCAGCAGGTCCGCTGGCTGTCGCTGGTGGCCGCGGCCGCGCTGCCCTACGGGATCCGCCGATCACTGCTGGCCCGCCGCTCCCGAGCGCGGGCGGGCTCCCAGACACCCTCCGGGGAGGGCGATTAGCAGCTCGGTCGCCGCGCGCGACGCACCCATCAGCGGGAACAGCGCCTCGGCATGCACAATTGACCGACCAGCGCCCGTAGCTCAATGGATAGAGCAACAGGTTTCTACCCTGTCGGTTGGGGGTTCGAGTCCCTCCGGGCGCACT
>CALGTB010000293.1 GCA_937902285.1 uncultured Actinomycetes bacterium | reverse complement strand
GTTCTCGTCCTCTCGTCAGACCGGCATCCGATTCGACGTGCGAGCCTCGGTACAGGTTCGACGACGCAACCATCTCGTAGCGGGCGACTCTACAGCCGGAATCACGCATGGTCACGAGCCACGTGAGGTTCTCAACATCGCTGAAACGACGGAGTCCCCCACGCCCTGGCGAGCGTGTGTGGGGATTCAGAGTCGGGCTGACAGACGGGAGCCTGCGACTCGTTGATGCGCGGACATCCCTATACGTCAGGTGATCGAGGCACAGGTCGGCTCCACGGGCGCTCCCCGCCTGGCAGTTGACCACGCACGCTTCGCGCTCACGCGAGACGCGTGGGGCGTGTGAAGTAGGGCGAGAACCCTCAGCACGTCATCGAACCCGACGCCGCCGTACCCTGAAGGCGTAGTGCCCCATTGGGAAGGGGACCTCGATGAGGACCCGGACTCGTGCAGCAGTGTCGGTGGGCGGTCTGACGTGCCTCGCCGGAGCAGTTCTCGCGACGGCGGCAGTCGCTCAAGTGGTCGCTACGCCCAGGTCGATCGACGGCATGGCCGTCTCCGGCCAGGTGGCGAACACGCCCGAGGCCTTCTGGTACGGGCAGATGAACCGAGACGGCATCTGCGGCATGCTGTCAGGCTGCCTGAGTGCCTCAGGAGCAGATCCCAACTGGGTCTTCCAGATCGCCTACGACATTCCGGGAGTCGGCCTCCAGACGATTCCGGTAGACGTCACGGTCGCGCAGCAGGACCCGCCGGCGAGCCTGCGCTTGGCGATGGCCTTCGATACCACGGGCGGCAGCCTGCGCGGTGATGTGCGACTGAGCGTGAAGGCGGCGGGCAACCGCGCGAGCGTGAGCATGGAGGTTGTCAGAGTCGAAACGACCGGCTTCGCCTCAGCGGCTCTGCCGCAGATTCAAGCCGACCTGCCCGGCTTCTTCTCATCCGAGCTGGCGTCGCTCAGTTCGGAGCCCGTGATGGCGGGCACCAAGGTCGCGCTGACCATCAGTGGACGCAAGGTCGCCAAGGCACGCGTCAAGGTCACCGGCGCGAGCATGACTGGAGTGTCACCGGTGGCATCCGGTCTGCTCAGAGTCCTCTTGGGCAACAAGATCGTCTGCACTGCCAGGGTCACAAGGTCCGTCGGCACCTGCAGCTTCACGCCGCCGCCGAAGGGCACCACCGTTCGCGCGGTCGTCACTGGAGCCTTCGGCAACGGCTACCCGATCTGGAACTCGGCCAAGGCGAGGTACCGGCCATGAAGGCGCGGACCACGAAGGTGGTACTGGCCGCGATCCTCGTCGGAGTAGGGCTCACGGCGGCGTCATGCACTCCGGTGTCTGTTGCGGTCCGGCATATGCACATCTCCAGTGATACTGCGACGGACGGCGACTCGGGGACCACGGGGCCTGAACCCAGGTTCGTTGTTCCCGCGAACGCTCCCGGCAAGTGGACCGTGGCCTTTGACGCGACTGCACGCCCGGACAAGTGCCAGTTGAATCTGAACGGGCAGATGGTCTTCGATGTGATCTCCGGTGGCCAGGAGCCAGGGAGCCTGTACTCCGTCGTGACCGATCCGCTGCCCGGCATGGCACCCAACCAGGTCGCGCAGGGGTCGCTCACCTGCTGGGAGACCGGCGGATCAATGATTCGAAATCCATTCGACTTCGTGGTGGTGAGCAGGGAGTTCCCGGATCTCGACCTCCTTCCCAGCAATGCGCGCTTCGCGAACACCACGGTCGGCCAGTCAACGGGTCCGCTACCCATGTCGATCATCAACAGGGGCAGGAGCCCTGTCGACATCCAAAGCGTCTCAGCGGTCTCGACGAGTTTCGATGTCGGCCTAGGCGGTGAAGGGTCCTACGTCATAAGTTCGGACCAATGCACCGGCACGCGGCTTCGTCCGACAAATTCCTGCTCACTCAGTGTGAGCTTCAAGCCGACAGCCGCAGCCGCCATCATCGGGTACGTGCGCGTTGTCACCGGCGGGTTGACTCTGGAACTTGGCACCCTCTTGGTCGGAAACGGCTCGGAGCCTCCAGCGCCACGGCTGGGCCTCACTCCGAGTT
>CALGTB010000292.1 GCA_937902285.1 uncultured Actinomycetes bacterium | reverse complement strand
CGATCCACCAGCCACCGAAGACACGACGATTGCCAGAGGCATGGTGAGAGGGCTCTCATCGGACTGACCGAATAGCGCGGAGACCTCTGCCAGTTCCGACGTTACTGAGACCCCGCTGAGACGGGCGTTCGCCTCCTCAAGGGAGCTCTTGAGCCGACTCAGCTGAGCGGCCGAGATCGTGCGTCCGATTGCGCGCGCCTGGCCAGCCCCAGCGGACACGGCGATCGGGACCGTCTCTGGCACCCATCCAGCCAGCGCGTTCTGGCGCTCGATCGGCTGAACGGCCTGCTCAAGCGTGGTTCTCAGGTCCGAGTACGTGAGCCCTGGCGACACTAAGCCCAGGTATTGGGTGTTGGGCAGCAGAGGTGCCGGGAAGGCATCCTCATCCTGCTGCGAGACCGAGTCCACCCACAGCATCTGCCATCCCTCGGGCAACTGGTCCTTGGACCAGCCCTTCTGGCGCAGCTTGCGCAGGAGGGACTGGCGCATGGCGCGCAGCGTCTTCCCGCCTGAGCCTCCTACGCCGATGAGCAAGACAGGACGCAGCATGGTGCTCCTTTCGAGGATCCTCAGACCCGTCTGGTGTTGCTACATGTCATCAAAGGGATTGACGAGGCCGCCGGCTGCAGGCCCCGGAGGTGCTGGGTCGTCGGCAGGCCGCCTCTTCGGCGACGACTCTCCACGACCCGGCGTACGAGGCTCGGAGGAAGACCCCGACCCGAGGTTGCCAAACGGGTTGGGTTGCCCTTGCTCGTCGGGGACCGGCTCGGTTCCCTCACCAGCTTCTCGTGACGAAACTGAGGCTTGCCCGGCACCGTCGCGACGCGATTTCGGGGCAGACGTGGATTCGCCGCGATCCTGCGCCGGTGTTCCGGCGCTGCGGCGGATAGATGCCCAGCCGATCAGCACTGACAAGTCGGTTGCCGATGACGAAAGGGCTGCGCTGCTCTCTGCAAGCGGACCACCGGTGGGACTGGCGAAGGCGACCAGAACCGCGTCGACTGCGGACGAGTCAGATGCGAGATCCGCATCCTTGGCCACGATGTACCACTGTCCCGCGGGCGAGAGCCCGATGCGACCTCGCCGGCCGTCATTGGGGACCCCCGAGGACGTCAGGAGCCTGGTGCCCCTCGGCGCCATCGCGACGGCCTGAATGGACCCAAGCGGGTTGCGTGGAGTAACCGCCGCCAGTTCGACACCCTCCGGTGCATCGAATGAACGGGGCCGGTCGGCGGATGGAGGGAGATACTGCCAATCATCGAGACCGATGAGGTCGATGCCACGAGCCGGCTCACGAGTCACGCGGACCACGTCTTCTTCAAATGACAGTCGCACCGGTATCACCGCCATCTGCAGACCCTTGAGCGCCAATCGACTAGCAACACGGGCCTGCCCATACAGCAACGCCACGGGAATGAGGATTCCGATGGCGAATAGTGCGAGCAGCAACCACGGGGGCGGACTGCCCGGGCGCAGAGTGTCGAATGCGAGTCGAACTTCCTGTGTCTGCTCGCGGTCCGAGTCTGCGGACTTCAGAACCGCCGTGAACGCCGCCTCCACGGACCCGGTGGCGGTGGTGGGATTCGTGACAACTATTGGGAGCCCTAGTGTCTCGCCTTCAGCGAGCGGCACGCACGTCCCCCAGGGTGGGCCTTCGAAGGTGTACTCGCCTGCGCGGTCAACGACGTCCGACAGAATCACCACGTCGCGCGCTGCTGGCAAGCAGACCTCACCGGTGCCCTCATCCGGACCAGCCAAAGTGATCGTGCCCTCAGCCTGCCCGCGGCGCCCGTCCAAGTCGGACAGACTCACGGAATCAGACACCACGCGAGGGAAAGTCGCCTCGGGCAGGACCTTTGCGTCCTTCTCGGCGGGAGCGAGGACCGTATTAGATCCCGACTTGGTGGATATCTCCGCCAGCGCCGCCACGTGCACTCCGCCGACGGAAGCCGGTTCATAAAGGCACTCGAACACAAGCTGCCCTTGTTTCGGGACGCAGGCGAGTTCAACCGTGCCCTTCGAGCCTTCCTGAGCGCTGACGACCAACCGACTCACGTCGAAGTCAGCGTCACTGACGGGAAGTTCCGTGAAGCGATCGTTGACCGTGAAGGTGATGTTCGATGCCTCTCCTGCCTGCAACTCTGGAACATCCAAGACGCCGTCCGTCAGGACATTCACATACACCTGAGTCGGAGCCAGTTGATCACTGACCTCGACTCTCCACGTTCCAGGGGCCACGACAGGTCCCTTCAACTGGACATTGACCAGCTGCCCCTGGTCCGAAATGGCGACTCCTGGGCGAGGAGACGGGGCACCTTCTGTCGCCACAACCTCACCGTCACCATTGCGCACCGTCCAGACTCCACCCGCCAACTGGATACTTGCGAAGTTGATGCCCGGCTCGACAACGAAGGTCCCGTCGTCGGCGACCGTCACCGGCGAGCCTCCTCGAATCTCGTTGGCCAGTTCCGAGAAGCGATACGCCAGGGCGATCGGATTGGACCCTAGGAGCAGCGCACCCGAAGCCTGATTGCCCGGTATCGGGCTGCCCCCACACGTGTAGGTGAACTCGCTGCGCTTCGCATCGGTGAACGCGGCATTGCTAACCGGACCGGCGCTTTCGG
>CALGTB010000291.1 GCA_937902285.1 uncultured Actinomycetes bacterium | reverse complement strand
CCTCTTCGACGTCGAACACCGAGCGCTCCCGGCCGATCCACGTCTCTCCTCCTCGTCGGACTGGGCGCTGCGATCCTGCTCCCGCTCATCCCGTGGACGTTCGAGCTCTATGCGCTGCGGCGCCTGACGAAGGCGGCGTTCGGCACGCTCATGTCGCTCGAGCCGGCCATCGCGCTCGTCATCGGAATCGTCGTGCTCCATCAGTCGGCCGCCGTCTGGCAGTTCGTGGGAATCGCCTGCGTGGTGCTCGCGGGCATCGCTGCCGAGCGCACCGGGCACCGTGAGGACGACCTGCCCGACCTCACGACCATCGGCTAGCCGGCGTCCGTCAGGCGCGCGCGACGCCCTTGCTGCGGAGGCCGTCGATGAGGATGTCGAGTCCTTCCTCGAGCTCGGCCGCGCCGTCGTACGACGCCAGCGCCGAGGCCAGGCCCCGAAGCAGGGGGAACTCGGAGATCGGGAGGCGGTGCAGGCCCAGGCGCAGGAGGTCGTCGGTCTCCTCGGGATTGTCGACCAGCTCCTGCAGCTCGTTGAGGACGTGCCCGAAGAGCAGGCCCCAGAACAGCCGGTAGACGTGCAGCGCCTCGACGTCGGAGAACCCGGCGCGCGTGAGCAGCTCGAGGGTGTCCTCCAGCGGACGCAGTGTGCCGAGCGGACGCAGCGCCAGCGGAGTGGCGAGAGGACGGGTGACCAGGAGCGGTACAACGTGCGGATGGGCGAGCGCGATCGCGCGGAAGGCGCGGGCGAAGCTGCGCAGCTGGCCCGCCCAGTCGGGATCGGCGGGGTCGAGTCGCGCCTCGCCCATGACCAGTTCGACGACGCCGTCGAGCAGGGCGTTCTTGTTCGGGGCATAGCGGTAGAGCGCCATGGGGTCGCGGCCGAGTGCGTGCCCGAGCCCGCGCATCGTCAGCCGATCGGCGCCCTCGCGGTCGATGATCGCCAGTGCCGCCCTCAGGACGGTGTCGCGGGTCAGCGTGGCGGGGCCCTGGGGAGCCAGCGTCGGTTCGGTGGCCACGAGCGTCGCCCTTCCGTGCAGTGATCCGGCGCGGCACTTCCGCGTAGATCTCCACTGTAGTCCTACGACGTTGACATTGGCGGATGGACCTGCGATGGTGAAACTACGGCGTAGACCTACGGCGTAAAGGCCATCAGGAAGGGACTCGCCCCCGTGATCATCCTCGGCATCATCCTGCTCGTCGTCGGCCTCGTCGCGAAGATCTCGATCCTCACGACCCTCGGCGTGATCCTCCTCATCATCGGTGCCGTGCTGACCCTGCTCGGGGCGTTCGGCAAGCCGGTCGGCGGTCGTCGCTCCTACTACTGAACCCCGCCCCGCGACCCCAGGAACGGCCTCGGCCGAACGGCCCCAGGCACCCGAACCGGAACGCAATCAGAAGGGCTCGTCATGAACCTGCACCCGATCCACCGAAGTCGAACGGCAGCCGTCATCATCTCCGCCGCGATGCTCGCCGTCGTGGTCCCGACCGTCACGGCGAGCACGGCGGCCGCGGCGACCCAGACCATCACCGTCACGGCCAAGGGCTTCGTGCCCATGAACCTGTCGATCAAGGTCGGCGACACGATCACGTTCTCGAACACCGACACCACCGTCCACGAGCTGCTGTTCAAGGCGACCTCGGGATTCACGTGCACCGTGACACCCCTGGTGATCCAGCCTGACAAGTCGCAGTCGTGCACCTGGTCGGCCGTCGGCACCTACACCTACTCCGACCCGAACCAGCGCGACAGCACCTTCCGCGGCACGGTCAAGGTCGCCGCGGCAACGCCTGTCGTCGTCCCAACCGTCTCCCTGGCAGTGAGCGGTGACGTCGTCCGCTACGGCGCAGCCACCACGCTGTCCGGCAAGGTCACGCCGACCGCAGCCGGCACGGCGGTCGACATCCTCGCGCAGGCCTTCGGCGAGACCGCCTTCACCAAGGTCTCGTCGGTGGTCACGACCAACGGCGGCACCTTCAGCGTCGACGTCACCCCCGAGATCGCAACGAGCTATCGCGCTGAGTACCAGAGCGGCACCACCCGCGTCGTGAGCTCGGTGACGCCGGTGTCGGTGCGTCCCGCCGTCGGCCTTGTCGTGCGTTCCGTGCAGGGCAGCAGGGCGCGCCTGACGACGCGAGCAACCTCGAGCATCGACTACGAGGGCGCCTTCGTTCGGGTGCAGCGGCAGAACAGCCTGGGCGGCTGGACGACCATGAGGACGGTCACCTTGGGGGCGTTCTCGTCAGTCCGTTTCGCGGCGCGGACTCCGAACGGCACCACGCGCATCCGGGTCGTCATGCCCAGCTCGCAGGCCGGAGACGGCTACCTGGCCGGCACCAGTCGCACCATCACTCTGAGCCGATAATCGAAACGAGGACAACCATGACAGCATCTCCCGAACCCGCCGAGACGCCGGATGCCGCAGCGAATGCCGACCCTGTGGCGACGTGGACGGCATCAGACTGGCTGGGCAAAGTGATCGTCGACACGAACGGCGACAAGATCGGCAAGCTCCACGACGTATACGTCGACGTCGAGAACGACACGCCGCAGTTCGGCACCGTCAAGGAGGGCTTCCTCGGCCGCCATCTCACCTTCGTCCCGCTGGTGGGCGTCGTGGTTGGCCCCGACGAGCTGCGAGTCACCGCACTCAAGGAGCAGGTCAGGTCCGCCCCCGACCTGGAACTGCAGGGGCAGGAGATGTCGCAGGCCGACGAGTCGGCGCTCTACCACCACTTCGAGATGAACTACACGGCCATCGCAAGCGACAGCGGCCGGCGCCTCGCCCGACGGTGACGCCTACCCCAGATCCACCTCACCACCAACCGAAGGGAACCACGATGGACATCAACAGCGATCAGGCCAAGGGCAGGGTCAAGGAAGCGGCCGGAGATCTCACCGGCAATGACGACCTCAAGAGCGAAGGGAAGGCCGACCAGGCCGTAGACGATGCGAAGAAGGTCGTCCACGACGTGGCCGACAAGGCCGAGGAGCTCATCGACAAGGCCAAGGACGCGGTCCACAAGGACTAGCCGTCCGTTCCGCAGGGCGTCCACGCGCAGGTGTGGACGCCCTGCCGCATGTCCGCCCCCCATGAAGGAGAACCATGACCGACGCCACGTACGAACCCGACCCGGACGATGCCGCGGACGACGAATTGGCCGCCGAGCTGGCCGGCCAGTCGACCACCGTCGAGGAGGCGATGGACGCCGCCACTGACGAGGAGGGCTTCGTCGATGAGTCCGCGTACACGCCCCACCCGGAGATCGCCGACAGCGTCGAGGGCGACTAGGCCTCGGACGACGCCTGCTTCTCCATGCTCCGTACGGCCCGATCGGCCGGAGCCGGTGTGCAACGATCGGCGCACTGCGACGAGTGCTTCCCCGGACGCCGGGGGACCGTGCTGAAGGAGACGACGCGTGCGCGTATCGCTGCTCACGACC
>CALGTB010000290.1 GCA_937902285.1 uncultured Actinomycetes bacterium | reverse complement strand
CGACGGAAGCGGCATGCCCAGCCACACCCGACTCTCACCATCCAGCTGGCCTCCGGGCATCCGCTGCTGATGTGGTCGGGGCAACTGCGCTTGAGCGGAACGTCGGTTCAACCGCGACGAGACGCGATCTCCGTCACGTTGCCCCACTCCATCCCCAGCCGCGAGATGACGGTCGGGAACGCCTCCACCCATGCCTCCCACAGCGCGTCCAGCCGCTCGGGGAGACTCGCTCCCCTGTCGATTTGGACATCCCGCCTGGCGCGGTCATGCGCCCGCTCCTGCATCGCCCGGGCGTAGTGCCTCTCTGTCGTCTTCTTGTCTGCATGCCGCAGCAGGAGCGCCGCCTCGGTCAAGCTGCTCCCGCTGTCCAGCAGCACGGACGCAGAGAAGGCGCGAAGGTCCTTGATCTTCATTGCGTGGCGGCGGGGATCGAGGGCGGGGAGGGACTTGTCGCCGACAAGGCCCGCTGCCTCACGAGCGGCGTTCCATACGTCTCGGTGGAAGTTGTTGTTGTCCAGGACGCCGATGCTATTGGTGTAAGCGGGCGAGATGATCGGCCGGCGGAAGAGCAGTCGACCCGCTGGCATGGGCATGGGTTCGTCGCGCAGCCTCTGGTCGGCGAGGATGACCAGCCGCCGCCACAGCGGCCGAGGCAGCGGCACGGTGGCGGTCACGCCGGCCTTCGGCGGCTCCTGCTGCCAGTAGTTGTTCTCAAGCAGGTGCAGGCCGATACCGGTGTCGGCGTCGACCTCGCTCTGGGTGCGGCGCACGAGCACGCGGTCGATGGTGATCTGCGGCCGGTCGCGCCAGACGGCCTGCTCGTGCAGGCTGATGCCCTCACTCCAGCGCAGCCCGCACCACCCGAGAAGAGCGATGAGCACGCGATCGTGCTCGTCCTCGGACGTCTCGACGAGCGTGGCGAACTCCGACCACGACGGCAGCAGCACTGGGTCGACGGTCTGCATCGCCGCCCGCCGCGCCTTGCTGGACTCGATCCGCACGTGGGTCGCTGGGTTGACGCCCAGCCGGCCCTCGCGCACCTCCCAGGCGAGAGCCGCACCGAGAACGCGGCGGGCGTTCGAGATCGTGCCTCCACCGACTCCGTCGGCTGCCAGATCGTCCATCCACTGACGGATGTCCCGGCCGGTGAGCTTGTGCACCGGCACGCGGCCGATGTCAGCACGCTTCCGCGAGACATGGTTCGCGAGCACGCTCCGATAGTCGCGGACGGTCCTGATGGCGATCGGTGCGAGCGCGGAGTTCTTCCGGGCCTCGATGTAGTCCGACAGCACGTCGCGGACCCGACGCACCCTGCCATTCGGTCGGCCCATTGGCCGCAGGCCCGCATTGCGGTCCATGTCGACGACGGCCGTCCGAAGCGCCGACCACGCGGCCGATTCGGTCGCGTACGTCTGTGGCAACGGGCGCCGGTGCGGGTCGACCCGGCTGGGCAGTCGCGCCTGCCACTTCCCCGACCCTCCTGGTGTCAGCCGAACTGAGCCCTCACTCCCCTTGCGTCGTCCCATGCCGTCCTCCTCGATTCGCCCTGCGCGATGTGTGACAGTCCTGACCCTTAGCGGCTCGTCGGGTCACTGGTAACCCCGATCGTCAAAGCTGTGGACGAATGCCTCGATATCGGCGGTTGTGCACGCAACGAGCCGGCCGACTCAACGCGTCCCGAAACCGTGCTGGTCATGCGGCCCTCCAAGGTGAGGGCGACTGGGTTGGTCCCGCTACCTCGTACAACGGCGTGAGGGCCATCGGTGCCTCGCAAGGAGCCCTC
>CALGTB010000289.1 GCA_937902285.1 uncultured Actinomycetes bacterium | reverse complement strand
CTGACCCGCGAGTGGTGAGCTGTGGCCCGCTGGCGCGCAGCGTCACGGGCCACAGCTCACCACTCGCGCACGGGGTTGACGGACTCCTAGACTCGCAGCGACGACACAACCACCTCGCTGCCCTCCGGGAGTCATCGTGAGAATCCGCCCGCTCATCGCCACACTGCTCACCACCGTGGTCGCCAGCACCGCGATGGCCGCCTCGGCCGCAGCCCCCGCCTCGGCCGCCCCCGATTCCGGGAAGCTGACCGTCTACATGTCCCAGACCGAGCGCAACGTGCTCGACCTCGGTGCCACGGGGATCACGATCGGCGACGTCGTCAGCGGGTCGGGCAACGTCAGCAAGACCAAGGGCGGCGCCACGATTGGGTCGTTCGCCTACCGCTCGGAGACCGTCCGGGTGAATATCCCCGGCGGCATCGAGAACCGGCTGTCCACCATCTGGTTCTCCCTGCCCGGCGGCTCTCTGATGGCGTCCACCGTCATCAACGTCCCCTCGGGAACGCGCCCCGTGAAGAGCCAGGAGTACGTCATCCTCGGCGGCACCGGCAAGTACGCCGGCGCGGCGGGCGACATGGTCTTCACGCCGCTCAGCCCCGACGACTACAAGGTCGTCTTCCGCTTCACCGACTGACCGCGACAGGTGAGGTGTGGCCCGCTGGCGCGCAGCGCCACGGGCCACAGCTCACCACTCGGCATGGGGTGGCTTTCCGCTTCGCCGCCTAGCCGAGCTGCGCGGTTAGAGTGGCCGCACGCGGGAGTGGTGGAACGGCAGACACGCAGGTTTTAGGTACCTGTGCCTTCGGGCGTGAGGGTTCGAGTCCCTCCTTCCGCACCTAGCGGCTGCGCGCCATCGCCGAGCGGAGGTCGAACGCGAGCGCGTCGCGCTCCGTCTCGGGCATCCACCGGTCCGCGTCGTCGGTCAGGTAGGCGAACACCCTCGGCCCGAGCACCTCGGGGACGAAGTCGGCCATGCGCGGCACCACATGCACGTGGAGGTGGCCGAAGCCCTCGGCCTCGGCGAACAGCATGAGGTAGGTCTTCTCGCACCCGGTGACCTCACGGAGAGCCGAGGACGCACGACGCGCGAGCAGCCCGAACTCCTCCGCCTCGGCGGCGGTGAGCTCGTCGAGCGCCGACACGTGCCGCAGCGGGACGAGCACCAGCCAGCCGGGCAGGGTCGAGTTGAACGCGAGTGCCACCCGCCATCCGGCCTCGACGTGCACGCGCTCGCGCGGCGGGGCGTCGTCACCCTGGAGGGTCACGGCGCAGGGGTAGCACTCCGGCAGCATCGCCGGCCTAGTCGCCGAGAAGGTCGGCGATGACCGGGGCCAGCGCCTCGAGAGCGCGGCCGCGGTGGCTGATGGCGTCCTTCTCGGCCGCGGGGATCTCGGCGAGGGTGCGGTCGGCACCGAGCGGGACGAAGATCGGGTCGTAGCCGAATCCGCCCGAGCCGCGCGGCTCGCGGATGATCGCCCCGTCGATCGTGCCCTCGACGACCCGCTCGGTGCCGTCGGGCAGCGCGATCGCCGCCGCGCAGTGGAAGGCCGCCCCGCGGCGTCGGTCCGGGACGTCGTCGAGCTGGCCCAGCACGAGCCGCAGGTTGGCGGCATCATCGCCGTGCCGGCCGGACCAGCGGGCCGACAGGATGCCCGGCATCCCGTTGAGCGCGTCGATGCACAGGCCCGAGTCGTCGGCGACGGCAGGAAGCCCGGTGAGCCGCGCGATCTCGCGCGCCTTCAGCAGCGCGTTGCCGGCGAACGTCGACTCGGTCTCGGGGATGTCGGGCAGGTCGGGGAACTCGGTCGCCCCGACGAGGTCGACGTCGAGCCCGGCCGCGTCGAGGATGCGATGGAGCTCCTCGAGCTTGTGCGCGTTGCGGGTCGCCAGCACGATGCGCGGCCCCACGATCACGACTCCGGCGCGAGCGGCACGGCCAGGGCGGCCATCTGCATCGCGGTCAGCTGGGCGCAGCCGCTCGACGCGAGGTCGAGGAGCTCGTTGAGCAGCGCCCGATCGAAAGCCTCGCCCTCGGCGGTTCCCTGCACCTCGACGAACCGACCGTCGCCGGTCATCACCACGTTCATGTCGGTGTCGGCCCGCACGTCGTCGTCGTAGTGCAGGTCCAGACGCGGCTCGCCGTCGACGATGCCCACGCTCACCGCCGCGATCGAGCCCTTGAGCGGGAGCGAGCTGCCCTTGATCAGGCCCTTGCCCGCCGCCCACGTCATGGCGTCGACCAGGGCGACGTAGGCGCCCGTGATCGCCGCGGTGCGCGTGCCCCCGTCGGCCTGCAGCACGTCGCAGTCGATGAGGATGCTGTTCTCGCCCAGGGCGTCCATGTCGACCGCGGCCCGCAGGCTGCGGCCGATGAGCCGTGAGATCTCCTGCGTGCGTCCGCCGAGCTTGCCCTTGACCGACTCCCGCGCGTTGCGCGTGTTGGTGGCCCGGGGCAGCATCGCGTACTCGGCCGTGACCCAGCCCTTGCCGGAGTCCTTGAGCCAGCGCGGGACACCCGCCGTGAAGGAGGCGGTGCAGAGCACCCGGGTGCGGCCGAACTCGACGAGGGTCGAGCCCTCGGCCTGGTCGAGCCAGCCCCGCTCGAAGGTGACGGGACGCAGCTGGTCGGCCTCGCGGCCGTCTGAACGGGTCATGCCGAGACCCTATCCAGCGGGCCTGTCAGCCCCCGCAGCCGTCACAGGGAGATGGCCGTCCGCCGTCACAGGCTGACGGTCATGCCCGGCCGGGCGAACTCCACCGGTCCGTCGAACTGCGCTGACGCCTCGGCGATGACCTGCGCCTCGTCGTTCCAGGCCGCATGGTGGGTGAGGACCAGCAGGCCGGCATCCGCCGCCGCTGCCGCCCGTCCCGCCTCGGCCCCGCTCATGTGCAGGTCCGGCGGGTGGCCCGTCCCGACCTCCGACGCCTCGAAGAGGGCGATGTCCGTGCCCCGGGCCAGCTGGTCCAGTGCGGGCGTGGGGCCCGTGTCACCCGAGTAGGTGATCGATGCGCCCCCTGCGGAGACCCGCAGGCTGTACGCCTCGACCGGGTGGGCGGCCGGCGACGTCTCGATGACGAACGGCCCGATCTCGACGGTCCTCCCGTCGAAGGGACGCACGTCGAACTCCAGCGACAGCCGCTCGGGATCCGGCATGCCGTAGACGGCCGCGATGCGCGCCCGGGTGTCCGTCGGCCCGAGCAGCGGAAGCGGAGCCCGGCGCCCAGCCGGCGAGTAGTGGCGCATGACGAACAGCGAGGCGACGTCGGCGCAGTGGTCGATGTGGCAGTGGCTCAGGAGCACCGCGGCGAGGGCGTCATCCTGTGACAGGTCGACGTACTGCTGCAGCGCGCCCAGCGAGCCGTTTCCGAGGTCGAGCACGATCCGGACACCGTCGTGCTCGACGAGGTAGCAGGACGCCGGCGACACCGCGCTCGGGAAGGACCCAGCGCAGCCGACGACGGTCAGGCGCACGGCATGACCTCGACCCGTCCGACCTCCGGCCCGAGGAATCGGCGTCCGAGGCGCTGGAAGTCGACCGGGTCGCCCGTGACCAGGAACTGGTGCTCAGGCTCCGGGAGGTCGGCATGCCGCAGCAGGTCGTGGCGCACGAGGGTTCGGTAGACGTCCTTGGCCGTCTCCTCCGCGCTCGAGACCAGCGTCACGTCGTCACCCATCACGTACGAGATGACGCCGGTGAGCAGGGGGTAGTGGGTGCAGCCGAGGACCAGGGTGTCGACCTGCGCCTCGCGCATCGGGGCGAGGTAGGCGTCGGCGACGTCGAGCAGGTCGTCGCCGCTGGTGATCCCCGCCTCGACGAACTCCACGAACCGCGGGCAGGCCACGGTGAGGAGTTCGACGTGCGGCGCCGCCGCGAAGGCGTCCGAGTAGGCCCCCGACGTGATCGTCGCCTGCGTGCCGATGACGCCGACCCGCCCGGTGCGCGAGGCGGCCACGGCGCGCCGGACTGCGGGGTGCACGACCTCGATGACGGGGACGTCGTAGCGCTCACGGGCATCCCGGAGGGTCGCGGCACTGGCGGAGTTGCAGGCGATGACGAGTGCCTTGACGCCGTCGTCGACCAGCTGGTCCATGATCTCCAGCGAGAACGAGCGCACCTCGGCGAGGGGCCGCGGGCCGTAGGGGCCGCGAGCGGTGTCGCCGATATAGCGAACGGGCTCGTGCGGCAGCTGGTCGAGCACGGCGCGGGCCACGGTGAGGCCGCCCACCCCG
>CALGTB010000288.1 GCA_937902285.1 uncultured Actinomycetes bacterium | reverse complement strand
CCAGCACCGTGTGGGAGATCGACGAGCCGCTGCGCAAGGTGTGGGTCGTGCCGGCAGCGCAGTGATGCGCTGTGGGGTCCTCGGCGCGCGTGACGTCGGTGGTGTCCTCGGCGGGAATCGAACCCACGGCCTACCGCTTAGGAGGCGGTCGCTCTATCCGACTGAGCTACGAGGACGAGACGCTGGAGTCTAGTCCGGCAGGATGTGCCCGTGACTCCTGAGGATGCGGTGCTGGCCGCGTGCGCGGCCGTGCTCGACGACCGCGACGTCATGACCGATCGCGACGTCCTCCCGACGTACTCCCGCGACCGGTCGACGGGGTCCGACGCGGGCGAGCCGTTCGCCGCCGTGTTCCCGCGCACCACCGCGCAGGTGTCCGCCGTGATGGCCGCCGCCCACGAGCATCGTGTCCCGGTGGTGCCGCGCGGTGCCGGCTCGGGGCTCTCGGGCGGCAGCAACGCCATCGACGGCTCGCTGGTCGTCTGCCTCGAGCGCATGCGCGACGTCCTCGCCGTCGACGAGATGGACGGCTACGTCGAGACCCAGCCCGGGGTGCTGAACACCGAGCTGCGCGATCACGTGCGCGGTCACGGCCTGTGGTACGCGCCGGACCCCGCGAGCAAGGACTTCTGCTCCATCGGCGGGAACGTCAACACCAACGCCGGCGGGCTGTGCTGCGTGAAGTACGGAGTCACGCGCGAGGCCGTGCTGGGCCTTGAGGTCGTGCTCGCCGACGGCCGCGTGACGCGCCTGGGGCGGCGGACGATCAAGGGCGTGGCGGGATACGACCTCGCGGGCCTCATGGTGGGCAGCGAGGGCACACTCGGCATCGTCACGATGGCCCGCCTGCGGCTGCGTCCGCTGCCGCCTCCGGCGACCACGGCGGTGGCGGTGTTCGCGAACGTCGGCGACGCCGGACGCGCGGTCGCGGCGATCATGCAGGAGCTCACGCCCAGCATGCTCGAGCTCATGGACCAGCAGACGATCGAGGCCGTCGAGTCCTGGCAGCCGATGGGCCTCGACGTCACGGCGGGGGCGCTGCTCGTCGCCCAGACCGATGCCCCGCACGGGGCGGCCGTCGCGGACGCGGATCGCCTGCTTGAGCTGTGCCGCGTCAGCGGAGCCGTCGAGGCTTACCGGTCCGACGACCCGGTCGAGTCCGAGCTGCTGCTGGGGGCGCGCCGGATGGCGATCCCGGCCATCGAGGCCTACGGCGACTGGCTGCTCGACGACGTGGCCGTGCCGCGCTCGGTGCTCGCCCAGGCGATGCTGCGCATCCAGGACCTCGCCGATCGGCACGACGTGCGGATCTGCACCTTCGGCCATGCCGGTGACGGCAACCTGCATCCCACGATCGTCACGCCGCGGGGCGACGCCGAGGCTGCGGCCCGGGGACTGCGGGCGTTCGAGGACATCCTCGACCTCGCGCTCGAGCTGGGTGGCACGGTGACGGGCGAGCACGGGGTGGGCAACCTCAAGCGACGGGCCCTGGCCTCGGAGATCGACGACGTGGCGGCCGACCTGCACACGCGCGTCAAGGCGGCCTGGGACCCCGACGGGATCCTCAACCCCGGCAAGTCGCTGCCGCGCTGGTAGCTGGGGCTCGCTGGAGGGATCAGCAGGCCCGGCTGCCGAAGTTCTGCGTCCAGTAGACGCCGTACGGCGAATCGGGCACCGACACCCGGCCGAACCCGACCACCCGGTAGTCGGCGTTGATGAGGTTCGCGTAGTGGCCGGGGGAGTCGATCCAGCCCGCCATGACGTCGGCCACTGAGTCGTAGCCCGCGGCGATGTTCTCGCCGACGCCCGAGCTGTAGCCCTCGGCGGCCGCTCGGTCGCTGGGGTCGCGGCCGTCGAGCCCGGTGTGGTCGAAGTAGCCGCGGCTCGCCATGTCAGCGGAGTGCTTGGTGGCTGCTGCATTGAGCGGCGCGCAGAGCCGCACGGCCGCCGCTCCGAGGCTCGCGCGCAGGGCGTTCAGTCGCGCCAGCATGTCGACCTGCCACGCCTCTGCGGCCGGTTCGGGCGATGGGGCTCCCGCCGCCGTGATGATGATGCTGCGCGTGGCCTGCAGGCGCCCGACCGTGACCGTGACGACGAAGGTGCCCGGTCCGGCGAACGAGTGCGTGAGCTGGGTGCGCTTGATGGTGGTTGGGCTGGACCCCTGAAGCGTCGTCGGCTGGATGCCGTCGCCCCAGTCGGTCACGACGGTGAACGACCTGGCCTTGCTCGGGAACCGCA
>CALGTB010000287.1 GCA_937902285.1 uncultured Actinomycetes bacterium | reverse complement strand
CGGTGGTGCGAGCCGCTGCCAGCGCGGAGCGATAGTCGCCACCCAGTTCGACCAGACGAGTGTGCTTCGGGTCCGGAAGCCGGTTGAGCCGGTCGGCGATGAGCGCCGCGTCGCCGTACTGCAGGCCGTTCCTGGGGCTGGGGTCCACGTCGTCCAGCAGGACCTCGGCGACGGTCTCCAGCGCGTTGGCCGTGGGCCAGTCGGCGTAGTCGGGTGCCGCCTGACGGAGTTGGGCGTCGATGACGGCCGTGAGATCGACGACCGCCGCCCGGTCGTCGGCTCCCTGAGAGACGCCCTCCGGCTGCAGTTGCGCCCACTCATCCACGTCGATGGGCTCGCCAATGTTGACCAGCGCGCGGGATCGGAAGCCTGCCTTGTTCTCGTAGTGGATGCCGATCGGGACGATGCGGATGCCCTCGACGCCTGAGTGGCGGGCGCCCAGCGCGATGCGCGCTGCCCCGGTGTGGACCTCGGCCATGAAGGGCACGTCCTGGGTGACACCCTCCGGGAAGATCAGGACGAGATCGCCGTCGGCCAGGGCGGCGTACGCCGAGGCGAAGGCTCGGTCGTTGCTTGTGCCGGCGCCATCCGCCGCTCGATGCACCGGGATCATCCCGATCGCCGTGGCGATCTGGGCGACGACGGGCACCTTCCAGATCAGGTCTCGTGCGATGACCCGTGGCATCCGCGGGGCGCTGTCGATGAGGAGGACGCCGTCGGAGAGGCCGCCGAAGTGATTGGCGACCGCGAGGACGGGTCCGTCGGAGATCGGGGTGGACGGTAGCCGGACGTCGATGTCCCGATAGACGAGCATCGCCAGCCCGCGGACGATCTTCCGCAGCACGTAGCCCCGGTGGCTCCTCCGTCCGTTGCCGCTCATGTCAGCCGCGCTCCGCTGAGTCGTACAGCATCTCGGCAACGAGGAAGAAGCCGCCGGCGGAGAGGACGTGCCACGCACCGTGCAACTGGAGCACGCTGTCGGGATCGCAGGTGGGCGCCGTGGTGCGACCACCCGCGTAGGAGGCGGCGGCGGCAGCCGCGACGGCACCCAGTGCCACGCCGCGGCGACGATTCCACCCTGGCAGCGCGGTCACGCCCCGCATCACGCGGACGGCTGGCGTCGCAGCCGCCAGCGCCACAAGTCCGGCGATCGGCCAGTCGTGCATGCGCTGCGCGCCGCGCGGCTGCGGTCCGTGGAAGGCCGCACTCCCGAGCCCGACGAGGACGGTCAGGCCGGCGAACGCACGCAGTTCAGGCCGCTGGCGCGACGCCTTGAGCTGGGGGTGCACGAGCAGGAGACCCCCGGCGGCCACCAGGGCCAGGCTGGTGATCGCGTTGACCGGCTGGGCCAGGAATCCGGGACGGATCCGCTCGCAGTCGGTGCAGCCCATGGCCGAAGGCTCACTGCGGCTGCTCATGGCGCAAGTCTGCCGGACGGGTCGATCCGCAGGATGAGGGTCCCGCCCTCTGCTAGCGTCCGAGACCTCGTCATCGAGCGTCCGCTGCACACGAGGAGCCTTCGTGACCCTGCGCAGACGAGCCATCGTGCGGTCGGAGGAGTTCGCCCGCGTCGTGGATGGCCTGGCCGAGTCGAGCGGCAGCGATCGCCGGGACGTCATCCGCGAGGCGCGAGGCGACCTGCGCGAACTGTCATCGAGCTTCCACCGCTTCAGCGTCGGCGGGATGGACCGATTCGGGCGATGGCTGTCCCGTGCGTACGAGATCGACGTCGCGCCGGACGGTATCGAGGAGCTGCACCGAGTCGCCGCGGGTCATCCCATCCTCCTGGTGCCGAACCACCGCTCCTACCTCGACGCCTTCATCCTCCGGCGCCTCCTGGCCGACGAGGGCTTCCCGCCGCACTACACGCTGGCAGGAGCCAACCTGGCCATCTTCCCGCTCTCGGTCGTGGCGCGGCGTTCCGGTGCGATCTACATCCGCCGCAGCACCCGCGGGAGCGCGGTCTACCCCGCGATGCTGCGGCTCTACCTGGAGCTGCTCGTACGCAGCGGGGCGAGCCTCGCGTGGTACGTGGAAGGCGGACGCACCCGCACGGGCAAGCTGCGTGCGCCCCGCCTGGGCGTCCTGCGCTACCTCGTCGACGGCATGCAGTCGGCGGACACGGGCTCGATCGAGTCGCACCGAGAGCCGTATGTCGTCCCCGTCTCGATCGTCTACGACCAGCAGGCCGAGCTCGCTGCCCTGGGTCGCGAGGAGTCGGGGGAGGGGAAGTCCGCCGAGTCGCTGCGGTGGATGGTCGATCTCGGTCGCGCGCAGGGAACACCTCGGGGCAAGGCGCATGTCCGCATCGGCACGCCGGTGACTCTGGCATCGTGCGTGGAGGCCGCCGAGCGTCGCGCCGGGAGCAGCGCGATGGAGAAGGTGATCCCGCATGTGGGGATCGACGTCTCGCAGCGCATCAACGCCATCACGCCCGTGTCCCCGGCTGCGCTCATCACCTTCGCCCTGCTCGACACCGACGGTCGGGCGGTGACCGTGCCCGAGGCCGCCCGAGTCCTGCGGCCGGTGCTGGAGTACGTCGAACGGCGCCGGATCCCCATGACATCCGGGCTCTCGACGAGCAGCCCCGACGCGCTGATCGAGGTGCTCGGAACCCTCGAGCGCGAGGGCGTCGTCTCGAGCTTCTCGGGCGGCCAGGAGCCGGTGTACTGGGTGCCCCCAGATCGCGCCCTCGAGGCGGCCTTCTACCGGAACTCCCTCTCGCACTGGTTCGTGAACCGCGCCGTGGCGGAGGCCGCCCTGGTCATGGCCGTTCGCCGCGGCGGCGACGTGGTGGACGGCGCCTGGGAGGCCGCGCTCGAGATCCGCAGCCTGCTGCGCTTCGAGTTCTTCTTCACGACCACAGAGGAGTTCGCGGTGCAGATCCGCGACGAGACGTCCGTGGCCGCCCCGGGGTGGGACCAGCGGGCCTGGACGGCTGACGGGGCTCTCGAGGTGCTGGATCGCGCCCGCATGCGCACCGCGCACCACATCATCGGCCCATTCCTCGACTCCTACCTCGTCCTGGCGGAGCATCTCGCCGACCAGCCGGACGGATCGACCTTCGCTGCCGATGAGCTCGCGCGTGCCTGCGTGCCCCTGGCCCGCCAGCGGTACCTGCAGCGCACGATCGCCTCGCCGGAGTCGGCGTCCATGACGATCATGGCGAACGCGGCGAAGCTTGCCGACGCCAGCGGACTGCTGGCCGACGACAGCGCCGATGTCGCCGAGCGGCGGAGGGCCTTCGCCGCCGGGCTGCGCGAGGTGGTCGAGTGCATCGGCGTGGTGCGACGGGCTGCCCTGGAGGAGATGGCGGGAGACGCCGACAGCGCGCTCACCCGCGGGACGATGTCGTCGTGACGAACGACGACCTCTCCCAGCCGTTCGTCCGGCCCGCCGTCACGCCGTCCATGGTGCTCCGCACGTCCGGGGCGTACGCCGCGCTCGGGACGGGACTGCTCATCGGGGCCGGGGTCGGCATCCTGGGCCGCAGCCGCCGCACGGGGATGAACACCGCCATGTCCGTCGCGCTGCCTGCCTTCCTTGCGGTCAGCGACATCCGCCTCGACGTGTGGGGCGAGGAGAACCTCTGGCGCCGGCGACCGGCCATCTTCCTCATCAACCATCAGAGCGAGCTCGACCTCATCGTCGTGTCCAGCCTCGTGCAACGTGACATGACGGGCGTCGTCAAGCGTGAGCTGCGCGTGAACCCGCTTGCGGCGGCCATGGGCTGGCTCGGCGAGTTCGCCTTCGTCGACCGGTCGAGCACCTCGAACGCGATCCACGCCCTCGAGCCGGTCGTCGAGGCGCTGCGCCAGGGCAGGTCCCTCGGGATCGCGGCCGAGGGGCACCGCTCGGATTCACCGATGCCCGGTCCGTTCAAGGTCGGGGCCTTCCACATGGCCATCGAGGCCCAGGTGCCGATCGTTCCCGTCGTCATCCGCAACACGGGTGACCTGCTGCCTCCAGGGGCGCGCTTCGTCGCCCCGGGCACCGTGCAGGTGGCCGTGCTGGACCCCATCGAGCCGGAGGGCCTGACGAGGGAGTCGGTGCACGAGCGGGCCGACGCGCTGCGCGAGGAGTTCATCGCGACGCTCGTACAGTGGCCCTCTGCCGAGCAGGCGGACTGACGGAGGAGGAGCGGATGGCGGACCGTGACGTCCCGGCTCGCGGCTGGTGGCGCCGCCACGCATGGGCCATCGTCGGCGTCGCCGTGGCCGTGATCGTTCTTCTTGGAGTGGGCGTGCTGATGCTCGTCCGCTCGACGGTGAAGGACAGCAAGGCGAGCCTGTACGACGGACGACTCGTGGCGGCCGACTACTGGACGCAGACCCCGGAGA
>CALGTB010000286.1 GCA_937902285.1 uncultured Actinomycetes bacterium | reverse complement strand
GGCGTCACTGGGGGCACCATCAGCAGGTGGGAAGCCGGTCTCACACGCCCGAGTGGTGTCCGACTGCACCGACTGATCGCCGTCCTCCCTGAAGCGTTTGCTGAGTAACCTGTCGGGCGTGCGCCTCGCTGATGCGTCTCTCAAGTCCTGCGTACTCACGCCTCGGCGGCGGTCGCCGAAGCCATGTAGCGTGAAGTCCTTCGTGGCGGCATCGCGTGACGCAGCTGTACATGAGGCCCGAGGAATGGTGTCGAGCCACCGGGCCCCATTGCGACAAGCGTCTGGCCCTTACATGGCCCGTTTCCTTGGTGGGGACCTCCGGCTGGAGCCTGGATCCACGGATCGGTACGGGAGTGGGAGTGTTCGTGCATCGAGCACATCGTCGGCGTGCCTACCTCCGAGACGCTACGGATGGCCGGGTCTGCCTGTGCCCGCGTGGACGGCTCTCCCAAGCTCGGTGACGGCGGCCCGGAGGACGGGTGCCGCGGCGGAAGAGATGCACATCCGCGCGTAGGACCCCCAGGGCTCCGCGGGGAAGTACAGCCGACCGGGGTTGATGGCAAAGCCGCGCGCGATCATCGCGCCCACGACGTCGTCCTCGTCCACGCCATCGGGCAGGGCTATCCACGCGGCCAGCGCGGCTGACCTGGCGAAGGGCTGGGCCACGCCGGGCAGGGCGGCGTCGACAGCTCCCCATAGGGCCTCGCGCCGGGCACGCAGCTCCTCCTTGACCGCGCGCAGGTGCCGCTTCCATCCGGCGGATGCGAGTACGTCGATGGCGATGCCCTGCAGGAGTGCGGAGGTGTCCAGCTGGGATGCGGTGGCGTACTGGTAGATGCGGCGGGTGATCGGCCCGTGCGAGACGACCGCGCCGATGCGCAACCCGGGGGAGATGGTCTTGGTGAGGTTGCGCAGGTAGATCACGTGCCCGGAGCCGGACTGGGAGAACAGCGTCGGCGCGGGCGTGGGCGCCGGGTCGAGGTCGCGCAGGTAGTCGTCCTCGATGAGGAAGGCACCGTGCCGTTCGACGATCTCGAGCACCTGCGCACGGCGCTCGGGGGCCAGGCTCGATCCGGTCGGGTTCGACAGGCGCGGCTGGCAGTAGAACGCCGTCGCCGCGGTGCGGGTGAACGCGGCGTCCAGGGCGTCGGGCAGGACGCCGTCCATGTCGGTCGGCACCGGAACCGGGTCGACCCCGGCATTGGCCGCGGCCGCCAGGATGCCGGGGTAGGTCGGGGACTCCACGAGGACGGGCCGCCCGCGCTGGCCGAGGGCGCCGAGCACGAACGTAGCGGCCGCTTGGCCGCCGGAGACGATCAGGACGCTGTCAGGGTGGACAGTGCCGCCATGCTCCTGCGCGAAGTACGCGCGCAGCTCGGGCAGGCCGCCGCTGCCGGTCATCATCCAACTCTGCTCGCGGCGCGATGCCCGCGACGTCGCCGCGGCCAGCAGGCCGAGGGGCTGCAGGGTGGTGTCCAGATAGGCCGTCTTGAGGTTGGTGACGCCGGCCGGGGCACGTTCCTCCATCTGCTCCAGGATCAAGTGCCCGGGCAGCGCGGCGCCGAGCGCCGTGGTCTGCCACGACAAGTCCGTTGCCCGCAACGTGGGCTGGCTCGATGGCGCCGCGACGAAGGTGCCCCGCCCCGGACGCACCTCCACCACGCCCCGCACGCGCAACGACTCCAGGGCCTGCTGCACGGTCAGCGGGCTGACCGCGTACCGGCGCTGGATCTCCCGGGTGCTCCAGAACCGCTCGCCGGGCACCCTCCTCGACACCTCGTCCCCGAGGGCTTCCGCCAGCACAAGAGAAGCGCTATCGTTATACATGAGAACCAATGATAGCGCTACTGTCCTCGGGTCGGAAGCGCCCCTGTGCACCAGCCGCCAGGCGGCGACGTGGATCGCCTTCGCGATCGAGGTCGGCATCGATCTGGACCGTGAAGGCCTAGAGAGAATCGTCGCGGCAGCAGCCGCGAACGGGGCACCGCCACTGCTGGCCGAGCTGGCCTGCAACCAACACGAGCCGATGATTGCCCGGCTGCGCGCACTGGGCCGCATCGCCACCCACCTGGACTGACGCCCCGCCCGGCTGAGCACCGATGCGGAACCGCTGTACAGAGCATCGTGGACGTGCGGTTCCCATCGGAGCCCACGTCGGGCGCGCAGCGCCGAGAACGTGGCTACTGCTCGCCCCACTGGCGTGGAAATCCTCGCTGACTTCGAGTCGTTCCTTCTCGAGGTCGGTGACTGGCGGGCCTTCGAGCCGTCGACTGGTTGGGCGGCTCAGTTGCGTTAGGGGGTCACAAGGCGTGCGGGATCGTGGGCGGAGGCGGAACCGTTCAGAATGCGAGTTGGAGTTGGTCGCATGCGGTCGCCAGGCGGTACACGGGCGCGGCCCCAGATCCCATCTCGTGGTGGCCCCGTCGCAGGTTCTGGACGAAGGAATGCTCTCGAATGATGACGCCGCCCGTCCGATCGGTCTTCAACCCCCGCATCGGCCACGGCCGGGCCTTCACCCGGCGTTGATCGGCCTCGCACCGGTTGTTCTCGTACTGGCCGCTGTTGTGCTCAGCGGCGGGGATCAGGTCCTCGATCACGTTCGCCAGGGCCGGGGCGCGGTCGTTGATGACCTCCGCGGGTGAGCGAGGCGCGGCAAGGGCTGTGGTGAATAGGCGGCGCGCCGAGGCGATATCCCTGCGCTTGGAGACGAATATGTCGATGATCTGGCCGTGCTGGTCCACTGCCCGATAGACGTACCGCCGCACTCCGGCGATCTTCACCGACGTCTCGTCGACGAACCACCGGTCCCTGACCGAGTGTCGGCGCGGGCGCGCCGCGTCGATCAGTTCGGGGGTGAACCGCTGGACCCAGCGGAACAGGGTGACGTGATCGACGTAGATTCCGCGCTCGTCGAGGAGCTCTCCAGGTCCCGGTACGAAAGGCCGTTCCGCAGGTACCAGCGCACCGCGAGCAGGATCACATCAGGAGGGAAACGAAACGCCGCGAACGCCGACGGAGCCTGCACGGGCGGCCTCGAACGGCGATGGCACTTCATCCCGCCACCCTCACCGACCCGGGGCCATCCGTCAACGCATCACTGCCGGTCTGGCATCAACTGCATAGACGGCGGCCGGCGAGCCAGCGGGTTTAGCCCCAGCGTTAGCCCCAAACGTACCCGTCTGGGTGTGTCTGGAGAGGCCGAGAAGGGTCAGGAAGCGTTGGTACTGCTCACTTTTCGGACACTCAGACTGCGATCTGGTGGGCTTTTAATCCGTAGGTTCGGGGTTCGAGCCCCCGGCGACCCACTCGAAAGTCG
>CALGTB010000285.1 GCA_937902285.1 uncultured Actinomycetes bacterium | reverse complement strand
CATGTCAGGGGTCAGCGCAGCAGCGCGGAGAGCTCCTGCAGCCGCTCGTCGTTGACCGAGTACCACGACCAGGTGCCCCGGTTGGTGCGCGAGAGCAGGCCGGCCTCGGTGAGCACGCGGAGGTGATGGCTCACGGTCGGCTGCGAGAGCGCGAGCGGCACGGTGAGGTCGCAGACGCAGGACTCGGCGTTCGGGCTCGACTTGATGAGGGACAGCAGCTGCAGGCGCGCGGGGTCGGCGACCGCCTTGAGCAGGCGGGCCAGGCTCTCCGCGGTGCCGCGGTCGAGGGGTGTGGTCAGGCCGGTGGGGCAGCACGCGGGTCCCGTGACCTCGCCGCGCGCGTCCAGTCGTGTCGCCATGGTGACTCCCTCGTGGCTATATTGACGAATGTCAATGTAGCATGACAGTCTATAAATAGATCGTCATCTATGTGACCTCCAGGAGGAACCCGTGTCCCGTGTCCAGCTCGCCCTCAACGTCTCCGACCTCGAGGCCTCCGTGGCCTTCTACTCGACGCTGTTCGGCGTCGAGCCGCACAAGCGCCGCCCCGGCTACGCCAACTTCGCCATCACCGAGCCGCCCCTCAAGCTGGTGCTCATCGAGGTGGCAGCCGACGAGCGCGGCACCGGCACGGCCGGCGCCCTGAACCACCTCGGCGTCGAGGTCGAGGGTGCCGAGAGCGTCGAGGAGCACGCGGACCGGCTGCGCGCTGCGGGCCTCGCCGCCCTCGACGAGAAGGACACCACCTGCTGCTACGCACTGCAGGACAAGGTCTGGGTGCACGACCCGGCCGGCGCTCCGTGGGAGATCTACACGGTCAAGGACGACAACCCGGACGGCCTGCAGATGGTCGCCAGCGCCTCCGGCTGCTGCTGACCGTGGACATGCCGTCGGTGCTGTTCGTCTGCGTCCACAATGCGGGCCGGTCGCAGATGGCGGCCGCCTACCTCATGCACCTCGCGGGCGACCGCGTCGAGGTCCGGTCGGCGGGGTCGGCTCCGGCCGACTCCGTCAACCCGGCCGTCGTGGCGGCCATGGCTGAGGAGGGCATCGACATCGCAGCCGAGGTCCCCAAGGTGCTCACGACGGAGGCGGTGCGCACCTCCGACGTGGTGATCACCATGGGCTGCGGTGACGTCTGCCCCGTCTTCCCCGGCACCCGCTACGAGGACTGGGTCCTCGAGGATCCTGCCGGGCAGGGCGTCGACTCCGTCCGTCCGATCCGTGACGAGATCCGGCGCAGGGTCGAGACGCTCATCCGCGAGCTCTCGCCTGGTGGCGTGACCCCGTGACGCCGGAGCCGGTGGGCGTCGACGGCGCGGTCATCCAGCGTCTGTCGGTGCTCAACCGGTTCCTGCCGCTGTGGATCGTGGCCGCCATGGTCGTCGGCCTGCTCATCGGCCGCCTCGTTCCTGCCGCCCAGACGGCGCTCGACGCGGTCAAGGTCGGACAGACGTCCCTGCCGATCGCCCTCGGGCTGCTGCTCATGATGTACCCGGTGCTCGCCAAGGTCCGCTACGAGGACATGGGCCACGTCACCGGCGATCGCCGCCTCCTGTGGCTGTCGCTCCTGCTCAACTGGGTGATCGGCCCCGCGCTGATGTTCACCCTGGCCTGGGTCTTCCTGGCCGACGAGCCGGCCTTCCGGACCGGCCTGATCGTCATCGGCCTGGCCCGCTGCATCGCCATGGTGCTCATCTGGAACGACCTGGCGTGCGGGGACGGCGAGGCGGCCGCGCTCCTCGTGGCGATCAACTCGGTGTTCCAGATCGTGGCCTACGCGCTGCTCGGCACCTTCTACCTGACGATCCTCCCGGGCTGGCTGGGGCTCGACACCCAGGACGTCCAGTTCTCCACCTGGGAGATCACCAAGGCGGTGCTCATCTTCCTGGGCATCCCGCTCGTCGCCGGCTACCTGACCCGGCGCATCGGCATCCGCACCAGGGGAGTCGACTGGTACGAGCAGCGCTTCCTTCCCCGGATCGGACCGTTCGCCCTCTACGGCCTCCTCTTCACGATCGTGGTGATGTTCGCCCTCCAGGGCGACGCGATCCTGTCGGATCCGGGCGCCGTGATCCGGATCGCGATCCCGCTGCTCGTCTACTTCGGCGTCATGTGGAGCATCTCGTTCGCGCTGGGCGTGCGGGCCCGGCTGGGCTACCCGAAGACGGCGACCCTGGCCTTCACCGCAGCGGGCAACAACTTCGAGCTGGCCATCGCGGTCGCGATCGGCGTGTGGGGCATCACGTCCGGCCAGGCGCTGGCCGGGGTGATCGGCCCCCTCATCGAGGTCCCGGCCCTCGTCGCGCTGGTCTACGTGTCCCTGTGGCTGCGACGACGGATGGCCGCCCGGTCGTAGTCGTTCACCTCCTGTTCACCTACCGTTCGGCAGCACGTCATCGAGTTCACGCCCGCAGTCCACCAGTCCGGCACACACTCGCCCCTGCGAGAGCGAATTGGTCGGAAACCGTTCACTCTCAGGACATCTTCGACCTCTTCTCGGCGTTACGTTGTGATCCGTCCCCTCGCGGGGTGACCGGAAGGAAATCTGGGCGTGGACCTGCTGCTCATCACCGTGATCGCGGTCATCGTCATCGCCTTGATCTTCGACTTCACCAACGGCTTTCATGACGCGGCCAACTCCGTTGCCACGGTCGTGGCCACCCGGGCGCTGCCCGCCCGGTGGGCGCCGGCCTTCTCGGCGACGTTCAACTTCCTCGCCTACTTCGTCGTGGGAACAGCGGTCGCCAACACCATCGCCAAGACGGTCAAGAGCGAGTACGGCGGCGTGGCCCTGGCGTTTGCGGCCCTCTTCGCCGCCATCGCCTGGAACTACATCACCTGGCGATTCGGCATGCCGTCGTCGTCGAGCCACGCGATCATCGGCGGCCTCGTCGGCGCGGGCATCGCGGCCGGCGGGCTCGAGGCCATCGACTGGTCGAGCGTGCAGAAGGCCGGAATCGGGATCATCCTGTCCCCGGCCGTGGCCTTCGGCATCGCCTTCGTCGCGATGTACCTCGTCATCGGCATCCAGCGCATGACGAAGCTGCACGACGACCACCCGGTGTTCAAGGGCTTCCAGCTCGTCTCGGCTGCCGCCGTCTCCTTCGGGCACGGCGCCAACGACGCACAGAAGACGATGGGCGTCATCGCAGCCCTGCTCCTCGGGGCCGGCTACACCGAGATCGGTGCGGACGGCAAGACGATCGAGGTGCCCGAGTGGGCGGCGCTCAGCGCGTACGCGGCCATCGCCCTCGGTACCCTGTGGGGCGGCTGGAAGATCATCGAGACCATGGGCCTGAAGATCACGACTCTGCACGCCAACTCCGGCACGGCCGCCAACATCGGCGCGACTACGGCGATCTTCGGCGCAACGGCCGTCGGCATGCCGATCTCCACCACGCACGCGGCAGCCTCGTCGATCGTCGGGGCGGGCGTCGGATCGGGCAAGGGAGCCAACTGGAAGATCGTCGGCGAGATGCTCATCGCGTGGGTCCTGACGATCCCGGCCGCGGGCCTCGTGGCCTTCGGCATGTTCCGCCTGACCCAACTCCCCACCGCCCTCGCCGTCATCACCGTCGGGGTCGTCGTGGTCGCCTTCGGCGCCTGGGCGGCGTGGGCCATGGCGCACACGATCCATGCGGAGGACGTCGAGGCCGAGATCCTGCCCGAGCAGGCCCTTGCCGAGCCGCTGCCGGGTCATCCGCACCTGCAGGGACGCGGCCCGGTCGACTGACCTGCACGGGTTAACCCGCTGTTCATGTCGCGTTAGGCGGGGGGTCGACTCTCGCACGCCTGTCGTCCACGCGTGAGCAACAGACTTCGGCCATGTCGGAACCGGACGTCCAGGAGCGGCGCGACCTCCAGGCTGCGGCCACGAGCCACCGCGGTGATCGGGTCTTCAACAGGATCATCACGGGTGCGGCGTTCGTCGCTCTCCTGGTCCTGGCCGGGATCACGGTCTTCCTCGGCGCCCAGGCCGTCCCCGTGCTGCAGACGCAGGGCCTCGACTTCCTCACCACGTCGGTCTGGAGCCCGCCGGACTACGGCATCTGGGGGATGCTCTACGGCTCGGTGCTGCTGGCCGTCATCGCCCTCGTCATCGCCGTGCCGGCGTCGCTGCTGCTCTCGGTCTTCATGGTGTTCCTGGCGCCGACGTCGGTCGCCAAGGTCCTCACCAACCTCGTCGACCTGATGGCGGCCATCCCCAGCGTGATCCTCGGGCTGTGGGCCTTCTACATCCTGTCGCCCGTGTCCGAGCAGTGGCAGGCGCTGCTCAACCAGTACCTCGGCTGGATCCCGATCTTCCAGAACGAGAGCGGCAACTTCAGCGGCACCCCCTTCACCGCGGGGTTCATCCTGGCGATCATGATGATCCCGATCGTCACGTCCGTCACGCGCGAGGTCCTCGGCCGCACCCCTCCTGAGCTCATCAACGCCTCCGAGGCGCTCGGCTGCTCGCTGTGGACGATGCTCCGCTACGTGGCCCTCCCGTACGGCCGCGGTGGCCTCGTGGGCGGCGTGATGCTCGGCCTGGGCCGTGCGCTCGGCGAGACCATCGCGGTGTTCTTCGTGCTGAAGATCGTGTTCGACCCGGTGAACTACTACAACATCATCGAGTCCGGCGGCGGATCGGTCGCCACGCTCATCGTGTCCAAGTTCGGCGAGGCATCGGGCCCCTACGAGACCCAGCTCCTGCTGGCCGCCGGCTTCTTCCTCTTCCTCGGAACGCTGGTCGTCAACGCGATCGCCAATGTCATCGTGAACCGCACAGGACGGATGCAGGGATGAGCGCGACCATCACCTTCGATGACACGACTCTTCCGGAGCTGCAGCAGCAGAAGCCGGAGGCCCCCTGGGGTCGGCGGACGTCGAAGTTCCGCACGGTCGTGATCCTGGCGGTGCTCATTCCCGCCACGGTCGTGACGCTGCTGTTCTGGTTCTCGAGCATCCCCGGACCCGTCATCATGATCGCGGTCTACTTCCCCCTCCAGCTGGTGGCGTCGATGATCGCGGCCATCGCGGTGCGGGGCACCAAGGCGGCCGCTGATGCGGTGATCATCGTCTCCGCGATCGGGGCGACGATCTTCAGCATGGTGGTGCTGATCTCCGTCCTCTGGACGATCATCACCAAAGGCCTCCAGGCACTCAGCGGCGCGTTCATCTTCCAGAACAACGAGTACATCAGCCCCTCGACGCCGCTCGGCTACGGCGGTATCGGCCACGCCATCCTCGGCACGGTGCTGATCGTCGCGATCTCGGCCGTCATCGCCGTCCCGCTGGGCGTCATGACCGCCGTCTACATCACCGAGGTCCGCGGCCGCGCGGTGCCGTACGTGCGCTTCTTCGTGCAGGCCATGAGCGGCGTGCCGTCGGTCGTCGCCGGACTCTTCATCCTCACGGTGTTCATCCTCACGGGGGTCCTCGACAACAGCGCGTTCGCGGCCGGGCTCGCCTACGCGATCCTCATGCTCCCCACCGTGGCGAGAACGGCGGAGGAGGTGCTGAAGCTGGTCCCGGACGACCTGCGCACCGGCGCGCT
>CALGTB010000284.1 GCA_937902285.1 uncultured Actinomycetes bacterium | reverse complement strand
GCTAGAGCGACTGCGCCAGCAGGTCGCCGATCGTCCGCAGGCCATCGAGATCGTGCACGTCCTCGGCGAGGGCCGGGACGGAACTGACCGGAACGCCGGGATGGGCCGCCGTGAAGCGGTCGGCCAGGTGCCGCTGCCGTGCGGCCAGGTTCATGCGCTGGGCGTGCAGGCTCAGGAGCGCCGCGGTGAGGCGCTGCGACTCGGCGGTCGCGCCGGTGGCCTCCCCCGACAGCTCGACGAGCGTCTGCGCGCCGGCTGCCGCCTGCTCGGACGTGAGCTCGGGGTCGTCGAGGTGCTGCACCCGGTTGAGCACCAGTCCGGCGAGCGGCATGTCGTCGGTGCGCAGCCGCTCGACGAAGTACGCGGCCTCGCGCAGCGCGTCGCGCTCGGGTGCGGCGATGACCACGAACGAGGTCCCGGAGTCCTTGAGCAGGGCGTAGGTCTCGTCGGCGCGCTCGCGGAACCCCCCGAACGTCGTGTCGATGGCGGCCACGAACGATCCGACGTCCGAGAGAACCTGGGCGCCGAGGATCTTGCTGAGCACGCCGGTGAAGATGCCGAAGCCCATGCCCACGATCCGTCCGATGCCCTTGCCCGCCCCGCGTGCCGGCGCCGTGAGGATCCGGATGAAGCGGCCATCGAGGAAGGATCCGAGCCGGGCGGGTGCGTCGAGGAAGTCCAGGGCGCTGCGCGACGGGGGAGTGTCGACGACGATGAGGTCCCAGGTGCCCTCCTCCTCCGCGCGCACGCGGAGCTGGCCGAGCTTCTCCATGGCCATGTACTCCTGCGTGCCGGCGAACGAGGACGACAGGGTCTGGTAGAAGGGATTGCTGAGGATCTGCTCGGCCCGGGCCTGGTCGGCATGCCCCTCGACGACCTCGTCGAAGGTCCGCTTCATGTCGAGCATCATCGCGAACAGCGATCCGGACCCGTCCGGGGCGCAGACCCCCGGCACCTGCCGCGGGGTGTTGTCGAGGGACGACAGCCCCATCGCCTGCGCGAGGCGCTTGGCGGGGTCGATGGTGAGCACGCAGACGCTGCGCCCCATCTCGGCGGCCCGCAGGCCCAGGGCGGCAGCCGTGGTCGTCTTGCCGACGCCGCCGGCGCCCGTGCACACGATGATGTGGATGTCGCGGTTGCCCAGGATCGCGTCGATGTCGAGGCCCGGCGCCTTCGCGAACGTGCGGCGCGTCATCGCACACCCCCGGCCGTGAGGATGTCGGCCAGCTCGTAGAGCCCGCCCAGGTCGATGCCGCCGCTGAGCAGCGGGAGGACGAACGTCGGGAGGTCGAGGTCCTCGATGCGCTCCATCTCGCGGCGCTCGAGGGCCACGCGCTGGGCGTGGTCGGACGCCTCGGCGAGCAGCGCCGGCAGGATCTCGTCCTCGTGGGCGGACAGTCCGGCCGCGCCCAGGGCGGCCCGGATGGCCTCCGCGGGGAGGGTGTCGTGCTCGGCCATGAGCAGCTGCGCATCCGTGAGCAGGGGAGGCCTGGTCATGTTGACCATGACGGCGCCCACCGGCAGGTGGTTCTGCTCGAGCTCGGCGATGCCGTCGATCGTCTCCTGGACGGGCATCTCCTCGAGCAGGGTGACGAGGTGGACGAGCGTCTGCGGAGACGCGATGACGTTCATGACGAGGTCGGCGTGCTTGCGGATCGGCCCTGCCTTGGCCAGTCCCGACACCTCCGAGTTCACGTTGAGGAACTTGGAGATGCGACCGGTCGGCGGGGCGTCGAGGATGACGGCGTCGTAGGCGTCCGGGCCGTTCTTCTCCTTGCGCCGGACCACCTCGACGGCCTTGCCGGTGAGCAGCACGTCGCGGAGGCCGGGGGCGATCGTGGTGGCGAAGTCGACGGCACCCATCTTGCGCAGCGCGGTGCCGGCACGGCGCAGGTTGTAGAACGACTCCAGGTAGTCGAGCAGGGCCTCCTGCGCGTCGACGGCGAGCGCCCACACCTCTCCGCCGCCGGGGGCGACCGCCACCTTGCGCTCCTCGTAGGGGAGTGGCGGCACGTCGAACAGCTGCGCGATGCCCTGACGTCCCTCGACCTCGATGAGCAGGGTGCGCCTGCCGTCGCGGGCCAGCGCGAGGGCGAGCGCGGCGGCCATCGTGGTCTTGCCGGTGCCCCCCTTGCCCGAGACCACATGGAGGTTGACCCCCGGCCACTTGCGCGCCGCTGCCGCGCGGTCGGTGGACGGCACCGAAGCCGCGGGACGAGTCACCTCATCAGCCTATTCCGCTGCGGCCGATCAAGCCGGACGGGCTAGGGTCGGCGCATGACCACATGGGAGTACGTGACCGTCCCCCTGCTCGTCCACGCGACCAAGCAGATCCTCGACACGTGGGGCCAGGACGGCTGGGAGCTGGTGCAGGTGGTCCCGGGGCCGAACCCCGAGAACATGGTGGCCTACCTCAAGCGAGCGCGGGAGAACGGCTGACCATGTCGACTGTCGAGGATCGCCTTGCCGCGCTGGGCCTGACCGTGCCGGTGCTCGTCCCACCGGTCGCCGCCTACGTGCCCGCCGCCGTCACCGGAAGCCTCGTGTACACGGCCGGACAGCTGCCCTTCGTCGACGGCGCCCTGCCGGCCACCGGGAAGGTCGGAGCCGAGGTCACTCCCGAGGAGGCCGCCGACCTGGCGCGGATCTGCGCGCTGAACATGATCGCGGCCGTCGCGTCCGTCGTCGACCTCGACCGGGTGGTGCGGGTGGTCAAGGTCGTCGGCTTCGTCGCCAGCGCCCCGGGCTTCACGGGTCAGCCCGCCGTCATCAACGGCGCCAGCAACCTGCTGAAGGACGCGTTCGGCGAGGCCGGGGTGCACGCCCGCTCGGCCGTCGGCGTCGCCTCGCTTCCGCTCGACGCCCCCGTCGAGGTCGAGATGATCGTCGAGATCGCCGGCTAGGTGAGCCCGCGCGCGGCGTCCACCGTCATCCTGCTGCGGGACTCCGAGCAGGGACTCGAGACCTACCTCCTGCGACGGGTCACCACCATGGCCTTCGCCCCGCTCATGCACGTCTACCCAGGCGGGCGCGTCGACGAGGCCGACTACGAGGCGCCCGTCGACTTCACGGTTCCCCCCGCCGATGTCGCGGCCCTGGCAGAGCGGGCGAGCACGGACGTCCGCGGCCTGGTCGCCCTCTACTCCTGCGCGGTCCGCGAGGTCGCCGAGGAGTGCGGCGTCAGCCTCGTCGAGCCGGGGCCTGATGGCCGGCTCGTCATCGACCCCGCCGTCCTGCCCGTCGCCGACCACTGGGTGACGCCTGAGATGGAGGGCAAGCGCTACGACGTGCGCTTCTTCATGGCCGTCCTGCCCGCGGGCCAGGACGCCATCCTCAGCACGACGGAGGCCGACTCCGCGTTCTGGATCGCGCCCCAGGCCGCGCTCGACGCCCGCCGTGCTGGAGAGCTCGCCATGCTGCCCCCCACGGAGGCGACGCTGGGCTACCTGACCGGATTCGGATCGGCCGCCGAGGCCCTGGCCGACGCCGCCATCCGCCCGGTGGTCCCGCTGCTGCCCCGGCGGCTCGTGCGCCCCGACGGGTCGTCACGGTGGGCACTCGTGCATGACCGCACGGGCGAGGTGATCATCGATGCGGTCGACGCCCCGCATACGAAGGAGACGGACGGCCTGACGTTCCCGAAGGAGCTGTCGTGAGCGGACGGGTGCTTCCCCTGCGCGGGTCGACCGACCCCTGGGCCGGAGGCACGGTCACGGGCTCGGCGCACTGCGTCCTCGCCCCCAACCCGTCGCCGTGGACGCTCGACGGCACGAACACCTGGCTCCTCAGCGGCCCCGGCAGCGAGGAGGTCGTCGTCGTCGACCCGGGTCCTGATGATCCTGCCCACCTGGCTGCCATCCGGGCCCGGGCCGAGCAGCACGGCCGGGTGGCGCAGGTGCTGCTGACGCACGGTCATGTCGATCACGCCGAGGGAGCCCGGACGCTGGCTGCGGCCTGCCGCGTGGGTGTGCGGGCGCTCGACCCCGAGCACCGGCTCGGCGACGAGGGCCTGGCCGGCGGCGACGTGGTCGACCTCGGGGGGTGGACCATCGAGGTCGTGGCCACCCCCGGGCACAGCGGCGACAGCGTCTCGATGCTCGTGCCGCACGACGGGAGCGTGCTCACCGGCGACACGGTGCTCGGCCGCGGCACGTCGCTGGTGGCGTGGCCGGACGGCCTGCTCGGGGAGTACCTCGACAGCCTCCGGCGGCTGCGCGACCTCGTCGACGTGTCGGGGGTCGTCCGCCTGCTCCCCGGTCACGGTCCCGTGGTGGCCGACCCGGGAGGACTGCTGGACGCGTACCTCGAGCACCGGCTGGCGCGGCTGGCGGAGGTGCGCGAGGTGGTCGAGTCGGGGGTGACCGAGCCGGCGTCGATCGTCGAGGTGGTCTACGCCGACGTGCCCACGGCCGTGTGGCCGGCGGCGGAGCTGACGGTGCGCGCCCAGCTGGCCTACCTCGCCGACCTCGACGCCCAGTAGCGCCACCCCCAACCGATGCGTCGTCAGTCGTGGCGGATTCTGGCGCCGTTTCCTGACCACACGTGACGAGGCATCGGAAGGGGACGGGACGGGACGAGGGGGCGGGGGACGTGCGAGGGGACGGGGCTGGCTAGCGGGCGCGGCGGCCTAGGCGCTCCACGTCGAGGATGAGCACCTGACGGGTCTCGAGCCGGATCCAGCCGCGCTGGGCGAAGTCGGCCAGCGCCTTGTTCACGGTCTCGCGCGAGGCTCCGACCAGCTGGGCCAGCTCCTCCTGCGTCATGTCGTGGGTGACCATGAGCCCCTCGGGCGTCACCGTGCCGAACTTCTCGCCGAGGTCCATGAGTGCCTTGGCCACGCGTCCGGGCACGTCGGAGAACACGAGATCGGCCATCGCCTCGTTGGTGCGTCGCAGCCGACGCGCGAGCGCCTGCAGCAGCGCGGCGGCCACCTCGGGCCGGCCCGCGAGCCACGGCCGCAGCTGGTCGTTGCCCATCCCGAGCACGAGGGCATCGGTGAGAGCGGTGGCGGTGGAGGTGCGGACGCCGGGATCGAACAGGCTGAGCTCGCCGAACATCTCGCCGGGGCCGAGCACGCCGAGCAGGCTCTCGCGTCCGTCGCTCGACGTCTGCCCGAGCTTGACCTTGCCCTCGAGGATCACGTACATCCGGTCGCCCGGCTCGCCCTCGTTGAAGAGCGACTCGCCCTTGGCGACGACGGTCTCCTTGAGCGAGCTGCGCAACGCGGCGGCGCCTTCGGGGTCGAGCGCAGCGAACAGCGGCGCCTGCATGAAGACGTCGTCCATGCCGCTCCTCTCGCCGTGACCCTGGCTCGTGCTAGCGGCATTGTGTCGCATGCAGGGTAGGCGGCGGGAGCCGGTCGCCGACATACGCTTGCGGCATGACCCCCGCACGGACGTCCTCCTCCGACGTCGACCTCGCGACCCGGCGTCGTCGGGCGCGCAGGATCGTCGCGGTCCTCGGGGAGGTCTACCCGGACGCGCACTGCGAGCTCGACTTCACCACTCCGCTCGAGCTGCTCGTCGCCACGGTCCTGAGCGCCCAGTGCACCGACCAGCGGGTCAACACCGTCACCCCTGCGCTCTTCGCCCGCTACCCCACGGCGGCGGACTATGCGGCGGCCAGCCTCGCTGAGCTCGAGGGGATCATCGCCCCCACCGGGTTCTTCCGGCAGAAGGCCAGCACCCTGCAGCGCATCGGGCAGCAGCTCTGCGACCGGTACGGCGGCGAGGTGCCCGGCCGGCTCGACGATCTCGTCACCCTTCCCGGCGTGGGCCGCAAGACGGCCAACGTCGTGCTGGGCGACGCGTTCGGCGTGCCCGGCATCACCGTCGACACCCACCTCGGCCGGCTCGCGCGTCGATTCGGGTGGACCGTTCAGGACGATCCCGAGAAGGTCGAGGCCGACCTGCAGGACCTGTTCGCGCGCAAGGACTGGACCCTCATGTCGCACCGGGTCATCTGGCACGGACGCAGGCGCTGCCATGCCCGGCGGCCGGCCTGCGGTGCCTGCCCCGTGGCCCGGCTCTGTCCGTCATTCGGGGAGGGCCCGACCGATCCCGTCGAGGCCGCGCGCCTGGTCAAGGACTCGGGGCGCGCCTGATGGCCGACTGGGCACGGATGGGAAGCGCCGACCCCGTGGCGGTGGCGCAGCTGCCGCCGTGGCTGCAGGAGGTGGCCGCGGTGGTGGTGAACCTCCGGGCGGAGGACCTCACGCGCTTCGTCCCGCCTCATGACGAGGGCCGGCACTCGGCCGTGCTCGTGCTCTTCAGTGACGACCGCGACCTCCTGCTCATCCAGCGTGCGTCGACGATGCGCTCGCACGCCGGCCAGCCCGCCTTCCCCGGGGGTGCGGTCGACGACGACGATGACGATGCCGCCGGAGCGGCACTGCGCGAGGCGCAGGAGGAGACCGGCCTTGATCCCGCGGGGGTGGTGGTCTTCGGTGCCCTGCCGGACCTGTGGGTGCCGGTCACCGACTACGTCGTGACCCCGGTGCTCGGCTGGTGGCGGGCGCCGTCCCCGGTCCGCGCCCAGGATCCGGCCGAGGTGGCCAGCGTGCACCGGGTGCCCCTGGCCGACCTTGCTGATCCCGCGCACCGGTGCCGGGTGCTGCACCCCTCGGGCTACATCGGGAACGGCTTCGAGGTCGAGGGCATGATCGTCTGGGGCTTCACCGGCGGGATCATCTCCGGGCTCCTCGACCGGCTGGGCTGGTCGCAGCCGTGGGACGAGACGCGCCTCGTGCCGCTTCCGGAGGAGGCCCCCGGCCTATGACGGCGGCGGGCACGTGAACATCGTCGACTGGGTGCTGATCGGGGCGCTGGCCGTGTTCGCCTTCGCCGGCTGGCGGCGCGGCTTCGTGGCGGGGGTCCTGTCCTTCGCCGGCTTCCTCGGCGGCGGCCTGCTCGGGGCGTTCGTGCTGCCGCCGATCCTGGCGGCCACCGGGCTGTCGGACATCGCCCGTGCCTTCGCGGTGGCGGCGGGGGTGCTCGTCCTCGCGTTCGCGGGGCAGATGCTCGCCTCGATCCTCGGCTCGATGCTGCGCGGTTCGCTGACGTGGAAGCCGGTGCGCGTCCTCGACAACGCCGGCGGTGCCGCCCTCAATGTCCTTGCCCTGGCCGTCGTCACCTGGATCATCGCGAGCGCCATCGCCTACCTGCCGTCGTCGCCGGTCTCGCAGCAGATGACGGACTCCCGCGTGCTGGTGGCGCTCGACTCGATCGTGCCGCCCCAGGTGCGCAACGCGTTCGGCAGCCTGCGCGACCTCGTGAGCACGACCGCAGTGCCGCGGGTGTTCTCCGGCTTCGCGCAGGTGACCGGGCCGGACGTGGCGGCCCCCGACGCCGCCGTCGACTCGCTGCCGATCGCCGCGGCCCGCGACTCGATCGTGCGGGTCAGTGGCGACACGCCCGACTGCGGCGACGCGGTGAGCGGATCGGGCTTCGCTGTCGGGAGCGGCCAGGTGCTCACCAACGCCCACGTGGTCGCCGGGGTGCGCGAGCCCGTGGTGCGCGTGCGCATCGGCGACCCGGGGCTCGCCGCGACCGTCGTCTACTTCGACCCCCGGGCCGACATCGCGGTGCTCGACGTTCCGGGGCTGGAGGCACGGCCGCTGCAGCTGGCCGGCGCTCTCGCCGAGTCCGGCGACTCCGCGGTCGTGGCGGGGTTCCCTGACGGGGGGCCGTTCCGCGCCGAGCCTGCCCGCATCCGCACGGTGGTGGAGGCCCGGGGCGACGACATCTACGGCCGAGCCGGTGTCGAGCGCCAGGTGTACGTGCTGCGCGGGCTCGTGCGCCCGGGCAACTCCGGCGGTCCGCTGCTCGACCTCGACGGCCGTGCGCTGGGGATGGTGTTCGGGGCCGACGAGCAGGAGGAGACCACCGGCTTCGCCCTGACCTCGGGTCAGCTCGAGCCGGCGGTCTCGTCCAGCGCTGGGCTCACCGAGCCGGTCGACACCGGCACCTGCCGCCTGCGCGACTGAGCCGCCGACGGCCGAGCCTGCGTCAGACGGCGTCGACCATGGCCGGCTCGCTCGGCACGGCCGGTGCCGCATGCCGAGCAGGCAGGAGGACCAGGGCGACCACCGACCCGATCGCGGCGACGGCGCCCGCCACCAGCGACCCTGCTCCGAGGCCGTCGACGAAAGACTGCTGCGCGGCCGCCGTCACGTCTGCGGCGAGGTCGGCCGGAAGTCCCCGGGCGACGGCGAGCCCCGCAGCGATGGACTGCTCGGCGGTCTCGACCACGGCCTGGGGCAGCCCCATGTCCTTCAGCGCGCTGAGCATCGCGGCGCCGTAGACGCTGGCGAACACCGAGCCGACGACCGCGACGCCCAGCGTGCCGCCGAGCTCACGGGTGGTGTCGTTGACGGCCGAGCCCACGCCCGCCTTGTCGGACGGGAGGGCGCCCATGATCGACTCCGTCGCCGGCCCGGTCGTGAGCCCGAGGCCGATGGCGATCGTCACCATGCTGGTGATCGTCAGGCCGAAGTAGGGCGTGTCGACCTCGTTGAACGAGGCCATGACGAAGCCGATGGCCATGACCATGAGCCCTGCGCTCACGACGACCTTGGTGCCGAGGCGGTGCATGAGCACGATGGCCAGCGGCGACGTCAGGCCCGTGGCGATGGCGAACGGCAGGGTGCGGATGCCGGCCTCGAGCGGGGAGTAGCCCTGCACGAGCTGCAGGTACTGCGTGATGAGGAAGATGAAGCCGAACAGCGCGAAGAAGGCCGTCGTCACCGAGACGCTGGCGGCCGTGAAGCGCAGGTTGCGGAAGAGGGTGACGTCGAGCAGCGGGTGGGCCGAGCGCCGCTCCCAGAGCACGAAGGCGCACAGCAGGGCGACCCCGGCGAGGCCCGCCACGACGATGATCGCCGACGTCCAGCCGCGGTGCGGTGCCTCGATGATCGACCACACGACCAGGCCGACGCCGGCTGCCGACAGCACGAGGCCCAGGTGGTCGGGCGCGCCCGTGTTCGGGTCGCTGGAGTTCGGCACGAGGAACCAGCCGGCGATGAGCGCCACGGCGGCGATCGGCAGGTTGACGAGGAAGATCGATCCCCAGGAGAAGTGCTCGAGCAGGTAGCCGCCGACGACGGGCCCCAGCGCCACCGCCGCCCCGGTCATCGCGCTCCAGATGCCGATGGCCGCCGCGCGCTCGCGCTTGTCGGTGAAGACATTGACGAGGATCGCCAGGGTCGCAGGGAAGACCAGGGCGGCCCCGATCCCCATCAGGGCGCGCGCGCCCACGAGCTGCGGCACGCTCGTGGCGAGCGCCGCGAGGGCCGACGTCGCAGCGAAGATGACCAGGCCCAGCTGCAGCGCGGTCTTGCGGCCGAACCGGTCGCCGAAGTGGCCGAACGCCAGGAGCAGCGCCGCGAAGACGAGCGTGTACGCGTCCACGACCCACTGCAGCTCGGTGATCGACGCGTCGAGGTCGGCGCTGAGCGTGGGCAGGGCCACGTTCACGATCGTGTTGTCCACGATGACCATGAGCAGGCTCAGGCAGAGCACGGCGAGGATCGCCCAGCGGCGGCGGTGGATGGTGTCGGACATCGGGTGCTCCCTGGTGGTCGGTGTTCTTATAGAACGTTGTTCTTTAGATATGGAACGTTATACTGCATCCATGGCACGAACGCAAGGTCCCGCCGGCGATCGGCACCGGACCCCCAGCACCGAGGTGTCCGACTCGCTGCTCTCGGCGGCCCTGGGACTCCTCGAGGAGCAGGGGGCCGACGCCCTCACGGTCCGTGCCGTCGCGAGCCGTGCCGGGGTCGCGCCCATGGGCGTCTACTCGCGGTTCGGGGGCAAGCCGGGGCTCATCGAGGCGCTGTTCGTGCACGGCTTCACCGGCATGCAGGAGTCCATCGCGTCAGCGGGCGGGGCCGACGCCCTCGCCCGCCTCGGCCGAGGCTGCCGCGCCTACCGCACCTTCGCCATGGACCATCCGCACCTGTACCAGCTCATGTTCCAGCGCATGCTGGATCTCGACCTGTCGGAGGAGTCGCTCGAGCAGGCGGCCGGGACGTTCGCCCACCTCGCTGAGCGCGTGGGTGACGCGATGGAGGCGGGCCTGCTCGCCCCCGGCGATCCCGTCGCGGCTGCCCAGGAGATCTGGAACGGCCTCCACGGAGGAGTCATGATCGAGATCGCGGGCATCACGTTCACGCCCGATCCCGAGCAGACCTTCGGCGACATGATCGACACGATGCTGCGGGGCCTGGCGCCGCGCTGACCGGGGTCAGGCGGTCAGGCGCGCGCAGGAGGCGCGCACGAGCGCGACGTCGATCACCGGCGGCACGCTCTGCGCCTCGGCCAGGGTCTCCAGCGCCCGGGTCGCGAGGCGTGACGACCCGACGGCGTTGCCGCGTGCCCGATGCGTGAGTGCCGCACCCCACTGGGCCAGCGCCCGCCACGCGGTCCGCGAGGCCGCCGGTGCGAGCCGCCACCGCATCTCGAACACCTCGTGGGCGTGGAACGGCATGCCGTCGGCGAGATAGCGCAGACCCTCGTCCCAGGCCTCGGCGTCGGTCAGCCGCGAGCGCACCGGGACTCCCGGCACGGCGAGCGCCGGATCGGCGTCGTCGGGCAGGGGCCGGCCGAGGCTGTCGCGCGAACGGTCGGCGGGCACGGCCGTCACGCCTGGTCGAGGGATCCGAGCCAGTCGAGCAGGACGGCATTGAAGGCGTCGGGATCCTCCTCGTGCGGGAAGTGCCCGGTGTCGAGGTCGGCTCGTCGGTAGTCGCCGCGCACGTACTGCTCGCTGCCGTCGACGGACGCGGCCAGCATCATCGGATCGAGCGCCCCCTGCACCTGCAGCACGCGGCGCTGGACGGGCGCCTCCATGAGCGACATGTACGACAGTCCGTCGGGCCGGATCGACGACCGTGCACCCCAGCGGTGGTACTCGACGGCCGTGTGGGGCGTCGGCCAGCGCAGGAACGCCGCGCGGTAGGCATCTGTCGCCTCGGCGTCGAGCCAGGCCGTGTCCTGCGACCAGGCGGTGATGAGATCGACGATGCGCTGCCCGTCGTGCGCGGCCAGGGACCGCTCGGGGAGGAAGGGCCACTGGAAGCCGACGGCGTACCTCATGGCGGCTCGCTGATGCCCGCTGCGCAGGAGGGCTCGGCGCAGCTGGCGCGGGTGGGGCATCGAGACCGGGGCGATGGCCCGGACGGTGTCCGGCTCGAGGACCGCCGTCGACCATGCGACGAGACCACCCCACCCGTGGCCCACGATCACCGCGTTCTCCTCACCGAGGCAGCGGATCACGCCCGCGACGTCCGCGGCGAGGGTGCGGGGGTCGTAGCCGTCGGGCGGATGGTCGGAGCCGCCGTAGCCGCGCAGGTCCATGGCGATGGCGCGGTAGCCGGCGTCGGCCAGCGCGGTGACCTGCCGGCGCCACGTCCACCAGAACATCGGGAAGCCGTGCAGGAGAACGACGGCAGGACCGGTTCCGGCATCCACGACGTGGAATCGCGAACCGTTGGCCGAGACATCTCGGTGCGTCCACGGACCCGCTGCGTTGATGGCCGCCTCAGGGTCGGGCAGGGTCACTCGCTACGGCCCCGCGACCTTGGGGGTGCCCTCGGCCGGGCCGCCTGCCAGGTCGGGGGCGGGTGCCCCGCTGAGGGCGGCCTTGGTCTTCTCGAATTCGGCCATCGCCAGGCTGGGGGGCTGGATCTCGTTGAAGTTCTTGCGTGCCAGGAGCGCGGTGATGACGGCGGTCAGGATGAGGAGCCCGGCCACGATGAGGAAGCCGGCCCACGGCGGCAGGCCCAGCTGCACGAGGACGAGGGCCAGGGTCACCAGCAGGAACAGCACCGCGAAGATCATGAGCCCCAGGGTCGCGATCCCCAGGCCGGCGCCGATCCCGAAGCGCTGCCCCGACGAGCTGATCTCCGTCTTGGTGAGCGCCATCTGGGCAGTGGCCAGTCGCTTGCTGTCGGCGACGGCCTTGTTGAGCAGGTCGCGGATCGACGGCTGCTTGGTGGGCGGCATTGGTACCTCCGGCGGGTTCGGTACGTCAGGCTATCGGGAGTCGGGGGCCTGGTACACGTCCGGGATTCCGTCGCCGTCGGCGTCGGCCTCCTCGCGCGCGTACACCTCGGCGTAGTGGCGATTGCGCAGCAGCAGCGCCACCGCCGCCAGGAGGGCGGCGA
>CALGTB010000283.1 GCA_937902285.1 uncultured Actinomycetes bacterium | reverse complement strand
CCCCGCCTCCGCCGGCTGCGGTCGCCGTTCCACCGGCGTGGGCGACCGTGGTGGCGCTGCCGGCGCTGCCACGCGAGCCGGTGCCCGCGTTGGAGCCGACACCGCCCGCTCCGCCGTCGCCGACGACGACGTTGTACGCGGTGTTCTTGGTGAAGTTCAGGGTGGTGGACAGCACCCGTCCGCCGCCGCCTCCGCCGCCGCCTCCGCTGATCGTGTTGGTGGTCTGGGAGTAGCCGCCGCCTCCGCCGCCGCCTCCGCCGACGAGGAGCACGTTGACCCCGGTGAGATCACGGTTGGGGGCAGTGAACGTCTCGGCGGCCGCGGCATTGGTGAACACGTGGCGCACGGTGGTCGTGGTGGGGAAGCTGATCGTGCCGCCCTTCCCGGCGGTGTTGCACAGGGCTGACGGAGTCGGCGGCGGAGCCGCACTCGAGGGCGGCGCCACGATGAGCCCGGGCACCGCCAGCGTCACGGTGGCGACGGCGACACCGGCAGCGAGCACGAGCGGGCCACCGGACGACCTCGCCGGCAGTCTCATGGCTCTCCTCGTCGAACCCCGGAAACGACAGCAGACAGACGGCCGTTGGGCGACGGCGGAGCCTGCCTGCAATCGATTTCACTGTATCAGCGGGTGGGATCCCGCGCCTTGTGTCGGTCCAGCGTCCTCCGGCGTCCATTGACGCGTGGCGGGCCACGCGGCCCACTGCCGGCCCCACTCAGGGTCCCAAGAATGGCTACAGAAGCCCAAGCCGATCGAAGACGACGTTCGCATCCCGCGACAGGTTCGCCAGCTCGGTCTTCAGCCCCGGACCTAGGCGCGCGTCCTTGGTGGCGAGCACCAGCCTGCGGCGCAGGCTGCGGGCCCGGTGGTGCAGCCGCTGCACGTCCCCGGACACCTGCGAGGCGGCGCGGGCCAGCCGGGGACTGCGCCGTTCAGCGGGCGCTTCGTCGGGGGCCGGCACCGGCACCTCGGCAGCCACCGTCTCGAGGCACTGATCGAGGTCATCCAGGGCTCGGGCCGCCCGGCACAGCCACGACGAGTCCACATGATCCGCGGTCACCAGCGGATCAAGGCGGTGCGTGACATCGACACTCATGACTGCCTCCAGAAGCAGCGGTCCTCATCGACGGGTCCAGCGGTTCCATTGTCGCCTCCGAGCTCATGCGGCGGGTCTCGACGAGGTCCCAGTGCCTTCCCGTCTCGATCTCAGTTCCGTCGCGTGGCCGCAAGTCCGTATCAGGATCCACGTGCGCGTCGTCCTCTCCTGCGGAACTCGCAGCACGACGCGTGCGTCCGACAGCGCACCTCGGCCATTCGGGCGATACTGGTCACCCGCTCGGGGCCCCGTGAGTCCGACACGGGCGTGGTTCGTCGATTGATCCACCCAACGCTGTTCCTGAGGAGTGACCGTGTTCGCACGATCGACCAGCAAGGCCCTTGTGCTCGCTCCCACGGTGGCGCTGGCCCTGCTCCTCGCCGCCTGCAGCTCGGGTGGCGAGGCAGCTCCCGCCACGACCACCGCCAGCCCCTCGGGAACGGCGGCCAACGCCACGGTCCCGTCGGCGGAGGCCGAGCCGGACAGCTATCCGCTGCCGGACTGCACGGGGCTCGATGCCGCCGCCTGCTCGACGCAGGGCTTCGATCCCGATCGGGATGGCTTCGGCTTCGCCAACTGGGGCGGCGAGGGCTCCCTGAATGCGACGAGCCTGGTCACCCTGTTCGGCGAGAGGGCCGTCTGCGCGAAGGTGGTCAACGGAAAGTGCACGCTCTATCCAGCGGCCAAGAAGTGGGCCGCACAGATCAACGAGGCGATGGCCGGTGGGCACTGCGAGGGCATGGCCGTTCTCTCGCAACTGATCTTCCAGGGCTACCTGACGCCGGGCGACCTAGACCCGGCGGCCGGGACGACGTTCGCCCTCTCGCAGGACGACCCCGACGTCTATCGCAACATCGATCTGCTGTGGGCCACGCAGATGCTGCCGTCCGTGCAGGAGGCCTACAACGCGTTCAAGGACTTCGCCCCCACCGAGATCGCCGCTGAACTGGCCGCGGGCCTGCAGAGCGGCACGGGCTACACGCTCGGCCTCTACTCGCCCAACGGCGCCCACGCCGTGACGCCGATCGCCGTCACGAGGGAGGGCGGCAAGATCGCGATCTCCATCTACGACAACAACTACCCCGGCACCGTGCAGAGGGTCATGATCGACCCGGTCAACGAGATCTGGAGCTACGCCGGCGGCGCGACCAACCCCGATGCCCCCACCGACGGCTGGGAGGGCGGCCTGGGCACCATGGATCTCACTCCCATGGAGGTCCGTCTCGACCTGCCGTCGGTGGCCCCCTTCGCCGAGGGGTCCGCCAAGGGCGCCACGCGGGGCACCACTCCCATGACCCTCATGGTCACCTCACCGGACCCTGAGGCGCGGGTGGGCTTCGAGCTGACCTACGACGGCCAGACCTACGACACGACCGATCCCACGACCGTGTACCCGGCGGGAATCTACGTGCGCCCGACGCTCGGCACCACGCTGGCAGGCAAGGGGACGACCGTCGTCGTCGACCGTGCGATCGCGACCGGTGTGGGGACCCGGGTGAAGCAGGCATCGGGCACGCCGGGCAGGGTCACCGTCTCGGCCGACGCCGTCGGCAGCCCTCGGCTCACGCTCGACGCGGGCATGGATGCCGCCGACGCCCCGGGCTTCGACCTGGTCGACGACGGAGTCGTCCTCGCCTCGGGAGGTTCCCTCCTCAACGTGGCGAACGGCCTCAACAGCCTCGACCTGCCCATCGAGAGCGGCCTCGACGTCGCCATCACCCAGGAGGGCGGGGGAGTCGCGGGCGTCTTCTACCTCGACGGTGACAGCGTGGTGGGCGAGTACGCCCTCGACGACGAGACCGAGAGCGGAGACGTGGTCGACGGCGTGGCCGAGTTCGATGCCGAGACCGGCGAGTTCACGATCACCGAGGAGCTCGCCGAGCCGGAGGCCATCGACGAGGAGCTGGTGTCGTCGTTCGGCGACCAGTTCAGCGACTTCGCCGTCAGCGACGACGAGGGCACCGACGAGGAGGTCGTGGACTCGTCCGACGGCAGCACGTCGGACGACTCCTCCGCGGACGACTCGGGCAACGAGGACACGGGCAGCGACGACGCGGGCGCCGACGACTCCGGTGCGGACGAGTCGCAGGCCGATGACTCCGGTAGCGGCGCTGACTCAGGTGCCGACTCGGGTGGCGACGATGGGTCCGAGGAGGCGCCTGTCGACGACTCCGGTGCGGATGCGACAACGGACGAGGGTCAGGACGTGGCCACCGACGAGGGCGGGGACGAGTTCGTCGAGTAGTCGGCCCCGCTGCTGACGGCGCGTCCGGCGGAGAGAGGGCGCTAGGGAACGACGAGCACGGGGATGTCCGACTCGTCGAGCACCTTGTGCGACACGGCGCCGAACAGTGCCGCACGGATACGGCCGGCCGATCCATAGCCGACGATGATCATGCGGGCCTTGCGCTCGACGGCGGCCGTGAGCAGTGCGTCGACGGGCGATGCGTCGACCAGGAGGGGCTCCGCCGTCGCCCCCGCTGCTCGTGCCCGGGCGACCCCGGCCACAACGACAGGGCTGAGCTCCTCGACGACAGCCTCCTCGAGGGCCTCGTACTCCTCGCCGAGTCCACCGGGAGGGCTGACGCCGCACACCACGACCAGCGGCTCGTCCAGGGCTGTGGCCAGCGCGATCGCCGCATCGAGCGCGGCCGATGCCGACTCGCCGCCGTCGTAGCCCACGACCAGGGTCATGTCCGCTCCTCGTGCTCGGCGAGCGCAGTGTCCGGCACCACGCCGGGCCGCTCGCTCCAGTATCGCGACCCGGACAGCCGCGAGGCGATCGTGAACACCAGGCCGAGCCCGAACAGGACGATCCCGATGACCAGCGGGGGTCCGAGGCCGAACCACGACTGCCCGCCGTACGCATTGGCGGGATCGGACATGTCGATGACGGAGATCACCAGCAGCCAGACGAGCAGGACCGCGCCGACCACCGGTCCGAGTCCGATGAGCAGGAAGGACTTCACGTCGTCCAGCAGGTGGCGGCGGTAGTAGATCGCGCAGGCGAGACCAGTCAGGGCGTAGTAGAAGGCGATGAGCAGGGACAGTGCTGTGAGCGAGTCGTACAGGGCGTTCTCGCTGATGAGGCTGAGCCCGACGAACCACACCGTCGCTATAGCGGCCACGACCCAGGTCGACACCGAGGGAGTGCGGTGCTGCGGGGAGATCCGGCCGAACACGGCGGGCAGGGCTCCGCGGCGGGCCATCGACAGGGCCGTCCGCGACGCGGGGATGATCGTGGTCTGGGTCGAGGCGATGGCGGACGTGGCGACGGCCAGCAGCACGATCCAGCTCCAGCCGCCCATGGCCTGGTCGGCGAGCACCGCGAAGATCTGCTCCTCGTCGCCCGCGTTGTCTTCGAGGAAGGTCGGTCCGGCGTAGCAGATCACTGCGATGGCCGTCCCGACGTAGGTGACGAGCAGGAGGAGCGTCGAGACGATGGCGGCCTTGCCGGGCGTGTCCTTGGAGTCCGTGGTCTCCTCGTTGAGGTTGACCGCCGACTCCCATCCCCAGTAGGCGAAGACGCCGAGCAGGAGGCCTGCGGTCAGGGCGGCCCCGCCGGCTCCGAAGGGGTTGAGCCACTCGAGCGACGGCGCCGGTGCGTCAGGTGCCCCCTGCCCGCTCAGCCCGAGGTACAGGGCCACTCCCGCGAAGATGAGGAGCGCACCGATCTGGGCCAGGCTGAGCACCTTCTGGAGGCGGGCCGACGACTCGGTGCCCCGCACGCAGAGCCACGTCATGAGGACGACGAGGGCGATGGTGAGGGGGAGCAGGACGGCCTGGTTCGACGCCCATTCGTCGCGTCCGAACATGAGGAGGGTGAAGCGGACCCCGACCTCGGCCAGCGAGCCGACGACCAGCACCCCGGTCATGGCGATGGCCCATCCGCCCATCCAGCCGAACCACGGCCCCATCGCCCGAGTCACCCACGAGAAGGTCGTGCCGCAGTCCTGGTCGACCCGGTTCAGGTAGTAGAAGGCCGAGGCGATGAGGAGCATCGGCACGAAGGACGCGAGCAGCACGCCGGGGGCGTACACGCCGACGAGCACGACGATCGGGCCGAGCACGGCGGCGAGGGAGTAGGCCGGCGACGTCGCATTGAGGCCGATGGACAGGGAGTCGGTGAATCCGATCGACCCGGCCTTCAGCGACGGCTGGACCTCGAGTTTCCCCGGCGGCGGCTCGCTCATGGGCACAGTGAACCATCGTGCGTCCGGTCCTGGGCGTCAATGCGGCCGTTCGTTCGGCCACCCGCAGTGGTCAGACGGCGTGGGTCCTGCCCCACTGCGAGAGCGCGACCAGCACCGGTTCGAGAGTCCGGCCCGCCGGCGTCAGCGAGTACTCGACCCGCGGCGGCACCTCGGCGTAGATGCGCCGCTCGACGAGCCCGTGCTCCTCGAGTCCGCGCAGTCGATCCGTCAGGGTCTTGGGGCTGATGCCCGCCAGTGAGCGGCGCAGCTCGCCGAATCGCCGGGTTCCTCCAAGCAGGTCGCGGACGACGAGGATCGTCCACTTCCCGTCGAGCGCCTCGACGGCCCGACTCACCGGGCAGGTGCCGTCGGCGCAGGGGGCGAAGTCGCTGTCGGCCATTAGTTCCCTTTCGGATACTGGATCACTTGTTGACAACTGGTTCCCAGTATTACCTACCGTGACGTGGTCAGCACCCACCAACGAGAAGGGAACTCCCATGCGGGGTCTTCGCATCACCCTCCGCTTCATCGGGGTCGTCCAGCTGTTCTTCGGCGTCCTCTTCACCTTCGCCCCCACCGTCGCCGGAGGGCTGCTCGGCTTCGCGCCGGATGCGCCTGCCTGGGCGGCCTGGCTGTTCGTCATGATGGGCGCCCGCTTCCTGGGCTACGGGGCGGGAATGCTCGTGGCGGCCCGCGACCCGCAGCGGAACGAGTCGTGGATCAACACCATGATCGGCATCCAGGTCATCGACTGGGTGTCGACGATGGGCTTCCTCCTCGCCGGCGACCTCCCGATCACGAGCGTGCTGAGTGCCGTGGTGCTGCCCGTGGTCTTCGTCTCCGCCCTGCTGTGGTGGCATCCCCGCCGGCTTGCCGCCCGCACGACTTCGCAGCCGGCCATGGCTGGCGCCTAGTGGGCCGGGGGCCCGGTCACTACGGCGCCGAGTCCATCCAGCGGCCCGCGAGCGTCTCTGCCACGGCATTCACGGCGGCCTGGTCGAGGGGGACGACGCGGATCCCCGTGGTGGCCGTCACGTAGTCGACGACCTGGATCGATCTCCCCACCAGGAGGGCGATGCTGTACGTCCTCTGCGTGAAGGCGTCGCATCCTCCGGTCCCGCCCGAGGCCGCATCACAGCTGCCGTCCGACGACAGGTACGTGTCCAGTGTCCGCACCCAGACACCCGGGACGCCATCGACGGCGAGAGCCGACACGCCGTTCGACACCCGCTGGAGGGTCTTCGGCGAGGTGAGCGGACGGTGGAGCTGCTGAGAGCACTGGGCGGCGGCCGCGGTGTAGGCATTCCAGGCCGCTCGGGCTCGTGCCGCACTGGCATAGACGGTGCTCGACTGCGACAGCTGACCGGGGATCGAGAACACGTCGCCCTCGCCGCCGATCGACACGGTGAAACTCGGCATGCCGGTCGGCAGCGCGCCCTCCGATCCGAAGCACAGGCCCGGAGCCCACGCACTGCTGCGGGCGGCGTCGAACAGGTACCAGCCACCGTCGGCCGGAGTCGTCACGGGGAGCGTCGCCGGGATGTCGGCCGTGGTGAGCATCGACGACTGAGCGGCGGTGAGCAGGGGATCCTGGGTGATCGGCAGCATCGAGCGCTGATACAGGCGCCCCGCGAGGGTGACGGTGAGGCCCTCCGCCGCCGTCCTCTCCTCCCCGGTAACGGCACTCCCGGCGCTCGACAGGACGAGCATCTGGATCGTGTCACCGACCAGCGAGACGGTCACGAAGGTGGCGCGGTCGATCGCACCACGGCTGTCGCGCGAGACGGTGCTCACGGAGATGGGCGAGGTGACCTGGTCCGGTGTCCACCGGGTGGCCCGCACGGTCGAGGTGAGGCCACCGGTGCGGCGACTGCCCGGACACGAGGTCAGCACCTGGGACGACGTGAGGTCCCAGTAGGCGCGGGCAACGGCCTCGCTGCCGTACTGGTAGACGACCTGGGTCAGGGTGCGCCCTTGACGCCCCGATCGGGTCGTCGCGTCGATCATCGCCTGGTACCCGATCGCACCGGTCGCCACCGGGGTGACGGGGTTGTAGCGCCCGGCCGCGAGGCAGATCGGCCACGGGTCCTGCCCGCCGGTGGGGATCATGGACGCGATCTCGGAGGGGCCGCTCGGCAGCGCGGCGGGAACGTCGGCGGAGCGCAGCATCGCGTTGGTCATCGCGACCATCGCCGCAGGAGCCGGGGGAGCGGGCAGCTCGCGGCCCGGCTGGGCCTGCGCCATGCTTGACGACGCTCCAAGAGTGAGTGCCAGTGCGGCGATGGCCACGCAGCGGGTGCTGGTCTTCATGGCGGCTCTCCTCGACTCGTGGATGCACGACGCGTGCCCTCCTCGATCGTCGTCCGTCCCCACGGTCCTGGCCCATCCCGTTCGTCATGTGAACGCAGGGACCAAGGTCCTTTTCCCCGTCACGCGCCGGCGCAGCGGATACGGTGGCGCCGTGTACAGCAGGCAACGTCGGACGACTGCGGGCCTTGCGGCGGCAATCGTGGGTATCGGGCTCCTGGGGGCTGGTTCCGTCGTCCTGGGCCCGCCCGCCGATGCAGCACCGGGGCCTGCCATCAACGGGGTGCTTCAGGTCTACCCGACCCTGCTGAGCAGCGTCACGGCCTCAGGGATAGGCAAGACCGACGTCATCCGCATGATCGGCGGCGCCTCCATGCAGACGCTCACCACGGCGGAGCTCGACTGCCCCAACGCCGCCAATTCACCGCTCCGGGCCTCGTCCGTCAAGGTCAGCGCGGCCAACGTCGCGACCCTCGTGTTCCCGAGGCCTAAGCCCAGCCCCTCGGCGACCTCGGAGCCGGTCGTCTGCTCGCTGCTGCCCAATGGCGCCGAGATGCCCGGTCTGGCCACGCAGGTGTCGATCACCTACGACCCGGCGGGACCCGTGCTCGCGGCTCCGACCCCAAGCGGATGGGCGGCGACGCCCACGAAGGCGCCGACGATCGAGATCCCCGGATCCGGCATCTCGGCGGCCGCCACTCCGCTGTTCAGCAGTTCGACTGCGCAGGCCGCCCCCCTGAACGTCCCGGCCGGCGCCTCCGCCTACATGGTGGGCTGCACCGCGGTCGGCGGCTCGAGTGTCGCGCCGATCCAGTCTTTCAAGGGCACCGCTGCCTCCGTGGCGAAGGGGCAGTTCGCCTTCACGGCGAGCAACGGGGTCCCGGCATCGACTTGCGACATCGTCGTGGCCGTCCAGCGCAAGGGCGGGGCGATGGATTCCGGTTTCGACCTCGTGGCGAGCCTTGCCGGCGTGCAGGGCGGCGGCTTCGCCTGGACGGGCGTGTTCCCGGGAGTCCAGCAGGTCTACCCGACGCTGCTGAGCACGGCGACGGCCTCGGGCACCGGTGGCACCGACGTCATCCGCGTCATCGGTCCCGCCCCCGGCACCGACCCGACCCAGACCCTCCAGGGCCGGGGCCTCAACGCCGCCAGCCTGTCCCAGTGCACGAACACGTCCGCGACCAGCTATGCGGCCTCGTCGGTGACGCTCACGCCGAAGAACGCCATCGTCCAGAACGGAGAGCAGACGGGCACAGTCGCCACGCTGGTCTTCCCCCGGCCGGTCTTCACCGACCCCACGGCGACGGCCACCTGTCAGCTGCTGCTGAACGGATCGCAGGTGAGCACGGGCTCGCCCCTGCTCATCACGTACGCGCCGGACGCCCCCGTCATCACCAAGGTCACGCCGGACAACTTCAGCCAGACGCCGACCAACGCGCCCAAGGTCACCCTCACCGGGTCGGGCCTCGTGGCGCCCTTCCTCAACGCGTCGGCGGCGGTCGAGAACCCGCCGCTGCTGCTGCCGGCCTTCTCGTCGATCCACATGACGAACTGCAACGTGACCGACGCTGACAAGTACCCGTCGCAGACGGCGATCGCCGCCACCGGCCTGTTCACCGCCGGCACGCAGGACAACCAGGGCGCCTACACGACCCTGCTGTCGAGCACCCAACTGGCCTTCCTCGCGCCCAACGGCATCCTGTCGTCGACGTGCGACATCGTCTACGCGGTGCCCTCGGCCACGGGAGGCGCCGACGGCTCGGGCTACGACCTCGTGGCCAGCCTGCAGGGGTCGTCGTCGGGCGGGTTCACGTGGAAGGTCCCCTACCAGGGGCCAGTGACTCTCACGATCGAGAACGCGTACGCATCCGATGGGGTCACTCCACTGAGCGGCATCCTCGACGAGGACCTGTACCTGGGCCTGCTCGGAACGCCGGGGAAGGCGCCCAACAACGGGGGCGTGAGCGGTTTCCCGGCAGGGTCGGGCTGGCGCACTGTGGCCTTCACCTCACTGCCCACGTGTCCTCAGCCCGCGACGCACTGCAGGACGGTGACAATCTCGCCGGTGTTCAAGAGCGGTGACATCTTCTTCCTCAACAAGAAGACCACGGCACCCCCGGACCCGGTGACCAGCACGGACGTCAAGTTCGGCTTCATCGAGTTCTCCTACACCACCAGTGGGTTCAGCTCCGACCTCACGCTCATCGACCAGCTCGGCGTCATGATGACGAGCACGCAGTCGTGGCAGAAGCAGTACATCGACGGCTCCTACCAGGACACCGGCTGCTTCGTCGACCTCGTGAAGGCAGTGGCGGACTCCGGCGCTGACATGACGAAGGTGGTCAAGTGGGCGGGCACGCCCAATCCGCCGGCCCCGGGCAGCCCATGGACGACGACCCAGACCGCGAACATGAACGGCATCGTGGGAGCGTCCAAGCTGCCGCTGGCCTATCCGTCCATCGCGTCGTACGCGTCGGCCGTCGAGGGCCACACGCTCCAGATCAGTGACGTGATCGGGAACTCGCCGAAGGGATTCGAGTACCAGAACGGCGTGATGAACTACACCGCGACGTACAACTCGTCGTACACCCCGCCAGGGGCCGCGGCGTCCGTCAGCGACGTGTGGGTGCTGCAGGGCACCATCGGCGGGGGCAACTCCGCGAACCCCGGCGGAAAGGCCATCCCCGGTCCCACCATCCTCGTGGAGGGGGCCGGCATCTCCGCGCAGGGCACCCATGGCGGCACAGGTTTCGGCGTGTACGCGCAGGACGGTCCGTTCAACGCTTTCGCGCCGAGCGGGGCCGGCTACAGCCCCACGGACTGGAACGACGACGGGGGACTCATCAGCGGTACCTACAGCAACACGGTGAAGACCATCTACCGCGACTTCATCGTGCCGTTCGCCAACGGGATGTGGGGCTCGCCGAAGGTGGCGACGCCGTACGACACCGGCCCGCAGACCGCCACGTTCACCGTGGATCCGCGAAGCCAGGCGCTCGCGAACGCCCAGCCCGCATACAAGGGCGGGGCGACGGGGCCATACGCGTGGAACGCCTTCCAGGCGGTGATCGTCGAGAATGCCAACCGCTTCTACCGCAACAACCCGACCTACCCGAACTCGCTCGAGTGGACGGTCATCTACGGCATGCCGTACGGCGACACGATGCTCCCATCGGCCATGAGCCCGCTGCTGTCGTACCAGCAGATGGACGGCTGGACGATCCGGCTCGGCGACCCCGTCGGCTGCACGCCGGTGACGGCCACGCGCGCACCCGCTCTCGAGCCGGCCACGCAGGCCGTCGTGGCGCAGGCCGGCCAGCGCGTCGTCCCCGTGCGCTTCGGCAGGGATCCGCAGGCGCGCCAGATGGAGGAGTGGCGTGCGACCGGGTTCCCGGCGAAGGGTGAGCTGGCCTACACGCTGCTCGACTCCCGCGGCGTGCCGCTGCCCGCGGCGCTCGACGTGACCGGTCAGCCCGTGCAGACGGTCGCTGGCCTGACGTTCAGCCGTTCGACGGGCGTCCTGTCCGGGACCCCAACCCATGGCCTGGCCCTGACCTCGATGAAGGTCAGGGCAGAGAAGGGCGCTGCGTCGGCGATATCGGACTTCACCCTGCGGATCACCGGGCAGGGCTCGCTCGACCCATCCTCCTGGGTCATCGACGGCACTGCGGGCCAGTCGGTGCCGTCGGCGCCGCCGAAGGGCTTCGCGGCCCGCGGGCTGGGGGATGCCCCGACGTTCACGGTCACCCCGGCCCTCCCGGCCGGGCTCGTGCTCGACGCCGCCACCGGTGCGATCTCCGGCACGCCGACCTCGCAGCAGCCGCCCGTGGTCTACGTCGTGACGGCGGAAGGCGACGACGCGAAGGCCGCCGCGCTCGTGACCATCAGCATCACGGGAACAGCGTCGGTGCAGCCACCGACTCAGACCGTCACCGGCGTGGAGGGAAGTAGCCTCGCGTCGACCCCGTTGACCGCGATCGGGTTCCCCGCCGGGCAGGTCGTGTCGTACTCGCTCACCCAGTCGGGCGTGGCGGTGGCACCACCGGCCGGCCTCGCCTTCAACTCGGCGACCGGCGTGCTGTCCGGCACCCCGACGGCGCCCGTCACGAGCCAGTACAACCTGGTCGGCTCGTCGGCCGGCGCGACGGCGTCGGCGGTCCTGGTCGTCGACGTGGAGCCGGCGACGGGGACCATCGTGCCGGCAAGCCAGTCGGTCTCCGGCCAGGTCGGGGTGTACCTCGCCAGCAGGAGCCTGTCGACCTCCGGGATCGGAACGCCGGTGACGTACTCGGTCGCCAGCGGGGCGCTGCCCGCAGGACTGTCGGTGAATCGCACGACGGGAGCCGTCTCTGGCACGCCGACAGCCGTCACGAGCGGCCCTGTCGTCGTCACCCTGCAGGCCGCCTCGAGCATCGGGACGGCAACGTCGACGATCACCCTGAACATCGCGGCCGCGCCTGCACCAGGCCCGGGTCCGGGACCGACCCCGGGGCCGACTCCCGTCCTCGGCTGGTGCAGCCCCGCCAGCCAGACGATCAACGGAACGGTCGGCAGTTCGCTGTCGACGGCGGCCCTGTCCATCGGCGCGCCCGCCCCGGTCTACGTGCTGGCCAATGGGAGCCCGGGTCTTCCGCCGGGACTCAGCGGTCCGGGGTACTCGAGCGGCGTGGTCAGCGGCACGCCCACAGCAGCGGGCACGACCGCCGTGCAGATCCACTGCCAGGGACAGAGCGGCTACCAGGCGTTCGCGAGCATCACCTTCGTGATCGCCGCGCCTCCGACGCCGACTCCTACGCCGACGCCCACGCCCAGCCCGACTCCCACGCCGACACCGACTCCGACAGCGACTCCCACGCCGACACCGACCCCGACTCCGACGCCGACTCCCACGCCCGCCTAGGCCCGTGCGGCCGGGATCGAGCCGTCCTCCGGCCGCCGAGCACGGCAGCAGTCCTTCAGCAGCGGAACAACGGTGATGCGCCGTTATCGTGGAACGGTGCGCGCACGAGGATCGGCTCCCAGCGATGCGGCCCATGCGCAACCGGAACGGCCCGCCCCACGGGTGTGGCCGCTCGTCGCCGTGACGCTCGCGGTCATGGCGATCGCGTACCTGCTCGTCCTGCGCTTCTACAGCTTCGGCGGGCAGCTGGAGACCGACCAGATGAGCGAGGCGGCCGCAGACACTCGCGTGCGTATCGAGCTCGTGTCGGTCGACACCGCCGCCCACGCTGCCACGATCCGGCTGCACCTCCAGTCGGCGTCCGAGGATGTCGTGCGCAGCGACCGGCGCCTGGCCCGCGACATCCGGATCGTGGTCTCGGCCAACGACGGTGCCGACGAGTTCACCTTCCCGCGGGGCTCCCTGCTGACGACTGCGGAGGACATCGTCGGCATCACGGGTGAGACGGCCGCCTACCCCTTCGACGAGCACGCCAGTCGCGTGGGCATTGAGGTGTTCGCGGTCGAGACGTCAGCCGACGGCGAGGAGATCCTGACCGAGGCCATCCCCGTCGACCTGACGGTGTCGGGCGGCGTGAACGGCTGGGACTCGCGGGCGAGCACCCTGCAGGCCGCCGGGGGTGTGGGGCTCATGGACGTGACCTTCGGCCGTGCGTTCTCCACGCAGTTCTTCGCCATCCTCCTGGTGTGCATGGCGCTCGTCGTGGCCTTGTTCCCGTTCACCGTCGGCGTGTCCGCGCTGGCAGGCAAGCACGATGTCGACTCGAGCCTGCTCGGGTGGGCAGCCGGGCTCCTGTTCGCCCTGGTCGCGCTGCGGTTCTACCTGCCCGGGGATCCGCCGGTCGGTTCAGGTATCGATGTCTTCGCCTACCTGTGGATCACCGTGATCGCCTTCCTGGGCCTGTCCGCCCTCGTCCACTCGTGGATGCGCACGCACCTGCACGTGCGCAGCTGACGGCGACACGGTCGCCAGCCATCCTCGGGCGTTCAGTCCGCCAGGTGCTTCTTCAGGAACCGGCTGACCTGCCGGATCGAGTCCGACCACGGGCCGTAGAGGTAGTGCCCCGCTCCGCGGTACTGCACGAGCGTCACGTCCTTACCGGCCTCCTCGAGGGCATCGCGCGTGGCACGAGCCCAGGAGATGTCGCACGACTCGTCGCGCGTTCCATGGATCATGAGGACGGGCTCGGTGACGCGGGAGAGGTAGGTGCGCGACGACATCGCCTGCCACTGGGCGGGATTCCCCTCGGGTGTCCCGTAGCGGGCGATGATGCGGCGCGCCGTGCTGGCATCCTCGCGGCCCCACTTGTTGAAGTTGTCGCCGATGTTGGTGCTCGTCGAGGCGTATGTGATCGCCGCGTCGAAGACCCCCGGCCGGATCACCAGGGCCTGGAACGCGATCCCTCCGCCCATCGACCTCCCGAGCAGGGCCACGCGCGTGGTGTCGACGTACGGAAGGTCGGTGCGGCGCACGGCGTATCCCGCATTGATGACGTCGGCCGCGTAGCCGATCCGCATGGTCACCTCGTTCTTCGGGTCGTCGTCCGATCCGGCGTGATTGCGGTAGTCGACGTGCAGCGCGATGTACCCGTTGCGGGCGAGCCAGTCCTGCTCGCGGATGAAGCCCTGTCCGGTGACGTAGGCAGACGGCTCGATGTGACCGTGCGCGAGCACGACAACGGGGAAGGGTCCCTTGCCGCGCGGCTTGTTCATGACGCCCGTGATGGTCAGGTCTCCGCTGCGGTAGGTGATCGCATGGCGGGTGTAGGCCGAGGTGGAGCTGATCTGCCGACCGACCTCGAGGTCGCCTCCGTTGTACGTGGCGGCGATGGCGCCCAGGATCGTCGGGTCCAGTTCAGCGGCCGCCGCGGGCGGCGCCACCGGGACCGTGAGGAGCAGTGCCGAGACCGACGCGGCCACGAGCCACGTGAGGCGCCGTCGAGATCGGCCCAGGGGCCTGTGCGGTGGGCGAAGAGTCTCCGGCATGTCGTCCACCCTACGAAATGGGGCGAAGTGCGCAAGTGCGACGGGGTAGCCCCGGCCCCGTCACGCCGTCAGCGGCCTTCCTTCATCGAGTGGCGCCTGGCCTTCATGAAGTCCTTCACGATCGCCACAATCCCACGCGAGAGCAGGCCGTCGAGCGACTCGATGAAGATATCCACATGCTCGCGCTGGCAGATGAGCGGTGGTTCGAGGCGGATGACATTGCGGTCGTACTCCGTGAACGCGACCAGAACCGCATAGTCGCGCAGCAGCAGGGCTCCGACGGAGCCTGACACGGCCCCCTTGAGGCGCTCGTCGAACCGGCCGAGGACGGGCCGCATCATGGCCGGCATGGCGTAGGAGAGGTCGTGGAACACGAGTCCGACCATGAGGCCCTGCCCGCGCACCTCCTTGATGAGCCGGGGGTATCGCCGCTGCAGGGTGCGCAGGCGCTCGAGCAGGTAGGCCCCGGTGTCGGCCGCGTTGTCGATGAGGGCCTCGTCGTAGAGGACGTTGAGCGCCTCGATGGCGGTGGCGGCCGACTCGCCGATGCCACCGAAGGTGGCGGATGCGTGGATGAGCGCGGTCTCGGGCGTTCCGTAGGCGCGCATGTACAGGTCGCGCCTGGCGATCATCGCGCCGACGGCGGCCTTGCCTCCGCCGAGGGACTTCGCGAGCGCCGTCACGTCGGGGACCACGCCATAGTGCTCGAAGGCGTAGAAGCGGCCCGTCCGGCCGTAGCCGCACTGGACCTCGTCGGCCACCCACAGCACGCCGTACTGGTCGCACAGCGCGCGCAACTGGCGCCAGTACTCCGGAGAGGCCGAGATGATGCCGCCGCCGCCCTGGATCGTCTCCAGCACGATCGTGCCGATGGCGGGATCGGACCGGAACGCCCGCTCGACGGCGGAGATGTCCCCGAAGGGCACCCGCAGGGTGTTCCCGGGGAGGGTGAAGTCGGCGCGGTAGAGCCGTCCGTCGGTGACCCCCAGCACCCCCTTGGTCTTGCCGTGGAAGGAGTTCTCCGCGTAGACGATCTTGGGCCGGAGGGGGCCGGCGGCCCTCTCGGCCAGCTTGATGGCTGCCTCCATGGCCTCGGAGCCCGAGGAGCCGAGGAAGACCATGTCGAGGTCGCCGGGCGAGCACGCGGCCAGGTTGTACGACAGGGCGGCCGCGTACTGCGACATGAAGGCGAGGGCGATGTCGTGCCGCCGCTCGTCCTGGAACCGGGTGCGCGCAGCGAGGAGCCGAGGGTGGTTGTGCCCGAGGCCGACCGAGCCGAAACCCCCGAAGAAGTCGAGGATCCGGCGGCCGTTCTGGTCGATGTAGTACATGCCCTCGGCGCGCTCGATCTTGATCCGGTGGAAGCCGAGGAGCGTGAGGTAGTGGTACTGGCCCGGGTTGATGTGTGCGGTGAAGAGCTCCCCCATCTGCTCGACGCTCAGCGCCTTGGACTCCTCGACGGAGAGCAGGGGAGGCTTGACGATGGGAACGGAGGACGGCGACGTGCCGCTTCCCTGCTCGTCCGGCATCGTCCCTCCCAGCACCTCGTCGCCCCGCGACCTCATAGGCTAGCGGGCGCGGACCGACGAGCCCCGGCAATACCGGCTATGCATGCCGCAGGTCAGGGCTGCTGGTGAAGGACCATGGGCAGCACGGCAGCGGCGCCTGCCTGGCGTAGCAGGGCGCCCGCAATCGTCGCGGTCCATCCGGTCTGCCATCGGTCGTCGACAAGCAGCACCACCTCGCCGGGCAGATCGACGCCGGGTTCGAGGCTCAGGCGTGCTGCCTGGAAGCCAGCGCGTGCCTTCGCCGACAGGTCGGCGTCGCTCGGGTCGCCCACGACGGTGAGCACGTCGGCGACCGGAAGCCGCCCGATGGCACCGATCCGCTGCGCGAGGGTTCCGACGAGCACGGGATGCCGGGTGCTCGGAACGGGGACGACGACCGTGGGCCGGCTCGGCCATGTCGCGCTCCAGGATGCGAGGAAGGCCACGAGGGCGTCGACCGCCCAGGCGGGGACAGGTCCGTCGGGCGCACGCACCAGGGCGGCGGCCTGCGGCCAGATCGGGTCGTCGGCGAAGGCCAGGGCCCGCCCTGGCTCGAGGGCGAGCGAGCGGGCGATGCGGCCCGACCACGGCAGACCGGGTGCCCACTGCAGGCGCGGGGTGATCACGACGTCGATGCCGCGGAGGTAGTCGAGCGCCGCAGTCACGTAGACCGGGTCGGGGCGGTCCGACAGGCCCTCGGGCAGTACCCGGGTGCAGGCGGAGCACCGGCCGCAGGCCGTTCCGGAGGGGTCGTCGAGTGCCTCGCGCAGCACGCTGTCGAGGCACCGCTCG
>CALGTB010000282.1 GCA_937902285.1 uncultured Actinomycetes bacterium | reverse complement strand
TCTCCGATGTCGACTGGGCCGCTCGCGACCTCGCACCCTGGCTGCTGCGTGCGGCCCGAGGTCGGTCGTCGGGCGACGGACGCGAGCCGAAGCGACCCATTCCGTTCAGCGTGCGCGTGTGAAGCCCTCCTTCGTGGTTTCATTCGGTGGTGCCCGAGTCGACTGCGCGCCCTGACGGCTTCTCCCTCCATCAAGCCGTCGCGGTGGGGGTGAACACCACCAGCCCCGCCTTCTCCCTGGCCGCCGTCCTCGCACCTATGGCGCTGCTCGTCGGCTACTCCACGCCGATCGTGCTCATCGTCTCCTTCATCCCCATGGCGCTGACCTCGCTGGCGTTCATGTACCTCAACCGGCGCGACCCCGACTGCGGAACGACGTTCTCGTGGGTGGCGCGCGCCATCGGGCCGAAGTCGGGCTTCCTCGCCGGCTGGGTGCTGGCCGCGGCCGGCGTCCTCGTGCTCGGCTCACTGGCCGAGACCGCCATCATCTACGGCCTGCTCACCTTCGGGCTCGACTCCCTGGCGGAGAACCGCTCGCTGGTGGTGGGCCTCGCTGCCCTGCTCATCGTGCTCATGGCGGGCCTGGCCATCGTCGGATCGGACTCCAGCATCCGGCTGCAGGTGGTGCTGGCGGTCGTGCAGGTGGTCATCCTGGTGCTCTTCGGCATCGCCGCACTCGTGCTCGCTGTTAACAGCGGCCTGCCGGAGTTCACCACCGAATGGCTCAACCCCTTCTCGCAGGGGCTGGACTCGCTGGTCGCGGCGATGCTGCTGGGAGTCTTCGCCTTCTGGGGATGGGAGGCCGCGACCAACCTGTCGGAGGAGTGCAAGAAGTCGTCCGACGCGGGCAAGGCCGGCGTGCTCTCGACGATCATCCTCATCGGCACCTACCTGCTCGTCACGATCTCCGTCGTGTTCTACCTCGGCAAGTCCGGCTTCTACCCCGTCGGGGAGTCCGGGCTCGTGATGGTCGACATGTCGGGCGTCGTGCTCGGTCCGCTGTCCTTCCTCATCCTCGTGGCGGTGGCCATCAGCGCCCTGGCCTCGACGCAGTCGACGATGGTGCCCGGCTCGCGCGCGTTCCTGTCGATGGCGCGCAAGGGCGCCCTGCCGGCCAAGCTCGGCCTCACCCATCCGCGCTTCAAGTCGCCGTGGGTCTCACTCGCCCTGCTCGGCGGCGTCGCGGCAGGCTGGTACGTCTTCATCTCGAGCGTCAGCGAGACTGCGATGCTCGACACGCTGTCGTCGCTGGGCATCCTCGTCGCGTTCTACTACTCGATCACCGGCGTCGCGTGCGTCGTCTACTACCGCAAGCACGTGACGGCCAGCGTGAAGGGCTTCCTCCTCGTCGGAGTCGGCCCGGTCCTCGGGTCGGTGGGCCTGGCGTTCATGCTCGTCGTCGGCATCCGATCGGTGTCGAACCCCGAGGACTCGGCGAGCGGATCCGCCTGGGTGGGGCTCGCCCCGCCGCTCGCGATCGCCGCAATGATCTTCGTGCTCGGTCTCGTGGTGATGCTGATCCGATGGCGGGTGAATCCCGACTACTTCCGTCACGCCCGCGAGCTGGCCAACCGTGCACAGAGCCCCTTCCCGATGGGCCGGGACATCTCCATCAGCCCCGGAGGTGTGCTCATCGACTGCAACGCCTCCGCGGAAGACGTGCTCCATCGCGTGAGCGAGGGCGCCGACGGCCT